>JBAULI010000088.1:0-25565 GCA_049578105.1 Acidimicrobiia bacterium | reverse complement strand
ACCCGAAACTAACGGCTCTACCCTCCTTAGATGACCTCGGCGGTCGCTCCCCTCCGTTACGACTCGTTTCGCACCATCTGGATCTCGTCGATCGTGTCGGCGGTCGGGACGTTCATCCAGAGCGTCGCCGGGTCGTGGTTGATGTTGGAGCTGACGGGCTCCAACACCTGGGTCGGGTTGATGGTCGCCTCCTCCACGCTCCCACTCCTCTTCCTCGCTCTCACCGCAGGTGCGCTGGCCGACATGTTCGACAGGGCAAAGCTGATGCTCGCCGCCCAGACGATCATGGGCGTCTCGGCCCTGGCCATGGCAGTGCTGACCACGACCGGCCTGATCAACCCCGGGCTCCTGCTGGGTCTCGGCCTGCTCCTCGGCGTCGGGGTTGCCCTCAACCTCCCGGCATGGAACGCCCTGCTGCCCGACCTGGTGCCCCGCGGCATGATCGCCTCGGCAGTCGCCCTCCAATCGGCGGCGTTCAACGTGGCGAGGGCGATCGGCCCGGCAATAGGCGGTGTCCTGGTGGCAACGGTCGGCCCGGCCCTGGGATTCGGCCTGAACGCCCTCACCTACGGATTCGTGATCGTGGCCCTGATCATGGTTCGACGCAGTGTCGCCGCTCCGGAGCGTCAGACGGCATCCATCGCAACCGCCATCGGTCTGGGTCTGCGATACACACGATTCACACCCGTCTTTGCACGTCTCCTCTTGCTGGTGTCTTTCTTTGCCATCACCTCTTCGGTAGTCCAGTCGGTCTTGCCGGGTCACGCCGAGACGCTCGGGGGCGATGCCGGCACCTTGGGCCTACTCCTCGGCGCAATGGGAGCCGGGGCCTTGGTCGGTGCCTTCATTCGTCAACGATTTCTCGACGTTTTCAAGGGACGCTCGCAGATGTTGACCATCACCGGGTTCGGGCTCTCCGGCATCGGAGTCGGCCTCGCCACCGCCATCCCTGTCACCGGAGTCTTCATGGTCCTGTGTGGCGTGTTCTGGGTCCTCACATTGACCAATCTCAACGCGACGGCTCAGTTGATGTCACCCGAGTGGATCAGAGGCAGGGCGATGTCGATGTACAGCCTCTCCTTTGGGGGCATCGTCCCCATCGGGGCCATCCTCTCGGGAGTCCTTGCCGACGCCGTGGGAACGGGTTCGGCCATGGTCATACTCTGCGCCGGCGCGACCCTTCTCGGGGTGTTGTCCCCCCGATTCCATGTCCCCTCCCTTGCCGACGTCGAGTCGCCCGAATTCTCAGCGGATCGCCCGGAGCCGGTGCATGAGACGACACCTGAGGGCGGTCCCGTCCTCGTTCTCAACACGTGGAACATCGACGACTCCGACTTCGGTGAGTTCGCCGCCACCATGAACGAAGTTCGCCTGGTCCGGCTTCGCACCGGCGCCTATCGATGGCGTCTCCTCAGGAACGTCTCCGATCCACGCCGGCTCACGGAGATGTTTGCACTCGGATCCTGGGAGGAGCACCTGGCGCAGCATCGTCGGATCGACGACGTGTCCGCTTCCCTACTGGCGCGGGCGCGAAGCTTCGATCGAGGGGGCGGCCCGGTGACAAGACATCTCATTGGGATCGATGTCGAGAATCCCCCCGGTTTCGAGGACCTGGTGGTGACTCACGAGGAGATGCATCGCAGTGACGGCTCCATAACGAACATGGAGGATCAGGGCTCGGTGTGAGCGAAGCTCATCTCCCTCTTGTACTTCTTCCAATCGGAGGCGCTCGTCGACCACGCTACGTCCGTGACGACTGTCGCCACCCCGGTCACGATGACCAGCACGATGACCCAGACATCCAGGTTCGCCGCGATGGCAGCCCCCAGGAGGGCGAACGGCATGATCTTGGTCACGATCGCACCCGAGGCATGCATCCAGGCGCGGCTCCGGGCGGGAGCGCGAAGGTATGTCGCATAATCGAGTTTCACGCCGGGCTGGGGCTGTTTGATCGTTCCGATGAACCAATGGGTGAACCTCATGCCCATGGACATCCCGACGACCAGATGGGCCAACCCGTGAGTGGAGACGAGCAGTATGCCGAAACCGACCAGGAAGGCGGCGGCCGCGGCGAAGCCGTCGAGCGAGTACGCCCATGCCACCAAGGTCAACCCGATCATGGTTGCCCCCACCGCCAGGACCGTGCCCAGCCAAAGAGGCAGGACCAACAAAGCCCAGTCCTTGAATCCGGCCCGATCGATTCGGGCAATGCGATCGGCAAACGACGCGATCAGAGTCGGCTCGCCCTTGACCGTGGCAACTGCCTTCCAAAAACCGGTGGGGCCGAGCGGGCGATGCTCGGCCACCGCTCTCTCGGCGGCTACCAGGGTCTCCTCGATCGCGGTGGCGTCCATATCTCATATCTAAGTACGAAGCCGTCGGTGCAACCAGATCATCCCCGGCGGGGTTCTTCTCGGTGATGGACAGCCTGACCAAATCGCTCGCAGTCGATCTGGACGATGCGTTTCCCGATCTCGTCAACGAAACCGGGCCGGGCATCTACTGGGGGCTGCGACGTCTGTGTGGCGACCACCAGGAGGCCGAGGACCTGACCCAGGAGACATTCATCCGCGCATATCGCGCCCTCGGTGAGTTCGACGAGGGCAGATTCGAAGAGCTGAAATTGGCGGCGTGGCTGTGGACCATCGCCCTGAACCTGGGGCGCAACCATCTTCGCAGCAGGTCGCGACGACCGACTTTCGTCGAAATGGGAGAGCCACACACCACCGATCCGGAGAGCCCGGACGTGACGGCCTGGGACCGCCGCTTCTCCCAACTCAGTCCAGCACAGCGCACCGCCGTGGTGTTGCGTCACGTGGTGGGGCTCGGAATCGCCGAGATCTCGACGATCACGGAGCGACCGGAAGGGACGGTCAAGGCCGACATCCACAGGGGCTTGGAAAAGCTGAAGAGAGTCATGGAGCAGGAACTATGAGCATCGAAAGTCAACTTGCAGGACTGATAGGGGAATTGCCGACCGGGATCTCCGAAGGGGTCGCGCTCGGGACCGGTCTCGCCGATGGATACGACTTGCATGCCTCGCCGGTGGGGAGGGTGATGGTGGCCTTCAACCCGGGCGGTGTCTCGGCCGTCGATCTGGCCGACGGCGACTTCGAGGGGAGGTTCTTCTCCCGATACGGTCGTCATCTGCTTCCGGCCGAGCCACCATCGGCCTGGCGCCGACACATCGACGATGCCATCGAAGCAGGCACACCGGGGAAGCTGCCGGTCGATCTGCGCTCGGTCACTCCATTCCAGGCATCGGTCCTCAGCAAGGCGGCCACGATCCCCAAGGGTGAGGTTCGGCCCTATGGGTGGCTGGCCAAGGAGGTGAACCGGCCTGGGGCGACGCGGGCGGTGGGCTCGACCATGGCACGCAACCCGATTCCCCTGATCATCCCATGCCACAGGGTGGTGAGGGCCGACGGGAGGATCGGCGAGTATTCCCTGGGTGGTCCGGACAACAAGTGGGAGCTTCTCGACCGGGAGGGGGTCGACCCGGCGCACCTGGAGGAGCTGGCGGCACACAGGGTGCGGGTGCAGGCCAACACCACCACCGGCATCTTCTGTCATCCCACGTGTCATGCGCTGAGACGCTCCAATGAGGCGAACATCGTCGGCTTCTCGTCAGTCGACTCCGCCAGAGCCTCAGGTTTCCGTCCCTGCCGGCTCTGCCGACCGGCCTGAACCGGGGCCTCCCTCCGATTGGTTCAACCTGGCCCGGAGTCGCGGGTCGGGGAGCCTCCTTCGGCCGCAGTCGCCAGCCGTGGCAGGTAATGAGCCCATCCCATCTCATGTGGCCGGACCTCGTCGGGAGGCATCGACCGGTGGGTCAAGACGACCAACGTGCCATCACCGTCGGCTATCAATTCGATGTCGACGACCGTGGAGCCCGGCGGGATTCCCGGCCGATCGAGCCACCCCCAAGAGAATACGACGCGCCGGTCGGCCACCAACTCGATGAAGCGCCCTCGAGCCGTCGAGCCATCGCCCATGGTCATCGAGAAGACCCCTCCAACCCGGGGATCGAGAATCGCTGCCTCGCCCTGCCACCGAACCCACTTGTCGGATTCGGTCAGAAACCGATAGACGACCGAGGGTGGAGCGTCGATTCGCTGTCTCACCACGATTTCGCTCATTCCGGGGCTTTCAGCGATCGCTCCACCTCCCCGGCGAGGTCCTCGAGACGACCGGCCCACATTGTCTCCAAGACACCTCGAAAAGGAGCAAGCGCATCTCGATCCGCCCGATAGAAGCGGCGGTTCCCCTCCTTGCGCACAACCACGAGCTCGTGTTGGCGCAGGACAGCCAGGTGTTGGGAGACGGCGCCGAGGGTCAGGTCGAACCCGGAAGCTATTTCGGCGACAGGCAGCTCCTTGTCCCAGATCATGGCGAGTATCTGACGACGCCGGGGCTCGGCGATCACCTGTAGGGAGTCCATTGTCCACCTATTTTAGTCGATGTTGAAATATTGACACTCGGCCGGTACAGTCAAGTGATATAGCCACGACTAAATTAGCCGCCACTCTCATGGAGTGGGCGTCGATAGAGGGAGGTAGATGGTGCCCAGATACATGATGGTCTACAAGGGCGAGGCGACCGACACGTCAGAGATGACCGACGAAGATGCTGCCGCAGTGATGACCAAATGGGGCACCTGGATGGGAAGAGTCGGCGATTCCCTGGCCGACGTGGGGTCACCGTTTGGCCCCGGGATCTCGGTTGTCGATGACGGGACCACCGCCCCACCGATATCCTTGAGTGGATACTCGATCGTGGAAGCCGAAGATCTGGCCAGGGCGGCAGAGCTCGCCGATGGCCACCCCTATCTGAGTGACCACACCGGCGACTTCGCCATCGACATCTTCGAACTCATGCCCGTCCCATTCGAGACGTGACGAGTTGGACGGATCTCCAGGCAAGGGCGCGTCTGTGAACGGAATTGGACCGATCCGGCCGGTTTAGGTTCACAGAACGCGTCCCGACGGGCGCCTTTGCCAGACGTGACGAGTTGGACGGATCTAAAGGCAAGGGGGCGTCTGTGAACGGAATTGGACCGATCCGGCCGGTTTAGGTTCACAGAACGCGTCCCGACGGGCGCCGGGTACTCTCGCCATCCAATGGGAAACGAAACAGAGCAGCTCGTCGTCAACACGATCAAGGCACTCGCCATGGACGCGGTGCAGAAAGCAAATAGTGGTCACCCGGGGATGCCGATGGGGATGGCCGACATCGCCGTCGTCTTGTGGGGCCGGTATCTGAGGGTCGATCCGGAGGCCCCCGAATGGCCGGACCGGGACCGATTCGTCCTCTCCAACGGGCACGGGTCGATGTTGCTCTACTCGTTGCTGCATCTGTCCGGCTTCCCCCTGAGTCTCGATGAGCTGAAGAGGTTCAGGCAACTGGGCAGTCACACCGCTGGTCACCCTGAGATCAACCATGCCCTTGGTATCGAGATGACCACCGGGCCACTGGGACAGGGGTTCGCCACCGGGGTGGGGATGGCCATCGCCGAGACACATCTCCGCGCCCGTCTCGGAGAGGAGCTGGTGGACCACCGAACCTTCGGCTTCGTCTCGGACGGCGACCTGATGGAAGGTGTCAGCGCCGAGGCAGGCTCGTTGGCCGGGAGGTTCGGTCTGGGTCGCCTCATCTACCTCTACGACGACAACGACATCTCGATCGACGGGTCGACCGACATCACGTTCAATGAAGACGTGCCCGCCCGATTCGGCGCCCAGGGATGGCACACACTCGAGATCGACGGTCATGACCGGGAGGCCGTCGCCGAGGCGCTCGAAGTCGCAATCGCCGTCGAAGACCGACCGTCGATGATCATTTGCCACACCCACATCGCCAATGGCGCCCCGCACGCACACGACACCGCTGCCTCTCACGGATCGCCACTGGGGGCCGAGGAGGTCAGGTTGACCAAGGAGGCGATGGGATACCCCGTGGAGCCGGCGTTTCTGGTCGATCCGGCGGTATACGAGTTCTTCAACGACGCGATGCGGAGCGGGAAGACGGCAAGAGCCGCTTGGGAGGCCCGTATGCAGGATGCCTCCGCGGAACGCCGCGATCTGTGGCGGGCGCTGCATGAACCCGAGCCGGTGAGTTTGGAAGGCCCCGGATTCGAGGTCGGCTCCGAGATCGCCACCCGCTCGTCATCGGGCAAGCTGTTCGGTGAGATAGCCGAGAAGGTGCCAGGATTTCTCGGTGGGGCGGCAGACCTGGTCGCCTCCACCAAGACGGTGATCGACAAAGAGCGGAGGTACTCCCCCACGGATCGCGCCGCCAGAGACATCCCCTACGGAGTCCGCGAGCATGCGATGGGGGCAGCGACGAACGGGCTGGCCGTGCATGGAGGCCTCAGGCCCTATGGCGCCACCTTCTTCGTCTTCAGCGACTACATGAGGCCCGCCGTTCGGCTCTCGGCGCTCATGGAGGCGCCATCGATCTGGGTGTGGACCCATGACTCCATCTTCCTCGGGGAGGACGGGCCGACCCATCAGCCCATCGAGCATCTGGCGTCACTTCGCGCGATGCCCGGCCTGTGGGTGATGCGCCCGGCGGATGCCAACGAGAGCGTTTCCTGTTGGGAGATCGCATTGAATCGCGCCGAGGGCCCCACCGCTCTCATCCTGACACGTCAGGATGTGCCGGTCCTGGAGTCGAATCCGGCCGGTGTCGCGCGAGGCGGCTATCGGATCCGGGATGGTGGCGACGTGACACTGCTCGCCACCGGCTCTGAGGTGCACGTCGCCCTCGAGGCCGCCGAAACCCTCGGAACGCAGGGCATTTCGGCGGGTGTGGCGAGCCTCCCTTGCTGGGAGTTGTTCGAGTCACAGGAGGCCGCCTACCGGCAAGGAGTCCTCGGTGACGCCCCACGGGTCTCGATCGAGGCGGCATCGACTTTTGGCTGGGATCGCATGGTCGGGCCTACCGGATTGACGATCGGCGTGGATCGATTCGGCGCCTCGGCACCCGACACCGCCTTGGCCGAGAAGTTCGGATTCACCGCTGCGGCGATCGCCGCCAGAGTCCGTGATCACCTCTCCACATGAGTTGAGACGCAGCTTCGACGTAGTGGTGATCGGCGCCGGGATCGCGGGTGTCAGCGCCGCACACAGCCTCAGCTCGATCCCGGGCGTCGACAGTCTCGCCCTGATCGACCCTCGGCCACCCTTGAGCCTGACGTCGGACAAGTCGACCGAGTGTTATCGGAACTGGTGGCCGAACCGACCGATGATCCAGCTGATGAATCGGTCCATCGACATTCTCGAAGAGCTCGCGGCCCTCTCCGGAAATGTGTTCGGCCTGAACCGAAGGGGATATCTGTTCGTCACCGGAGACGAGGTCAGATTCCAGCGAATGGTGACGGAGGCACATCACACCTCGACGTTGGGCGCCGGGCCGGTTCGCTTCCATCCCGGGCCCCTCCCGTACCGGCCCTCCCCGGTCGAGGGTCACAGCGGGGCTCCCGAAGGCGCAGACATCCTGGTTGGCGGCGAGGAGGTGACGGAACGATTTCCGTTCATCACGAGTGGCGCGGTCGGGGCGATCCACGTCCGACGCGCCGGATGGCTCAGTGCGCAACAACTCGGCTCGTGGATGCTCGACCGTGCGCGCTCCAACGGGACCGTGCTCATCAAGGCCGAGGTGTCCGGAGTCGACGTGGTTCAGGGAGCGGTCAAGGGCGTCACGCTCACCGACGGATCGGAGATCGCAAGCCGGATCGTGGTCAACGCTGCCGGCCCGCTTGCCCCGGCCGTCGGTGCGATGGTCGGTCTCGACTTGCCGCTGTTCTCCGAGGTGCATCTCAAGGTCGCATACCGCGACCACCTGGGGATCGTCCCGCGTGATGCGCCCATGTTCATCTGGAGCGACCCCCAACTCTTGCCGTGGAGCGAGGCGGAGAAGTCCGGCCTGGCCGAGGAGGGGCGCGACGACCTGATCGGGGAGATGCCCATCTATTGCCACGGACGCCCGGAGGGCGGCGCCGACTCGCCCTATCTGCTGGCTCTCTGGGAGTACCACGACGACATACGTGAGCCGACGTGGCCCCTGCCCGACGACCCTCTATACCCGGAGGTGGTGATGAGAGGGCTCACCACGATGGTCCCCGGGCTATCCAGCTATGCCGACCGCCTCCCGCATTCCACTGTGGATGGCGGCTATTACACCAAGACGCCGGAGAACCGGCCCCTGATCGGACCCGCCGGTCCCCAAGGCCACTTTCTGATCGCCGGGCTGTCCGGATTCGGGATCATGGTCGCCGTGGGCGCCGCTGATCTCCTCGCCCGTCACGTAGGGGAGACCGGTCTGCCTGACTATTCAGATGCTTTCGCCCTCAGCCGTTATGACGACCCCGGATATACGAAGGCTGTGGGGTCGGCGGTCGACACCGGGCAGCTGTAGGGCATGTCCCCGAGGGGACACCGTCCCCGCCCGTCATGGTTGGTGGTCGCAGCTTTAGCTGTTGCGCGAGATGAAGGCCAGGGCTCGGCTCCACGCATCTGATGCCGCATCGGAGTATTCGGCCTGTTTGCGATCGAAGAACGAGTGGGGGGCACCCGGATAGACGATCAGCTCGGCATCGACACCTGCATCGGAAAGGGCCTGCCGATACTCATCGACGACTTCCACCGGGATGCTGGGATCTTCGCCGCCCATCAGACCCAGGATCGGGCACTCGAAGTCGTCGACTTGATCGATAGGTGCGAGTGGCGGGCGTTTCGGATTGCCGTAGAAGCCGATGGCGCCGGCCAGTCCGTGCCCCTCGGCAGCCTGATTCCATGAGTTGCTGCCACCGAAGCAGAATCCCACCGTGAAGATGGGTCGCTCCGGGCTGTCCCGCCTGAGCCGCTCCATCGCCGCCCTGGTATCTGCCGCCACACCCTCCGGGGTGGTCAGTGGCACGTGTTCTCGGTATGGAAACTCGTCATCCCTCTTGCCGACACCGGCGGTTCGCCCGAAGTAGTCGATCGCAAGGGCGTCGTATCCGTGCTCGGCGAATCGAACCGCAAGCTCCTCATAGAAGTGATAGAGGCCACGGACGTCGGGAAGGATCACCACACCGGGCCCCAGCTTCTCTTTTGCCAACGCCAGATGCGCTGCGAGCCTATTGCCGTCGGCTGCGACCAGGGTCATGTCCTCCTGCCCGGCCAAGCCGGAAGGTCGGCCCTCGACAGGGGGGTGCGAGTCGCCGTCGTGACACATGTCCTACTCCATCTTCGCCAGGGAATGGAACCTAGCCCGACTTTCCGACATGCCGGGCGGAGGCGGCGCGTAAGTTCTATCAACCGACCGAGGAGCGATTCACATGCCCACCAGAGAGGGGTACACGGAGGGGATCCCATCGTGGGTGGACCTCGGCACCACCGATGTCGATGGAGCGAGGTCTTTCTATGCCGCCCTTTTCGGATGGGAGTACCAGGACGAGGACACCGGATCCGGCGCCTACACGATGGCCTACCGCAACGGGCTGGCGGCTGCCGGGATCGGGGCCCTGCAAGGTGAGGCATCCCCATCGTGGACCTCGTACTTCGCGGTAGACGACGCCAACCGGATCGCCGATGCGATCGAGGAGCACGGCGGGCATGTCTCGATGGGCCCGGCGGACGTGGCGGAGGCGGGGCGGATGGCGATCGCCAGCGATCCGGCCGGGGCGACCTTCGGGATATGGCAAGCGGGTCGCCACTTCGGCGCGGCGATCGTCAACGAGCACGGCGGGCTGAATTGGAATGAGCTGATCACCGACGACATCGATGCCGTCGCACCCTTCTACCAAAGTGTCTTTGGATACGACGTGGAGCCCGAAAACGGATATCGGATGTTCCGGATCGGGGGAAGGGAGGTGGCCGGGGGCGGCAACAAGCCGAGACCCGACATTCCCAACCACTGGAACGTGTACTTCGCGGTCGCCGACATGCCGACGGCCATCACCGCCACCGAGAGTGGCGGGGGCACGATCGTCATCGAGCCACGGGTGGCGGAAGGCGTGGGTGTGATCGCCAGGATCTCCGATCCCCAGGGAGCCGCCTTCAACATCATCGAGCTCGCCGTCGAGATCGACTGAGCCCGGATCTGAGAGAAGTTGATTTAAGAGAACTTGGTCTAAGAGAACTTCGTCTTGGGCCGGTCCTGGAGGACACCGTCGACGTAGATGTCCACCTTCTCGTTGTAGAACGCCACCATTCCCGCCACTTTCTGCGACTCCGGGAGCGGGGTGTCGTATCCCCAGAGGATGTTGTCGTGGGTCTTCTCCCCGATCGTCGCCGACCAATAGCGCGCCGATCCCTTGTAGGGGCAGTGTGTCGCCAGGTCGGTCGGGCGGAACAGGTTCATCCGCACATCCAGCTTGGGGAGGTAGTAACGGGTGGGAAGCCCGGTTTCGAAGAGCAGCGAGGCGTGATCGCTCTCGGCCACGGTCACTCCGTCGATCTCGACCCTGATCTGCCTACTCGACGGGAGGATGTCGATTCGGGTGTAGGGGTCGCGTGCGTGTACATACACCTCTTCGTCCTCTTCGAACCAATGATCCATGGTCTTCCAAACGAAGGCGATGTGGTCGGCCAGCTCCTCCATCTTGGGAGCGCGGTATGTGTAGGCCGAGCCCTCGACCTCCCCGGCCTTCACGGCTAGCTGGGTCGCCTCTCCGCGGCTCGGTGATCTCTTGGTCTCCCCGGTCTCGACCAGGAGCTCGGTGCGCACGTCGCCGGCCGGGAAGTAGTAGGTGGGGAAGTAGGGAACCTCCCAGACCATGAGAGCGGATCGGGTGTCGGCCACGATCTCACCGGCGAGCATCACGCGGATCCGCTTGGCGCACGATTCGACACGAATGCTTCCCTGATCACTCATTGCAATGGACACCCCTCGCGAGTCGGTCTCACCATCGACCAACCGTTGTGAGGCCCCGAGGATTCCCGCCAGATCAGGCGATGAGCGAGGGAAGCACCACGGTCCGTGCCATGTCGAGCGATTCCCAGTATGCGGCCAGCCTCTTGTCCAGAGCTGCGGGGTGTTCGACGAAGATCCTCCTCCCGAGGATCCTGGACGCCGTCTCCAGGTCCGAGCGATGCTGCTGGGCAAGCGCATTGATCAGGGATCGCTCGAGAGGATCGGGGCACAGGTCAGGTCGATCCGAGACCAGCTGAAGAAGCTCGGCGAGGTCGTGATCCTTTCCCAGCAGCTCGGCCACACGATCGAGGGTGATGGCCATACCGATCATCATCTCGGGCCAGATCCTGGTGAGGATCTCGAACTGGTGCTTCAGATATTTCGATCGCTTGCGCCACAAATGGAAATGAGCCGGTGACGGCGACTGATAGGCAGAGACCATCTCGCGCCGCCCGCGACGGTACGTGCCGAGCAGACCCGCCCTGACCGCCTCGTAGTCGTCTCTGATACCGGAGCCGTACAGTCGACGGGCTTCGGGATCGGTGGGCCAGGACTCGTATCGTGAGCGTGCGCGCTCCAAATTGGCTACCACGACCGGCAGCAGACCGGGATCCTCCATCGCCCGCTCCTCGCTTCGGTCACGACGGACGACCAGCTTCTCTTCCAGCTCCTCGAACGTGCCCTCGGCCAGCATCGGCCCGTACATGCCACGCATCTCCGTGATCGCATCCACCATCACTGCCGCATCTCTCACCGGAGCGATGAGACGAGCCGTGTCTCGGATCCAGAGGTTCTCGAACCGGTATGCCCGCTCGCCTATCTCGAAGCGAATCAGCCGGAGAAGCGCCCTGATCCGCTTCATCGACTTGCGGGCCGAGTGGACGGCATCCCGAAACACCTCTTCGCCGTCGTAGAAACCCGAGATGGCAGCGTCGACCTCGGAGATTCCGAGTCGCTTGAGACCCGGGCCGAGGGCCTCGCCGGGGAGGAGTCGGAACATGGGAAGCGGGAGGACCACTCCAACCGACGTGTCCTCGGTGGGCTGAATGACGGTCACCAGCTCAGCGTAATGTGGGGGGCGTTGAGATCCGCGGGTCTTCTCCCCTACCGCCTGACCACAGAATTGCAGGTGCTTCTCGCCCATCCGGGTGGTCCCTTCTTCTCCGGACGGGATGACGGTTGGTGGTCGATCGTGAAGGGATTGGTCGAGTCGGGCGAAGCCGATGAGGCTGCGGCCATTCGGGAGTTCGAGGAAGAGACTGGTTGGCCCGCCCCCGCCCCGCCGTGGATCTCACTGGGGGAGACGACACTCAAATCGAGAAAGCGGGTGATCGCCTGGGCTGTTCGGGCCGACTTCGATCCTTCGACACTCGAGCCCGGCACTTTCGTGATGAACGGGCGCCGCTATCCGGAGATCGATCGTGTCGATTGGTACACCGCCGAAGAGGCGGTAGCGAAGCTGAATCGAGCCCAGAGCGTGTTCGTCGAGCGCTTGCTGTTGCATTTATCCGGCACCGGGAACAATGAGTGATCGAGATTCGCTGAACCAGGCACGACAAAGGAGTCATCGATGAGCGAGAACCAGAGGACCGACATGCCTCATACCGACCAGGAGTGGAGAGAGCGCCTGACACCCGAGCAGTACCAGGTGCTCCGCCAGGCCGGCACGGAGCGTGCATTCACCGGCAAGTACTGGGACACCAAGCAGGCCGGGACCTACCGATGTGCGGGTTGCGGAGCCGATCTCTTCTCCAGCGACACCAAGTACGAGTCGCATTCGGGCTGGCCGAGCTTCTATCAGGCATTGGACCCCGACAAGATCGAGGAGTCACGAGATCATTCCTTCGGAATGGTGAGGACCGAGGTGAAGTGCGCCAATTGTGGCGGGCACCTGGGGCATCTGTTCGATGATGGTCCCCGACCCACCGGTCTCCGCTATTGCATCAACTCCGCATCACTCGAACTGGATCCGGTCGAAGAGTCGGACTGACCGCCGGTGGAGCGTCCCCTGTCGCCATCTTCCTTGGCTGCCCGGTATCGAGCCAGCACCTCGGCGTACAGCTCTTCGTTGGCCACCGGTCCGATGTCGTCCACCGACATGCGGCCGGTCACCATGCCCTCGGTCTGGTCGAGGACGACATCGACGCCGCGGATCATCCTCAGCACGCTGCGATTCGAGGGTTGGATGGAGAAGCACAGGGTTTTGATGCCATTCGCCCTCGCCGAGGCGACGAGAGAGTCGAATAGAGCTCTCCCCAGACCGCGTCGCTGATGACGGTCGACGACGGCGACCGCTATTTCGGCGCATCCCGGCTCCTCCGATGCGACATATCGCCCGACTCCGGCCGGTTGATCGTCGATCAGCGCCCCCCAGGCGACATGGCTGACCAGGTCGAGCTCGGTGAGATAGCGAAGCTCCGCCTCGGACAGGTGGGAGATGCCAGAACCGAAGCGAGCAAAGCGACTCTCCGCCGACATGTGCTCGAGACCGGTGATCAGCAAGGCGCGATCTTCGGGGACGATTGGCCTCAATTCGGCTTCGCCGCCGTCGCGAAGCCGGATCCGGGCCACCGGGGGATGCATGTCAGTCATATGATGGAGGTAGCAAGTGCTTGCAACTGCAAGCATACCTGAAAACGGCCCGATCCACGGTTCGAGGACCACCTGTGGGTAACTTCCAGGACGATGACGAGGCGACGAACGGCGACTGCCACCTCACAATTCGGCTCGGGACGAAGGGAGTCTCACGACTCGACGCCGTTCTACGAGCGATTCGGCCCACCGGCCATCTCGACGGACGAGCGGGTGTCCTCCCCGATCGTCGTCGACCGGATCTTCGTCGGTGACGCCCGCGAGATGGGCGACGACCAGGTCGCCGATCGATCCGTCGCGCTGATCGTCACGTCGCCCCCCTACTTCGCCGGCAAGGAATACGAGACCGATATGGCCGCCGGGCATGTGCCCTCATCGTATGTGGAGTATCTGGAGATGTTGCGTGACGTGTTCGCCACCTGTCTTCACAAGCTCGAGCCAGGGGGCCGAATGGCCGTCAATGTCGCCAATCTCGGCCGGAAGCCTTATCGATCCTTGTCGGCGGACGTCATCTCCGTGCTGCAGGACGATCTCGGGATGCTGATGCGGGGTGAGATCATCTGGCAAAAGGCCAGGGGGGCGGGTGGAAGTTGTGCCTGGGGATCGTTTCGATCTCCGCAGAACCCGGTTCTCCGCGACGTGACCGAGAGGGTCGTCATCGCCTCCAAAGGGCGATTCGATCGTGCCGTCAAGAGGACTGCCCGTGAGGCCGAAGGGCTTCCCCACCTGGCGACGATCGAGACCGACGAGTTCCTCGAGGCAACACTCGACGTGTGGGAGATCGCCTCCGAGAGCGCCAGGAAGATCGGTCATCCCGCACCGTTTCCGATCGATCTGCCACGTCGTCTCATCGAGCTCTACACCTATCGAGACGACCTGGTGCTCGATCCGTTCATGGGCTCCGGGACCACGGCCGTGGCCGCCAGGAGGACACATCGGCATTTCGTCGGCTTCGACACCGACCCCGCCTATGTTGAAATGGCGATGGAGCGACTGGCTGGAGAGGCGACATGAGGATCCTCGCCGTTTGTGCGGGTAACACCTGCAGGTCTCCGGCGGCCGAGGCGGCCATCGCCCAGGCTGCCGAGGACCTCGGAATTGCAGTCGAGGTCGACTCGGCCGGCACCGGGGCCTGGCATGTTGGCGATCCCCCCCACCCCGAATCGATCGCCGCCGGGGCGCGGGTCGGGCTTGCCATCGGTGGTCGGGCTCGAGTCGTGACTGCGGCGGATTTCGATCGATTCGATGTGATCCTCGCCATGGATCGGACCAATTTGCGTGACCTGAACGCCCTCGCCCCCAGCAAGGAGGGGCGAGCCAAGATCAGGCTGTTTCGCACATACGATCCCGATGCGACCGAGGACGAGATCCCGGATCCTTGGGGTGGGCCATCCGAAGGCTATGACGACACGGTCACCATGGTCCGTGCCGCAGCCAAGGGGCTGGTCAGCTCCCTACTCGCCGTCGGGGTCGAGTAGTCGGTAACCCCTTTCGAAGAACTCCAGCACGAGGGCCTCGGGGTCGGAGGCCGATGAGAGGGCGTCGAACCCAAGACTCGCCCCGTTGAAGCTCCCGTCGTTCCAAAACGCGTTGCTGCGATCGACTTGCGACCAAGCCGCCACGTAGACGTATGGCTCGTCGTGAGTGGGATCACCGGGCGAGCAGCCGTAGCTTGCCCGGCCCCCTCTCGCCTCGACACCCATCTCCAATGCGGGATCGAAGTGCTCCGGCCACAGTTGCACCTCAGTCACCTCGTCTTCTTCATCACCATGGCGCCCCCAGGCTCCGAGGACGTCGAATCCGAATTCGAACCAACTCGCCAACGCCCGGGCGGCGGCGTCACCCACCGGGAGGGGGCGATCGGGATCCGTGGGGGTGAGTGGGTCCTTGAAATCGGTGAACCAGTCCACCTGATACTCCCCTCCGAAGAACCGTGAGGCGTCCCGCACCGTCGTGATCGTCGCGGTCGCCACCCCCTCGGTGGTCTCATGGACCAGGAGGCCTCCCTCCACCCGATCGACCACACCGTCGTATGGCGGCGTGCCGAATCCGCCGGGTGTCGCCCGGAGACCCATTCGGCCCACGGCTCGATAGCGGGCAGGGCTCAATGCGAAGAAGGCGATCTGATGCAGCGATGCACGGGTCTGGGAGAAATCGGTTGGCAGCCGCTGGAAGTCGATCACATCTGACCGCTCTGTGCGGGTCGATGCCAGAACATCGCCAGCTGGCCGACACCGGCGGCGAGGCCACCTGCGTAGATGGCGACACCGACCCACCCGTCCAGGACATCGGACCACCCGATGGCGGCATCGACCGAAGCCGAACCAGGGCCGGCGATGGCCAACACCAGCGCCACGACGGCGACCGTGGCCACATATTCGTAGCCCTCGTCTGGCCGTTTGAAGTTGAAGAATCCCGAGAATCGATGAACGGACCAGAAGGCGACCAGCATCGTGGCCGCCACTCCTGCTGCGGCGAATGCCGTCAGGAAGCCTGCGATCAACAAGGCACCGAGACCTATCTCGGAAAGGGCAGAGAGACGGGCATTGATCTGCTCGGAGCCGAATCCCTTCGATGCCAGCCATCGGGCGGTGCCATCCAGGCTCCGACCGTGGTTGATCCCATGCATGACCATCACCAGACCGATCCAGAGCCGGAGTATCAGCATCACCAGATCGAGCGTCTCCATGTCAGTTTCCCTTCATCCTGTTCGCCCTCCACGTAGCAATCGCGGTGGCGATCACGGCCAGACCCGCGGCCCAACGGAGCAGCGGTGAGTCGGTCGGCGGTGGCGTTTGCGGTGCAATCGTCGTCGTTGTCGTCGGCACCGGATCGGTGTCGCCCACACCGAGCCCCAGCGTCCCCAACTCCGATGCGATGATACGGCGCCCACCGGTGGCCGGCGCTTGCCCCGAGCCCCATTTGCCGGCAATGAGCTGGCGTCTCGTGATCGTCGACATCAGCGCCAAACCATAGGATTGGCCTCGCTCATGTCTACGGTTCACCAGCAATGAGAAACTGGGCTGAAGGGGCGATGGCTCTCGGGCTCACCCTGGTACTCGGCATCGGCCTCTGGTTGTTCACCGGTGGGAGTGTGGCGGGTGGGACCACCGAGACCACGAGCCCCATCGCATTCGACACCGAGGCGGCCGCCCGCGGCGCCACGGTCGCGGCGAACACCGGCTGTCAGGCATGTCACAACATCGACGGGACTCAGGGGACCGGGCCGACTTGGAAAGGGCTGGCCGGGGCCAGCCGCCCGCTCGAGTCCGGGGAGTCGGTGGTGGCCGATGACGCCTACCTATTCAACTCGATCGTCGATCCGCGATCGCAGGTCGTGGCTGGATTCGATCCGGTCATGCCCACCACGTATTCGGACCAGCTCACCGAGGATGAGATCAACGACCTGGTGGAATACATCAAATCACTGAGCTGAGTGTCTCCGAGAAATCGGAAATATGACACTACCCGACTCAAGTTGTAGTATTTCGTAAGACTCAAACTTGAATCGGAGGAAATCTGAAAATGCCACGTGCAGTCGGTATCGATCTCGGTACCACCAACAGCGTGATCGCAGTTCTCGAGGGCGGCGACCCGACGGTGATCGCAAACGCCGAAGGGGGACGAACCACTCCGTCCGTCGTCTCGTTCAAGGACGGTGAAGTGCTCGTAGGCGAAGTCGCCAAGCGTCAGGCCATCACCAACCCGGATCAGACGGTTCGCTCGGTGAAGCGACACATGGGCACCGACTGGAGTATCGAGGTCGACGGCAAGAAGCTGACCGCCCAAGAAATCTCGGCCCGCATACTCATGAAGCTCAAGCGCGATGCGGAGTCCTTTCTCGGGGACAAAGTCGTGGACGCCGTGATCACGGTCCCGGCATACTTCAACGACGCCCAGAGACAGGCCACCAAGGAAGCGGGGCAGATCGCCGGGCTCAACGTGCTCAGGATCATCAACGAGCCCACGGCGGCTTCGCTCGCCTACGGTCTCGACAAGGAATCCGACCGAACCATCCTCGTCTTCGACCTGGGGGGCGGGACCTTCGACGTCTCCGTTCTCGAGATCGGTGATGGCGTATTCGAGGTCAAGTCGACCTCGGGCGACACCCATCTCGGTGGTGACGACTGGGACCAGAAGATCATCGACTGGCTGGTGGAGGGTTTCAAGAACGACAACGGCGTCGATCTCTCCCAGGACCGGATGGCTCTGCAGCGTCTCAAGGAGGCGGCAGAGAAGGCCAAGATCGAGTTGTCCACGGTCTCGGAGACCGAAGTCAACCTCCCATTCATCACCGCAACGTCGTCCGGGCCGCTGCACCTCCAGCGAAAGCTGACACGATCCGAGTTCCAGAAGCTCACCGAGGATCTCCTGGAGAGGACGAGGCGCCCCTTCGAACAAGCCCTCAAGGACTCCGGCATCCCGGTCAGCGAGATCGAGCACGTGGTCCTCGTGGGTGGCTCGACACGTATGCCCGCCGTTCAGGAGCTGGTCAAGGAGTTGACCAAGAAAGACCCGCATCGAGGGGTCAACCCGGACGAAGTCGTGGCGGCAGGTGCGGCCATCCAGGCCGGTGTGCTCAAGGGTGATGTCAAGGACATCCTCCTTCTCGACGTGACCCCACTCACCCTCGGCATCGAGACGAAGGGTGGCGTCATGACACGGATGATCGAGCGGAACACAACGATCCCCACCAAGAGGTCGGAGATCTTCACCACAGCCGAGAACAATCAGCCGGAGGTGGAGATCAATGTCCTGCAGGGTGAGCGGGCGATGGTGGCCGACAACAAGAGCCTGGGCAAGTTCCGGTTGACGGGTCTTCCCCCGGCCCCGATGGGTGTTCCTCAGATCGAGGTCACATTCGACATCGACGCCAATGGAATCGTCAACGTCAACGCCAAGGACCTGGCCACGGGCAAGGAGCAGGCGATGACCATCACCGGTGGCTCGGCGCTGGCCCAGGAGGACATCGATCGCATGGTCAAGGACGCCGAGGCCTACGCCGAGGAGGACGCGAAGAAGAAGGAAGCGGTCGAGCTCAGGAATCAGGCCGATCAACTCGCCCATCAGACCGACAAGCTCCTCGAGGAGCAGGCAGAGAACATGACCGACGAGGAGAAGTCCGGTGTCGAGTCCGAGTTGGCCTCACTCAAGGAGACTCTCGCCGACGAGTCCGCCGATACCCAGGAGATTCGTAACCGCATGGACAGCCTGATCCAGGCGAGCCAGGCGATGGCCACCCGACTCTACGAGCAGGCGGCCCAGCAGGCGTCCCAGGCTGACGCAGGTTCCGAGTCCGGCGACGACGATGTGGTCGAGGCCGAGATAGTGGAGGACGAGGACGAGGAATGATCCTCGTCCTCCGTCTCCCCAGCCGGAGGGCCATCACATGACTGATCAACAGCCTGACATCGTGGACGCAGAGATAATGGAAGTGACCGGCGTGGAGAGCCACGGGACACGATTGGAGCTGCCCGAGGACAAGGACGAGGCAATCGAGTTCCTGCGCTCCGAGCTGGAGACTGCCCAGGCAGAGGCGACCAGCTACCTCGACGACCTGCGTCGCGTGGCCGCCGACTTCGACAACTATCGGAAACGCACCAACCGTGAGCAGGCGATGATCACCGATCGCGCCGCGGAGCGGGTGGTTCGCGAGCTGATGCCCGTTCTCGACTCCTTCGACGCCGCCCTCAACGCGACCCCCGCCACCGATGCCGAGAGATCATTACTCAGCGGGATGATCAACACCCGCGAGCAGTTGCTCACGGCATTGGAGAGGGAGGGCCTCCAGGTGGTTCCGTCCATCGGTGAGCCCTTCGACCCTGAGATCCACGAACCGGTCGGCGCCCCCGCGGGAAAGACCGATCTCGTCGTCTCCGATGAGCTCCGGCGCGGGTACAAGCTCCGTGATCGAGTGCTACGCCCGGCCATGGTGATGTTGGAAGAGAGACAGTGAACCGAGACTGGCTTGACAAGGACTTCTACAAGATCCTTGGGGTGAGTGGCGAGGCCACCCCCGATGAGATCAAGAAGGCCTACCGAAAACTGGCGCAAACACATCATCCCGATGCGAATCAGGGTGACAAGGCAGCCGAGGAGAAGTTCAAGGAGATCTCCGAGGCGTATGCCACCCTGTCCAACGCCGAGCAACGCAAGGAATACGACCAGGTGCGGCGTGTGGCGTCCTCGGGCGGGTATGCAGGATACGGCGCGCCCGGCGGGGGATTTGGCGGATTCGGTGGTCAGCAAGTCAGGGTCGAGGATCTCTCCGATCTCCTCGGTGGCATGGGTGGGCTCGGCGACCTCTTCGGCTTCGGCTCGAGCGGCAGCGCCGGGCCGCGGGCGACCCAGGGCGCAGACGTTCAGGCGGAGCTCAGCATCTCGTTCGACGACGCGGTCAGAGGCATGACCACTGCCGTGACCGTGCGGGGCGCCGCCACCTGCAGCCACTGTCATGGGAGTGGGGCAGAGCCGGGCACGAGTGTCACCACCTGCCCTACCTGTGGTGGCAGGGGGACGGTCGCATCGAACCAAGGGTTCTTCTCGTTCTCCCAGCCGTGCCCACAATGCGGCGGCTCGGGCCGTTTGATCGAGACTCCATGCAAGGTATGCCACGGAAGCGGCACCGAGACCCGTGACCGCCAGGTGAAGGTGAGGATCCCGGCAGGGGTTCAGAACGGAAATACCCTCAGGATCCGAGGCAAGGGTGCCCCGGGCCGCAACGGAGGCCCCAACGGAGATCTTCTGCTGAAGGTGCGGGTGGCGCCGAGCGGCACCTTCGGACGGAAGGGGACCGATCTGACTCTGACCGTGCCGATCACCTACAGCGAGGCGGTGCTCGGGACGAAGATCGAGGTCCCGACTCTCAATGGTGGTGTCAAGCTGAAGGTGCCGGCGGGCACGCCTTCGGGTAAGACGTTTCGGGTCCGTGGCAAGGGAGTGACGCCCGATCGCGGGCGGACCGGCGATCTTCTCGTGACGGTGCAGGTGGCTGTCCCGTCGAAGGTGTCGAAGGAGGAGAAGCAGTTGCTCGAGGATCTCGCTGCGATGGAGACCGACGATGTGCGGGCTCATCTGAGATGATGGTGGCGAAATGAGCGATACAGGCCGAGCCGTCTTCGTCATCTCGGTTGCAGCCGAGCTGGCGGGCATGCACCCGCAGACGCTTCGGATCTATGAGAGAAAGGGCCTTCTGGAGCCCTTCCGAACACCTGGCGGCACCCGCCGCTACTCACAGGAGGACATCGAGCGTCTCCAGCTGATCCAGGAACTGACCAGTCAGGGTCTGAATCTGGAAGGCGTTCGCCGGGTCCTCGCTCTTCAGGAAGAGAACCGCACGCTCAAGCGGAAACTGGACAGACTCAGGGACAAGATGGATGACCTCGAAGACGAGGTGGAGCAGAGACTCGCCGATGTGCACCGGTCCTACCGCCACGAGCTCGTGCTGCGCTCACAGGTCAAGCATCTCTTCGAGGACGAGAGCTGATGTCCGACTCGTTCCAAGGCCCGGTCAGGATCCTCGGTGACGACGGGATCCTCCTGACCACCGGATCGGCCACTCTGCTCACCGACCCTGAGCAGGGAAGTTGGCGTGGCAGCCTGGAGACACTGCGCGGGACGGCTGTCGCCGGAAAGGCCCTGGTGGTGGAGATAGAGATCCCGGGCAACGGCACAGGTCGTGCCCAGCTAACGCCGACCGGTGTCGACGGGGAGAAGGCGATCTCCCGTCTCGTCGGCCTCGGGCCACAGCCCTTCTAGATCAGCCGGCCCCTCTCATAGAGCCGTGCCCGGGGTCGGTACCAGGTGATCCGGGTACCCATCGACGCCAGGGCCGCCATGGTCCGTTGATACGAATCACTTCCCGGATCCGCCTCTCTGACCCGGTAGGTGCCGCGCTCCACGAGCGTCGGAACGGCCTGGATCGAGTCGAAAGACCATCCGCCTGCCTTCTTCGACGCCTGGGCGAAGACGACGACGCCGTCGGAGAGGGAGGGCATCTGACGCTGACCCGACAGGAAGTTTCCCAGACCGTACAGGATGTACTTCGATCCGACCTTCTCCACCGGCCCGACTACATGTGAGTGGTGGCCGACGACGAGATCGACGTAAGGCGAGGCGATCAGCTGATGGGCGATATCGACCTGCCGCTCGGTGGGTGCCGTGCGGTATTCGACGCAGCAATGCATCGAGACCACGACCAGGTCGGCGCCGTTCGCCCTGGCAGCGGCAGCAACACCCAACACCTCTTCGACATCGAGGTTCTGCACCAGCCACGGTGAGTCGTCCGGCAACTTCATCCCGTTGAGCCAATAGGTGGCGGCGATATGGGCGACGCGAACACCGCCCAAGTCGTACATCGTCGCTCGCCAGCCATTGGCGAGGCCGTCTGCGGTCCCGGCATGTCCGAGACCGGCGGCGCTGAGGATCCCGATCGTCCCGAGGACGCCATCTCGCCCGGCGTCATAGGCATGATTCGACGCAGTCGAGCAGCCGTCGAACCCGGCAAAGGCCAACGCATCTGCCACCTGACGCGGTGCGTTGAACCTCGGGTAGCTGGATAGGTGGTCGTCGTCGGGGGACAACGGCACCTCGAGATGGCAGATGGCGAGGTCGGCACCCGAGATGAGGGCGCTCACCTGCTCCAACATGGGTCGGAAGTCATATGGCCGGCCATACGTGGCGGCAACACGGCTCAATCCCCCGTGTATCAGCACATCTCCCGTGAAGGCCAGGGTCACGTGTGTCTGTGGAGGGTCCGTGGTGGCATCGCCGGCGATCGGTGTCGGGCCGACCACCAGCGCCGTCGCCAGGGCGATCGAGCCCAGAGTGGGGAGAATCATCGGTCGATTCCCATTCGGGGATGATGCCAGAGACACGTCCCGTTCCATCGACATCAAACGACGACCCCGCCGCTCGATCTCCTAGAGTCGCCGTCGAGCCAGATCGGGAGCAGCTGTGATCAAGGAATTCAGAGACTTCATCAATCGAGGAAACCTGATCGACATCGCAGTCGGCTTCGTCATGGGCGTGGCCTTCGCCGCGGTCGTCACGAGCCTCACCGACGACATCATCAACCCGATCATCGCCAAGATCTTCAATGTCCAAGACCTGCGCGACTGGGTGGTCTCCGATATAAGGGTCGGGTCCTTCATCGTGGCCATCATCAACTTCGTCATAGTGGCCTTCGTCATGTTCCTCGTGGTCAAGGCGTACAACTCGATGAAGGCACGGAGCGAGGAGGAAGAGCCTCCCGGGCCCAGCGAGGAGGTTCAGCTCCTCACCGAGATCAGGAACGAGCTGAGGACCGGGCGCTAGAGCGATCTCACTCGGCGGCCCACAGATCGATCTGCGTCAGCCCGTGCATGCCCAGAGTTTGCGAGAGCTCGCCTGCGTGATACGAATCATGGCTGAATAGCCGTTGCAAGATCGACCCCCGGCTGTGCAGCTGACGATGCCCGGCGATCTCGCGCACTATCACATCGCCCATCATGTCCTCATCCCAACGATCGAGACACCGGTCGACGATCGCAAAGGTGGAGTCGAGTGCGTGGGCCAATTCCTCCGGACCGCGGGGTGTGTCGAGATCGTCTTCCCATCCGATCCCGTTGGGATCGGTGAAGGGAGTCTGTTCGGCGCCCGCTTCTCCGATGATGGAGCAGAGCCAGTAGACGCGGCCCCCGGCGGTGTGGCCCACCGTCGCCCACACCGGCCATCCGTCCGGTTCCGGACACACCGCCAGCTGCTCCGCCGTCATGTCGGCGATCACTCGGGAGATCCGCTGGTTGTACTGGGGCCACATGTCGTAAAAGGTCCTGATGCTCATGGCCCGAATCTAGGCGCATGCCGACAACCGGTTCGAACCGCCGTCATGACTCTGCCTGGCCTCATTGACTTCTGGGCGTTGCCTGGTAGCCTGTATCACATGGTACCTAGGAGTACCGGGCAAGACAGGGCAACACAACTGCTGCACGGTGTTCTCGACATGTGTCTCTTGTCGATCATCGATGAGGAGCCGTCGTACGGTTACGAGATGGTCAACAAGCTGAGGGGACGGGGTCTCCATCTCGCCAGTGAAGGCTCGATATACCCCCTGCTCTCCAGACTGCAGAAGCAGTCGATGATCGAGAGCTACCTGGTGCAGAGCAGCGAGGGCCCGGCCCGGAAGTACTACCGAATGTCGGAACAGGGCCACGCCACACTCGAGCAGTGGCGGCACGACTGGGTCTCGTTCCGAGATTCTGTGGATGAGGTCCTAAAGGGAGACGAAGGTGACTGAGAATCGAGATGTCGTGGACGACATCGAGCGCTATTGGCGGGAGACCGGCGTTCCGAAGTCGGCCGTCGCCGAGATGCGCTCCGAGCTGGTTCAGCACCTGACCGAGGCGAGAGCCGACGGTCGTGACGTCTCCGACGTCGTGGGCGACGACCCGGAGCAATTCGCCGAGAGTTGGGCGGCATCCTTCCGGAACCGCCGGCCCGGCACCGCCAGCTGGATCGAAGTCCAGACAGGGGCGGCGACTTTCAACAGGAAGACCAGAAGAGAGATGGCCTATTACGGAATCGGGATCGCCGCAGTGATCGCTGCTGTGGCCGTCGCCGGACAAGGAGGTAACGAAGTGGACAACGAGATTTGGCGCTGGATGTGGACGATCTTCGCCGTGGTTATGGCCATCGGTGAGATCTTCACCGCCGGCTTCTTCCTGCTGCCCTTTGCAATCGGGGCAGGAGCCGCCGCCGTGCTGGCATGGGCGGGAGCCGGGGTGCTGGCCCAGTGGCTGGTCTTCTTCGGTGTCTCCGTGGTGGCTCTGGCATACCTGAGACGCTTCATCACCCGACAGGACGAGGCGGCACAGCCCAAGGTCGGCGCCAATCGCTGGGTTGGAGAGATCGGCCAGGTGCTCCAGACGATCGACCCCCACACCGACACCGGCATGGTTCGCATCCTCCAGGAGGAATGGCGGGCCAGCGCCCCACAGAAGATCGAGCAGGGCACGAGGGTGGTCGTGACCGACGTGCAAGGCACCAGGTTGGTGGTGGAGCCGATCGAGCAAGTTTGATCAGAGGTAGGAAACAGAAGTAAGAGAAAGGAAGGAACATGGAAGCTGTAATCATCCTGTTCGCAATCCTGGCCCTGGCGTTGATCCTCATCGCCGCCGCCGGATTCAGGGTGGTCCGGCCGTTCGAGAAGGGCCTGATCGAGTTTCTCGGTCGTTATCAGCGCACGGTGGACTCCGGTCTGCGGTGGGTGCTGCCATTCGTGAAGCGGCTGACCAAGGTCGACATGCGTGAGCAGGTCGTCGACGTGCCACCACAGGAAGTGATCACCAAGGACAACGTCGTCGTGACCGTCGACGCGGTGATCTACTACGAGGCGACCGACCCGGTGAAGCTCCAGTACAACGTGGGGAATTTCATCCTCGCCGTCACCAAGCTGGCCCAAACCAACCTGAGGAACGTGGTCGGGGATCTCGACCTCGACTCGGCGCTCACCTCCCGCGAGGTGATCAACGCCAAGCTGCGGCAGATCCTGGATGACGCCACCGACAAATGGGGTGTGAGGGTGGTCCGCGTCGAGATCCAGCGGATCGAGCCACCGGTCGACGTCACCGACGCGATGCACCGCCAGATGAAGGCGGAGCGCGACCGTCGTGCCGCCGTGACCGAGGC
The DNA here is from genome assembly GCA_049578105.1 of Acidimicrobiia bacterium. Taxonomy (GTDB): domain Bacteria; phylum Actinomycetota; class Acidimicrobiia; order Spongiisociales; family ZC4RG35; genus JARDZU01. The sequence goes on along the minus strand of JBAULI010000088.1, from coordinate 407 downwards.
AGAGGGCCTGAAGAGGGCGGCGATCCTCAAGGCCGAAGGAGTCAAGGAGAGCCAGGTGCTCGAGGCCGACGGCCAGGCCGAGGCGATCAAGCGTGTCGCCGACGCCGAGAAATACCAGAAGCTCACCGTGGCGGAAGGTGAGGGCCAGGCGATCGAGCGGGTCTTCGCCGCCATTCACACGGGGGATCCGACACCGGACCTGATAGCCATCCGCTATCTCGAGGCGCTCCAGGGCGTCGCCGACGGCCAGGCCACCAAGATCTTCCTGCCACTGGACACTTCCGGTGTCCTGGGAAGCGTGGCTGCGATCGCGCGGCAGTCTTTCCACCGGCTGCCAGGTGCCGACGAAATCGACCGGGGCGTTGGCTGCGATCATGTCGGCGACATGGCCGACGAAGATCGCGTAC
>JBAULI010000087.1:0-6005 GCA_049578105.1 Acidimicrobiia bacterium | reverse complement strand
GTGTGAAGCGGGCGGAGCGGTATGCACGGTTCCTCGGAGCGTCGGTCGCATTCGTCTACAAGCGGCGTGACCCGACCCAGCACAACGTCTCCACCGCACTGGAGATGGCGGGGTCGGTGGCCGGACGCAACGTCGTCATCGTCGACGACATCATCGACACCGCAGGCACGGTCACCAACGCCGCCGAGATGGTTCGGGAGCAGGGGGCCACGAGTGTGCGGATCGCCGCCACTCATGGGGTCTTCTCGGAACCGGCAATCGACAGGTTGAAGAATGCCCCCGTCGAGGAAGTGATCGTGACCAACACCCTTCCGGTCTCTGCAGAGGCGCGAGAGTTGGACAAGGTTCAGGTTCTATCGATCGCACCGATTCTGGCCGAGACGCTGCAGGCGATCTTCATGGATTCCTCGGTGTCGGAGATCTTCCTCGGCGAGAACGCCTAGTGGTGCTGTCGTCCGGCACCCTGTGACCACATCCTTCCTACACTCCGAAAGCCGTGACCGCTCGCCATCGTGAACCCACACCTCCGGCACAGGCCAGGCTGCGTGCCCTCGTGGTCGTCCTCGTGCTCATCTTCTTCATCTCGTTCTTCTTCCTGAGGGGCTCGGGAACCCCGGACACCAACGAGACCACGATCCCCCAGGCGGGGGAGACCACGACAACGGCAGCAGGTGGCACCGGCTCGACGACGAGTAGCGGGGACACGACCACGACCACGGCCGGTGACAGCACCGAGACGACCAACAATCTGGCACCGCTCCAATCCGTTGTCGCACAGAAGATCGGTGAGGGGTTCGACCAGGGCACGGTGGTGACAGCCCCGGCCGGGGACGATCGCCTGTTCATCACCGAGAGGATCGGTGTGATCAAGATTCTCCATCCCGATGGCGAGACCAGCCTCTTCTTGGATCTCACCGATCGAGTGCTGGCCGGTGGCATCGAGCAGGGCCTGCTCGGTCTGGTGTTTCACCCCGACTACGCCAACAACGGTCGGTTCTTCGTCTATTACACGGACAAGGGGGGAAGACGTCAGCTATCGGAGTTCCACGTCTCGGTGTCCGACCCCGATCTCGCCTCACCCGATACCGAGAAAGTCCTGATCGAGTTGGAGCAGCCGCCGAACTCCGTCGACATTCGTCACTATGCGGGCCAGCTGAATTTCGGTCCCGATGGATACTTGTGGTTCTCGATGGGAGATGGCGCGGACTCGCGGGCTCAGGCGCAGGATCCCAACACGCTCTTCGGCACCGTGGATCGCATCGATGTCAACAGCGGTGACCCGTACTCGATACCACCCGACAACCCCTTCGTCGATGGCGGGGGCGCCCCCGAGGTTTGGGCATATGGCCTTCGCAACCCATGGCGCTTCTCGATCGACGCTACCGACGGGCTCATCTACATCGCAGACGTCGGCCATGCCGAACAGGAAGAGGTCGACGTCCTCCCGATCGATCAAGGGGGCGGTTACAACCTCGGCTGGTCCGACATGGAGGGGACCAGATGCTTCCACAAGCAGGACTGTGACCCGGCCGATTACACCTCCCCAACGATCACATACAGCCACGACGAGGGATGCGCCATCACCGGGGGCTATGTGTATCGCGGGAGCGAGATCCCTGAGCTGACCGGCACCTACTTCTACAGCGACTGGTGCTCAGAGTGGATCCGCTCCTTCGACTACGTCGACGGCCAGGTGACGAACGAAAAGGATTGGAGTGACGAGCTGGGGCAGCTCGGGCAAATCAACAGCTTCGGCCTCGGTGGTGACGGCGAGCTCTACTTCGTCACATACGACGGGCAAGTCGCCAAGATCGTCGCGGAGCGTTAACGGGGCACTAGCCGGTACCCGGCATGACGATCGTCTCCCCTGGGTAGATGAGATCCGGATCTCCTGAACGTATCCGATCTCGATTCTCCTCGATGACCAGACGCCAATACGGCGCCACCTCCGAGTCGGAAACTCCTTGTCGCGCCCGCGATTCCAGATAGGTCTTACTGATCTTCCAGAGATGGTCTCCGGCGAGGACGGTCACCTCCTGCGGCATGCCAACCTGGGGAGCGAGGTCGATCGGCAGAGTCACGCCCCCACCGGTCGGCTCGGCAGCTGCCGTGAGGGCGATCAACATCAAACTCACCGTGACCGCGATTCGCACGGTTCCCCTTCGAGGCCCCATGGACTCGAACGTAAGGGAGCGGAGCGAGTGTTGGAAGGGGGTTACGATGGCCGAAAGGCAAGTCAGGAGCCCCAATGAAAGTCCGGATTGGCGTCGCCGAGACCAACAAGGTCGTCGAGTTGGAAGTCGACGACGAAGAGGCGTTCAAGAAGGAGATCGAAGCCAGCGTCGCCGCCGGTGGCATGGCCTGGTTCACCGATACGAAAGGTCACGCGGTCGGTTTGCCCTCACATGCGGTGGCCTACGTAGAGATCGAGTCAGATCAGGACGGTCGTTCTATCGGTTTCGCCCCGGCCGTGTAGATGCCGGCGGACTTTGACCGCTTGGCTCCTCGGAACACCGTGGTCGTGGGAGGGGGACTGCCCCCGATCCTCGTCGGTCAGATTCCGACCTCGGTCAAACAGACGCCGGTCCGCCAGGGCTTCCGCCGTGTTGCGAGGTTCGTACACCGGTCGAACGGACCCCGGTCAACAGAGACTGCCGCCGTGTGGACGGTGCGGTCGACTCGTCGTGTCAGGCGGAGCGGCGACGGCGCTCGGCGAGCCAGCGCTTTCTGAGACGACGTCGATCGTCGTCGGCAAAGCCACCCCAGACGCCCGACTCTTGATTGGTCTCGAGTGCGTACTGGAGACAATCCTCCTGAACCGGGCAGGTTGAGCAGATGGCAACCGCGGCTTCGATCTGGTCGATCGCCGGGCCGGTGGTCCCGATTGGAAAGAACAGATTTGGCTCCGAGTCGCGGCATGCGGCAAGGTCGCGCCAATCTGTGGTGATGGTGGACAGCAAGGCAGTTTCCTAACTATGTGATCTTTTTCACAAGCATCTTCGTCGGAATGGACGAGTATGATGGGTTTTTCCGAAGTTGAACGATAACGGCAGGATTCCCACCTGTAAATGGTTTTCTTGAGGAGATCCAATTGAGCCACAAACCACGAGTAGTAGGTCATCGGGGATGGCCGGCCCGGTATCCGGACAACACACTCGCCGGATTTCTCGCCGCCGCCACGGTGTCCGATGCCGTCGAAACCGACGTGCGGAGGTGTGGCGATGGCAAGCTGGCTCTCTCCCACGATCCCGTAATCGATGGCATGGAGGTGGCAAGAACGACCTGGAGCCAGTTGGCGGAAGTCGATCTGGGCCAGGGCCATCATCCGACGTTGCTCGATGAGCTCGTCGCCTCCCTGCCCGACACGCCAATGCAACTCGAGATCAAGAATCTCCCTTTCGAGCCAGGTTTCGAGCCCGACCACAGGGTGGCGCTGGAGACGGCGGAACGAGCTCGAGCGGCAGACATCGTCACATCTTTCTTCTGGCCCAGCGTCGATGCGGTGCGACGGAGCTTCCCGGATGTGGCGACCGGTCTTTGCCTCACCAAGGGCACCGACCTCAGGGCCGCTCTGGATCATTGCCTCGAGGTGGGTCATCGCGCCCTTGTCCCATCGATCGACTTTCCACCTTCAGACATGGAAGAGGCGCTGCAGCGGGGGATCGAGGTCTATCCCTGGGTGGTCAACGACAACGAGATGCTGGATGAGTTGGCCGGCATCGGCGTGTCGGGCATCATTACCGACGACCCGAAGAAGATGATGACGACGATGCGGAGAGGGCTATGACCATCGAGGCCGAGCTCGCCGAGGAGCTCCAAGACGCGATGCGGGCCAAGGACGGGCCCCGTAGAGATGTAATACGTCAGATCACGACCGAGGTTTCCCAGGCAAAGAGCCAACCCGGTTTCCACGGCAGGGTCGACGACGACCTGTACCGACAGGTCATTTCCTCGTATGTCAAGAAGATGGACAAATCGCGCAATGAATATCTGGAATATGGCGATCGGGGAGCGGCGATGGCCGAGAAGCTCGGGTACGAGATCGACTACCTGTCCCGATGGCTTCCCAAGAAGATGGATGCAGAGTTGACCCGAGAGCTGGTACGTCGGGCGATCTCCGAGTTGGGTGTGGCCGGTGATGGAAAGGCAGCGGGCAGGGTGACGGGTGAGGTGATGAAGGGTCATGGGGCAGACCTGGACGGAGCGTTGGTCAACCGGATCGTTCGAGAGGAACTGGGCGCCGATTGAGCGTCCCCGAGTACGAGCCGATGCTCGCCACCAGTTGGCGAACGCCATTCGACGATCCCGATTGGTGGTTCGAGGTCAAGTGGGACGGATACCGAGCCATCCTCTCTTCATCGGAGGGGCGGGTGAGGGCGAGGTCGAGGAGGGGCCTCGACCTACTCGGCCCGTTTCCCGAGCTTGGAAGACTGCAGCTGCCCGACGGTCTCGCCGTCGACGGAGAGGTGGTGGCCTTTGACGAACAAGGCCGGCCCTCGTTCTCGCTTCTGCAACAACGCACCGGGTTTGGAGGAACAGGGACCGGCGCCAAAGTGGGAGTGAACTTCGTGGCGTTCGATCTGCTCTATCAGGACCGCGACCTGACCCGGATGCCCTATCGGGAACGCCGCACCGCGCTAGCCGAACTAGGCCTCCCCAGCCCGGCGATCGTTCCGGAGGCGACTCCAACGACCGGGGTTTCCCTCTTCGAGGCGGCGAAGGAAGCCGGTCTCGAAGGAGTTGTGGCAAAACGTGTCGAGTCGCTGTATGTGCCCGGCAAACGGTCACCCGACTGGCGAAAGATCGCGGTGAGGCATCGTCTCCGCGCCGTCGTGGGCGGTTACTTGCCAGGGGAGGGAAGTCGTGCGGCAACTTTCGGCTCTGTCTTGGTGGGCCTCCACGACAGGGACGGATTGCGCTGGATAGCCGCCGTCGGCTCGGGGTTCGATGAGAGCACATTGACCGCCTTCTCGGCAGCGCTCAGACAACTGGAGCGAGCGACGTCCCCATTTCACAACCAGGTGATCATCCCCGGTCCCGGCAAGCCGGTGTGGGTGGAACCGGGCATCGTGATCGATGTGGAGTACAAGGAGTGGACTCACGACGACCACCTCCGCGCCCCGGTCTACAAAGGGATCGACATCTCGGACCCGGAATCGATCACCTGGGTCGATGAGGGACCGGTCTAGTTGCTCGTTCGGGCTTCACAAGATCGATCAACTGGCGTTCGGACCTCCCTCACATGGGGCACGCCTTCCATGTGTGCACGATTTCAGCGACGGACCACTAGGACCGGTCGAAGAACTCCAAGGTGCAGGCCGACTTGGCTGCCTCATAATCGGTCGGCGACCAAGCGCCCGTGTCGACCCCGAAGAGGGGATCCCAGGGACCCCCATCCTGGGGCGGACTCCGCCAATCCTCTACGAACTTTTCAAAAGACGAGGGTGGGCTGGGAGAATATCCGAGGTCGACGAGGCAGTCCCGCTCCGTCAGCCATCGATCGTAGATATCCCGCAGCTCAGCATCGGTCAGCACCGGTGCTGCTGGAGCCAGTGCGCGGCATTTGTCCAGAATTCTGAGCTGCTCTGCCCGGGGAAGCGCAGATTCTGACTCATAACCGGCCGAGCCGTACCCTGCTTCCGGCTCATCGACTCTCACCAGGTGAAATCCATTGTCGAGCATGCACTGAACGTGTGCGGGGAATCCACCAGCCAAGTCCGTCCCGACCGTGGTACTGCTGGACTCATCGGGGGGCCGTACGCACGAGGTCAGAATGAGTGCAAAGACTGCCAGCAGTATGAGTGACCGGGGCAATTCGGTGGAATATGGAGGGAAACGAGATACTCCCTCAGTGGCATGGGGCCTCACGGTCACCCATTGTTCAACCGTTCGAATAGGACTATAAGGTCCTGCGGACAATCAGTTTCCACTTGACTGATCTCTGCGGGCGACAGTCCGTCATAGGGATGCCAGTTTGACCCTCCACTTTCGATGTAGAGCTCGAC
>JBAULI010000086.1:0-1981 GCA_049578105.1 Acidimicrobiia bacterium | reverse complement strand
CCTCGTATCAACTCGAAACTAGCCCTATTGCGACGGTGAGGGCCAGGGTGGCACTGAGGGCACCGTCTTCTCGTGGGACGTCTGGGTTGTGAACGGAATTGGCCGGAAACCGGCCAATTCCGTTCACAAACCCGTCTCTCCCCGGTCCCCCGGTGCCCACCAACCGGCAGGCAGCCAGGAGTGGGGTCATCCTCACCGAGATGTGGGGTTGTCAGCAGTCCGCGATCGCCGACGGTCATGTAGCTTTTCGGGGTGATGGTGTTGGTTGGCTGGCTTCTGGTTGGTTCGTTCCTCGTCAGTTCGGTCGGGTCCGGTATCGCCTATCGGACTGGTGGCTACACGGGCGAATTCTGGGCGCTGCCCCTCGACGACAAGCTGGATCATCTCCACACCCACCACCGCCAGTGGTGGCTGCTCTCGATCGGTCAACTCGCCGGGCTGATCGTGATGACGGCCGGTGTCGCCGGCTTCACCTTCCTCCTCGCCGACGCCGGTGAGGGAGCCCTGGCCTGGGCCGGATTCGGGACCTATCTGGTCGCCCTCATCGCCTGGGCGATCGGGTTGATCGCCCAAACCGCAACCCTCCCCACGGCGGCCACGCAGCGAGCCGAGACGGGGGCGACCCCGTCGTGGATCCACGCCTTCTGGGCCTCCGGCTATCTCGCCGAGGCCACATGGGTGATCGTGGCCAACCTCGCCTACGCCGTGCTCGGGCTGGCGATCCTGCAGTCGGGTCTGCTCGCCGACTGGGCCGGTTGGGTGGCGATCGGCCTTGGGATCGCGATCCCCATCGTGGTCGTGGCCACCCGATACGGATTTCCCGAGATGACCCAGATGGTTCCGCTGATCCTGGGGATCGCATTGATCCTCGCCTGATCCGCCGACGACTAGCTTCCGGTGATGACCATGATGGTGGTGGACGACACCACGATTCACTACGAGGTCGACGGCAACGGACCTCCCCTCCTCTTTCTCCACGGCCTGGGGTCGAGCACCGCCGACTGGGAGCGACAGATCCCCTATTTCAGCCGGACCTATGAGGTGATCACCCTCGACCTTCCCGGCCATGGTCAGTCCGACATCCCGCCCGGGCCGTACACCATCAAGGGCTTCTCCGACGACGTGGCCGCCTTCATCGAGAAGTACGGCCGACATCCGCTGAAGGTGGTGGGGATCTCCCTCGGGGGCATGGTCGGTTTCCAGCTGGCCGCCGACCATCCCGAGTTGGTGGAGCGGCTGGTGGTGGTCAACGCCGTCCCCGCATTCCGTCTCGAGACGGTGGCCCAGCGGATGCAGATACCCGTCCGACGGCTGATCGTCCGCTTCATGGGGATGAGGAAGATGGGCGAGGTGCTGGCGGGGCGTCTCTTCCCCGATGCGGAGTTGGAGACCGAGCGGGCGGTGATGGTCGAACGTTGGGCCAAGAACGACAAACGTGCCTATCTCGACACCCTCTGGGCCATCTCCCATTGGGAGGGTGTGGAAGAGGAGATGGCCGGATTCGACAAACCGATACGGGTCCTCTCCTCGGACATGGACTACATGCCGACCGAGGCGAAGCGCCCTTACGTCGAAGCCATGCCGACCGCCACGATGAAAGTCATCGAGGACGCACATCACGCGGCACCGATGGAGCGGCCGGAGCGCTTCAACCAAATGCTCGATACGGCACTGGTCGACTGAAGCACCACCGGCGATAGTGTCGTCAACACAGGCGGGAGCAGCCCAGACGGAGTCATGACAAGGTGAGTGAGCCGCGTATCGGTCGGATAGCGAGAATCGCCCCACCACGTCTCCAGACGACGGAGGGCAGCGGGCGACGCAGCGCTACCTGGCTCGAGTTGTTCTACGACCTTGCCTTCGTGGTCGTGATCGCAGTGCTCGCCGGGCGTCTCCTCGCCGACATCAGCTGGACCGGCTGGTGGTCGTTTCTCGGATACTTCTCTTTGCTCTGGTGGCTATGGGCCAGCCACACCTTCTA
>JBAULI010000085.1:0-9372 GCA_049578105.1 Acidimicrobiia bacterium | reverse complement strand
ATCGGGGCGATCAGCAGTGGTGTGGCGCGGGGGGCGAAGGCACGCACCGCCAGATGAAGCCCACCGAAGGCGATCAGGAACACCAGGAACGTCAGTGCGATCTGGGCATCGATGTTGCGGTCCTGGGCGAAATTGACCAGGGAGAGGGCGAAGGCGGCCAGCACCGAGGCGGCGATGATGGTGAGGCCCTCGACGTTGCGTGTCATGGGCTCAGGCGAGGACTTCGGCCACGATGACGGTGATGTTGTCGTGACCGCCGGCCTTGTTCGCCATTTCGATGAGGTTCCATGCCGTCTCCTCGACCGTTCCCTCGGAGAGGCCCTTCTTTATGGCCTCGGCCGGCACCATCGAGTTGAGCCCGTCGGAGCAGAGCAGTATCCGATCTCCCGCCTCCAGATCGACCTCGAACTCGTCGACGTTGATGAATCGGGTCAGACCGAGACATCTGGTGATGATGTGGCTCTGCGGATGGTCTTCGGCCTCCTCGGCGCTTATCTGCCCCAGCGAGACCAATTGCGCCGCCATGGTGTGGTCCGAGGTGAGTTGGAGAAGCTGCCCATCGTTGTATAGGTAGGCGCGGCTGTCACCGACATGGGCGAACCGGCCGACCCCTTCCGGTGTCAGCTCGACCAGGGTCATTGTCGTGCCCATTCCCTCCAGATCGGGGCGGCGAGCCACTTCCTCGCGGATGGCGCGGTTGGCGGCGGCGACCCGGTCGCCGGGCTCCAAGGAGGAAGAGGCTGCGGCATTGACGGCGAGGCGTGAGGCCACCTCGCCGGCGACATGGCCCCCCATTCCGTCGGCCACCATCAGCGTGACGGGCCCGGCCGACTCACCCGAGTCGTCGGGGAACAGGGAATCCTCGTTGTTCTGGCGAACCATCCCCTGATGGGTGGCGGAAGCCCAGACGTATCTCACCTGACCTCCATCACGCTCTTACCCACCTGAATCGTGTCTCCTCGTCTAAGCCTGGTTGGCGCCGTGACCCGTCGCCCGTTCACATATGTTCCGTTGGTGCTGCCCAGATCGTGAAGCACGATCCCATCTTCCTGGGCAACCAGCCTCATGTGGAATTCAGAAGCGTAGGGATCATCCAGGAGCACGTCGGCCTCGGCGGAGCGTCCGAGCACGATCACATCCTCGACGTCGAGAGTCGTCCCCTGCTGACTCTCCGACTTGATCATCACGACCTTGGTCCCTTCCTTGCGCTTGCGACGCAGTGAGATGCCCAGGTGGGAGCCGATCGCCCGGGCCACCTGCCACACGAAGAGATACACCAGGCCGAGAAAGATGATGCGGAGCAGCGCCAGGATGATGTCGGGCACGCCTATCCCTCCAGGAACCGAAATCGCAGATCGGCCAGCCCCACCACGGCGCCATGTTGCAGCCGAACCGGCTCGGACCCTATACGGACACCGTCGACGGTGGTGCCGTTGGCCGACCCCAGGTCGCGGATCCAACTCTGGCCTTCGGTCCGCCAGATCAGGGCATGACGCCGGGAGACCGAGTCGTGGGGGATGCACACGACGACATCGTCGGCCCGCCCGACCGTGGCCCGATTGGCCCCGATCTCGAAGATGCCCGCCGTCCCGGTCAACCTCGACCAGGGCGGCAGCCGGCCGGGGGCGACGGAGGGCTCCAACTCGAACTGGCCGGGGAGGACCGTCTCGGAGGTTCGGATCACAACCGTGGGTGGGCCTTCGAAGAGCAACCCGGCCGTCTCGGCATGCTCGGCGAGTGCAGCCTCCAGCTCTCCCTGCAATTCTCCGGGGTCGACATCGAGGTCCGACGGGCTGACCGTCAGGACGTAGCGGTTGGCGGTAGCGGGGCCGGTTTCATGCTCGTAACGGCTCAGATCGGCCTCCCGGGCGATGCGACCGGCCATCTCGGCCGGGTGGAGCCGACCGGAGAACACACGACCGGTCGCCCCTTCGAAGAGGCGCTCGAGACGACGCTCCAGACTGCGGGCGATGCTCACCGGCGAAAGGTTACGGTGGCGTGGGGATTGAGGGGCCGACTACCGGAAGCCGGGTGCCGACGGTACGATTTTGCGACCCAGGGCGAGTGGCGGAATTGGCAGACGCGCAGGATTCAGGTTCCTGTGTTCGCAAGAACGTGGGGGTTCAAGTCCCCCCTCGCCCACCATCTTGCTGTGAACCGAATTGTGCGGTTTCGGTGGGAAAGCGTTCACAAACCGGTCTTGGACGTCGGACGTGGTCTCGGATGAGACCGTCTGTGAACGGAATTGGGCGGATTCGGTAAGAAACCGTTCACAGAATGCCGTGTCAGGCTCGGCGGGCGCTCAGCCAGCCGTCGGAGGGAGGCAGGGATATGGGGGATGATCAGGCCGAGTTCGCCGTCCTTCATGCCCTGCGTTGTATTGGATTCGCCTCGGAGGAACGGGTAGCCACTGCTGCCGGTATGCCCGTGCAAGAGACCACCGCTCACCTGCGGATGCTGCTGGAGAAGGGTCTCGTGGAATTGACCTCCGGTCCCTTTGGTGGGTGGGGTGTCACCGACTCCGGACGCCGTAGCGACATGGCCTCCCTCGAAGAAGAGCTCCGGGCCACGGGTGCCCATGATCGAGTTCGCCTGGATTACGAGTCCTTCCTCAGGCTCAATCCCGTCTTGCTCCAAATCTGTACCGCCTGGCAGATGCGAAAGCTGGGGGATACGGCCATCCTCAACGATCACACCGACGCCGACTATGACGCCGGCGTGCTGTCCAGACTCATGCGAATCGATGACACCGCTCAGGAGATCTGCGCCGACCTGGCAACGCACTCGCCACGGTTTGGCGTGTACGCCCGACGCCTTTCAGCCGCCCTCGACGCGGTCATGGCGGGCAAGCACGCCCAGCTGGCGGACGCTCTCGAGTCATATCACAACATCTGGTTTCAACTCCACGAGGACCTGCTCACCACTCTCGGTCTAACGCGGGAGGATGAAAGACGACTGACCGACGGGTCGTGAGGGGTCGTTCGGCCAACCCGAGCATCTCTGTGAACCGAATTGTGCGGATTTTGGTCTGAAACCGTTCACAGATCATCCCTTCATCCAGACACCGACGGTCGTGGGCTCCATGGTGACGGTGACCACCCCGATCCAGCCGGCGAGCACCGCGTCGAGGTCGACCTGATGCTGGAGGCTCCCGGTGAATTCCTCGATGACGCTCTCGGCGTCGTAATGAGAGCGATTGAAACGTCGATCGACCAACCGGCGTATCCGTCGTCGTAGCGGGTTGAAGGCGGCCGCCGCCGCCAATGTCGAGCCCGCTACCAGAAGTGGTGGGCTGGAACCACCAACACCGATCACGAGGAGGCCGGGCAGGTAGGCGACCATGGCGTAGATGCCTCCCAAGAGGATGATCGTGAGCGCATAGGTCACCGTGCGAGAGACGATCCGGTCGATGTCGAACAGTCGAAATCTCATGATGGAAAACCCGATCGAGACCGGCAATGCCAGGAGCGCCAATGCCAGGAGGAGGTTCCACAACAGCTCCCTCGAGGGGTCGGCGCCACCGAGTACCTCACCGATGGCGACGACGATGACCATCGAGACGACGGCAGCGACGAACCATTTCACCTGGAGTTTTTCCACACCCGAGGAACGGCGATATCTCACCACCAGCGCACCTACGGAGGCCAACAGGACTCCCACGACGCTGCCGAAAACCAGGCTCTCCAGGGCAAGACAGGCGAACGAGCCATGGACCGAACACGGCACCGGATCGCCCGGATCGAAGATGGCAGCCACCAGGTTGAAGCTTTCCACCGCCGCCGCCAGCCAGACCACCCACCACCACCTTCGGGTCGGCGGCCTCCCGGTGGGGAAGACGAGAAACAGCAGGCCGGTGAAGATGATTGTCGAGAGATAGACGAACCCACCTCGGTCCAGGACTCCCCAGCGCATCGGCTCATCGAGGGCGAGACCGATGTTGAAGAGACCGATAAGGCACAGCAGCCATCCGACCGCCGGCTCACCGCCCTTGAAGAGGATGAGACCGCCGATCCAGGTGAACGCCAACGTGGAAATCAACTGTGCCGTGTCCCCGCTGTGATCGGTGAAGCGAGGGTGTAGGACCAGGACAGCCAGGCCGACCGTCCCCGCCACGGCGAGCAGCACGCCTGAAATGGCATGTCCCAGCGAGATGCCGGATCGCCGAATGGCGGTGCTCACGATGCAGATCATGGCCGATCGGCGTTACAGAAGCGTCACGGAATCCGCAATTGTCGTTACCGATGGGAATCGATACCCATCTACCCTCGCCTCTCACTGTGATCCTCGATCCCCCCAGGGCGCGAAGACGGGCGTGGAGACGTCTCTTCTGGCCCGCCCTCATCACCATCGTCGCCATCATCGCCGTGGCCGTTTCGGCCGCAGGCCGTGACACGCGCGCCGAACTGGGCTATCTGGACACGCTGCGGGACCAGACGGCGGAGCTGTCGATGGACGGTGACGCGTTGAGGGTGGTGATCTCACGTCTGTCCCGGATCGAGCGAAGCGAGCTGGTCACGGCCATCGATGCCATTCGCACCGATCTCCAGGACTCACAGGACCTGGTGGATGCCGGCCCACCATCGGACTCGCTGATCGGGATCAACTCCCTCTACCGGCAGGCGATCCTCGCCTGGACCGTGGGGATAAGCGGATTCGAGTCGGGGATTCTCACGGCCGCAGACGATCCCCGGAACACCGTCGTGGTCGACAACGTGGCCAACGCACTGGCTGAAATCCGCGACGGGGACAGGCTGTATGAGGATCTGGTCCGGGAGTTGGGGATGGAGGAGATCCCGGATCCGGTGGGGTCGATGCCGTCGGTGATCCTGATGCCTGCCGACGGGGAGCTGGCCAGTCTCGCCGACGCCTACGTCATCGCCGCCCGCTCGGTGAACGCCATGATTGCGCTGCGTCCTGGCCTGGGCCTGAGCCAAATCACATCCGATCCACTCTGGAACGTGAACCCGGACGATCAGACGGTCATGCCGGCGACCGACCTGGTGACCTTCTCCGTGGTTGTCACGAACAAGGGAAACGTCGCCAGTGAGCCCACCCCGCTCCGCCTCACCCTGACGGGGGCCGGTGATCCCGTCGTGATAACGCAACAGGTCCCGGTCCTGGACCCCGGGGAGCAAACCGCCATCGACTACACGGACATACCCATGTCTCCAGGAGGCCCCTACGAGGTCCAGGTCGAGTTGGAGGTGACCCAACTGGATGTCGACCTGGAGGACAACATGCTCGGTGTGATCTTCATGGTCAACGAGGCGCAGGCGGGCTGAGAGTCTGCCGGTACCATCGCCAGTCCATGATCGATCCACGCCTCCTTCGCGACGATCCTGATTCGGTTCGCCTCTCATTGCGTCGTCGCGGGTCCAAGATCGACCTCGACGCGCTGATCGAGAGAGAGGCCGCGGTGCGGGCAACTCGCCAGAGTGCCGAGGAGTTGCGGGCCGCCCAGAAGGAAGCCGGACGGACCATCGCGACGCTCGAGGGCGAGGAGAAGCAGCAGGCAATCGACTCCGTGGCCGACCTGGCCGATAAGGTCAAGGCCACCACCGCCGAGGCGGACCGTCTCGAGGAGGAGTTCCTGACCGAGCTGCTCGAAGTGCCCAACCTGGTCGCCGAGGATGCCGCCGACGGCTTCACCGTAGAGGACAACCTCGAGATCAAGAGAGTGGGCGATCCGGCTTCGGAGGGCACCGATTATGCGGTGTTGGGAGAGGAGCTCGACATCATCGACACCGTGCGCGGGGCCAAGGTCTCGGGGAGCCGATTCGGCTACCTGAAGGGCAAGGGGGCGATGCTCGAGTTCTCCCTCGTCCGCTGGGCCATGGACCACCTGCTCGAAGCGGGCTTCACCCCGATGATCCCGCCGGTCCTGGTGCGGGAGGAGGCCCTGATCGGCACCGGGTTCTTCCCGGAGGCGAGAGAACAGGTCTATGAGGTGCCCAAGGACGAGTTGTTCCTGGTTGGCACCGCCGAGGTCCCGTTGGCCGCCTACCACGGAGACGAGATCTTCGAGCCCACCGATCTTCCCCTTCGCTACGCAGGTTTCTCCACCTGCTTCCGACGCGAGTCGGGGACGTATGGCAAGGACACGGCCAGCATCTTCCGGGTCCATCAGTTCGACAAGGTGGAGATGTTCGTGTTCATCGACCCCGCCGACTCGGCGGCTGAGCACGACCGGTTGCTCGAGGTGGAGGAGTCGCTGGTGAGAGAGTTGGAGATCCCCTATCGAGTGGTGAATGTCGCCGCCGGCGATCTCGGAGCATCCGCAGCCAAGAAGTACGACATCGAGGCCTGGTTTCCCGGTCAGCAGCGCTATCGGGAGATCACCTCATGCTCCAACACCACCGATTACCAGGCGAGACGGCTCAAGGTCCGTCAACGCACCGAATCCGGCAACCAGATCGTCCATACACTCAACGGGACCGCCTGTGCGGTGGGGCGCACGATTCTCACGCTTCTGGAAAATCATCAGCAACACAACGGGTCGGTCGTCATCCCCGAAGCTCTCCGTAAGTACACCGGCTTCGAAGTCATCGGCCCGTGAGTGAGGCAACCGATCCGATCTTCGCCCGGATCGCAGCCCGCTACGACCGCATCAACTCCATCCTCTCATTCGGTCAGGAGCGTCGTTGGCGTGCCAGCGGTGTCGACATGCAGGCGCCGGGGCTTGTCCTCGATCTGGGCTCGGGAACCGGCGTCACCGATTTCGGGGGGAGGGACACGGTGGATCTCGACCCGGTGCCAGAGATGCTCGCCCTGAGTGAAGTCGACAAGCGGGTGGTGGGCGTCGGTGAGCATCTGCCATTCGACGATGGCTCTTTCGATGGGGTGTTCAGCGCCTTCGTCTTCCGCAACCTGACCTCGGTGGACCAGACTCTGGAGGAGGTCAGACGGGTCCTGAAGCCGAATGCGGTGGCGACAGTCATCGATCTCTCCCGTCCCCGAAACCCGATCCTGCGGGTGCTACATCGAATCTCCACAGCGGTCGTTCTTCCCGTGGTGGGGCTGCTCTTCGCCGGCGCTCCGAGGGAGTACTGGTACCTCCATCGGTCCCTCGATTCCCTGCCGCCACCCGAGATCATGTATCGCGACCGTTCCCTGATCCTGGAAGAGGTTTGGCGTATGGGTCTGTTTGGCTTCGTCTACGGGGTCAGGCTGAGAAGACCGGCCGAGGAAGCCGAAGCGGATCCACCGAAGACAGCGTCCTCGGCCGTAGCACGCTGAACACGGCTCGCGGTGGCAGCCGCAGTCGCGTCATAGGACGATCGTGCCCCCGCCTTCGAGGCGATGTGCTCGTCGTCGATGCCGGCCGCCAACTCGGGTCAAGCTTCCCCACGTCACCCGGTGCGATCCACTTAGGGCTGCTTCCTTCCGGACCTGACCCGATTCATGGTGCTCCGCCGCGCAGGACCCAACCGTCAACATCGCGTGTCCGACCTCAGGGCGTTGAGCCCCGACGACACGTCACCCCTCGGGCGGGGAACTCAGCCCCGCATGGAGAGGATTTCGGGTTCAGGGCACCCCTAGCGCCCCGCCTATCACGATCAGGGAAAGCGTACCCAACGACACCGAATACGAGGAAGGCCAAGGCAGCGTCCGTGTTACCTTGCACGGCCGATGAGCACCCACCGTTTCGGGCCTGATTTCCTGAGGATCTTCGTTGCCGGTTTTCTCCAGGAGACCTCCTTCTTCCTCATGGTCCACTTTCCCAGTTACGTCCAGGGAATGGGGGCGACCGAATCCCTGATCGGCTTCCTCTACGCCGGTGGTGCGATCATGGCCCTTCTCTTCCGCCCACTTCTGGGCAGGATCCTCGATCTCACCCATCGACGCACGGTGCTGCTGTTCTGTGGGATCTCCAATGTCACGGTCGTGGCGCTTCTCTCCCTGACCAGCCATTGGGGCGTGGTGCTCTGGGCCCTGTTCCTCTTGCAGCGGGTGTTCCAGATCGCCCTGTTCACCACGATGCTGACCTATATGGCCGATTCGCTGCCGGTGGAGCATCGGACGCAGGGGTTGGCCCTGTTCGGGATGTCGGGTCTCATCCCCATCGCCTTTGGCGGCGTCATCGGAGATCTCGTCATCGACGGCCTCGGCTTCTCCGCGCTCTTCCTCCTCTCCGCAGCTGCCGGTCTCATCTCGTGGTCCATCGTCTGGTCATTGCCCGTGCTGCCGGTGATGAGCACCAGGCCCCGCCGTGGGTTCTGGTCGGCCCTGGCCCAGCGAAACCTCCTGCCCCTGTGGTGGATCACCCTCTGCTTCAGCATCGGGATGGAGACGCTGTTCACCTTCACCCGCACCTATGTGGATGACCGGCAGATCGGATCGACCGGCATCTTCTTCGGGGTCTATGGGGTGACCGCCGCCGCCATGAGGCTGATCGGCGGGAATCGATACGACCGTGTCCCCCATCGTCCTCTCGCCGTGGCCGCCCTGATCTCCTATGGCGTGGGGCTCGGTTTGCTGGCCGTGGCCGGATCGGTGTCCATCCTCGTCCTGGCCGCCTTCTTTGGGGGGCTGGCCCACGGCGGTCTCTTCCCACTGCTTTCGAGCCAGGTGGTGGCCAGGGCCCGAACCGCCGAGCGAGGCTCGGCGATGGCGGTCTTCACCTCGATCTTCGACATCGCCCTGTTGGTAGCCGCCCCCTCCGTCGGCTCTCTCATCGACGGGTTCGACTATGCCGTCGCCTTCGCCGTGGTGGCCGGGGTGCTGGTGGTCGGCTCATGGATATACGCCATCTGGGATCGGCGGATGGTGGCGGCCGAGGCCTTGGCCGCGGCTTGAGCTAGCGACGCGTCGCGAAGAAGCTCTGAAGTAGCTCCCGCGACTCTTCGGCCAGGACACCTTCGATCAGTTCCACCCGATGGTTGAGACGTGCGTCCTGAGGGATGTTGTAGAGGGACCAGGATCCTCCGGCCTTGAGGTCGGCGGCGCCATAGACGATGCGGTCGAGTCGGGCCAGCACTGCTGCGCCGGAGCACATGACACAGGGCTCGAGGGTTACCACGAGGGTGTGCCCGCCCAGACGCCAGTCACCGATCTCACGGGCCCGAGCCGACAACACCAGCATTTCGGCGTGTGCCGTGGGATCGGACAACTCCCCACGACGGTTCCGATCGATGCCCACCTGTTCACCGGTCTCGTCGAGCAGGACCGCCCCCACCGGCACCTCGTCGTGGGACGCCGCCGCACGGGCCGCCTCCAAGGCGGCTCGCATCGGCTCGAGGAAAGAATCTGGGGATATCGGTTGAGTCAACGTGGTGGATTATCCTCTCTCTGCCTGCCGGGCCCGGTAGGAGTCCCGGAGGGATCGCATAGTCTGGTCTAGTGCGCGGCACTGGAAATGCCGTTGGGGGTTTA
>JBAULI010000084.1:0-19541 GCA_049578105.1 Acidimicrobiia bacterium | reverse complement strand
TGATCGTCCCGAGACGCAACGAGATCGATCTCGATGACGTCCCCGAAAAGGTCAGGGACGAAATGACCTTCCACATCGCAGACGACGTCTCCGACGTGCTGGGGGCAGCTCTCGTCGAGGTCTGATCGCGACTTGTGTCATTGTTCAGCCGCAACCGCTCGAATGGAGAGGCATCTTGAAGTTCAGGGACGATCCCGAAAACCACCGATACCTGGCCGAGGATGACGACGGAATCGTCGGCATGGCGGTCTATCACATCCGTGGCGACCGATATTTGTTCGTCCACACCGAAGTGAATGAGGACCAAGAGGGCCGCGGGGTCGGATCGAACCTCGCCCGCTATGCGCTCGACGACGTGCGGGCGAAGGGCAACCTGATCGTCCCGGTGTGCCCGTTCATCGCAGCGTGGCTGAAGAGACATCCCGATTACCAGGACATGGTCGACCAGGACCTGCTGGACGCCATAAACAGCGCACGAGACGTCTGATCACCTGGGCGCTATTCGGCGTGCCGGCCGCTCCCTCCCACGAGACGTTGCAGTCGATCCAAGGGCAGCTCATGGGCGACGCGGCCACGGAAGCCGACCATGGTCTCGGCGGCACAGAGGGCATTGATGATCGACTCCTCCACCACATCGGCCGCCGCTCGGAACAGCGGGCTCATCAGCCCATGATCCACGGTCTTGATGGTGTGGAGTTGTCTCCCCACCGGCACGTGATTGCCCGTGGCGAAGGCGATGAAGATGTCGCCACTCCCGTCGTGACCGACTCCACCAGCCCTGGCCAGACCGACCGTGGCGCGGCGAGCGAGACGCCTGCATTGGTCCGATAGCAGCGGGGCATCCGTGGCCAGCACCACGATTATGGATCCATCACCCTCGGTCCGATCTTCGCCCTCCCAGGCCGAGGGCACCACGTCGATCCCGATCTCACGCCCGACCGGGAACCCATCGACCCTCAGATCCTCTCGACGGCCGTAATTGGCTTGGACCAGGGCACCGACCGTGACCTCCAACGGACCGAGCTGGACCATTCTGGACGAGCTCCCGATCCCACCCTTGAACTCGTGGCAGATCATCCCCGTCCCGCCACCGACGTTCCCTTCGGCCACCACACCTGTAGATGCATCTTCCAGGGCCGCGGTGACATCCTCTTCTGCCAGCGGGAACGAGTCGGCGTCATTCAGATGACCGTCATCCGTCTCCGCCGCCACCGGTAGGAAGAAGCTCCTCTCGAGGTCATTTGTGACGATGTGACGAACCAGGGCGTCACGAACCATCCCCACCTGATGTGTGTTGGTGAGCGCGATTGGAGTGCCCAGGAGCCCCGACTCCTCGACCCAGGGGACACCGGTCATCTCGCCGTTCCCGTTGAACACCGAGACGCCGCAGTAGGCAAAGTCCGACCAGATCTCGCCTTCTCTTGGGACCACCACCGTGACGCCGCTACGGGCCACCGAAGGTGTGTCGCGAATCACCGTCTGGTGACCGACCCACACCCCGGGAACATCGGTTATCGCATTTAAGGGACCGGGAGCGAGATCACCGATCCGCACCCCCATGTCCCGCAGGCGACGACGCGGCCCACTCACATCAGGTACCAGTCGAGGAACCGCTCGAGACGACGGTAGAAATGGATCTGGGGACCGGCCCGCAGCAGCCCGTGACCCTCCGTCGGGTAGGTCACGTACTCGAACGTCTTGCCCAGCCGGCGCAGCTCATCTGCCAGTTGCCTCGACTGGTCGGGGTGGACCCGTTTGTCCCTCTCGCCGTGTGCGATGAGGATCGGTCGCTCTATGTTCGACACGTCCCAAAGGGGAGAGCCGTCGTGATAGGCCTGCCTGGCTTCGGCGGGAGATCCCATCATCCTTTCGATGTCCTCGCGCCCGCCGCGGTCGCCTTGCGCCCAGGAGGTGGCGATGTCCGAGTCGCCATACTTGGCCACACCGCATGCGAACCGGTGCCGGGGATCGCGGGCCAGCGAGGCGAGTGCCATGTATGAGCCATAGCTGGCGCCGAATATGGCGATCCGCGAGCCGTCGACCCACTCCAGAGCGGCCAGGTAGTCGGCCGCGGCCAGACAGTCCTCGGTGTCGTCTACACCCCAGGTCATGTGATTGGCGCGCTCGAAGTCACGCCCGTAACCGGTACTCCCGCGGAAGTTGATCGCCAGCCATGCATAACCCTTGTCGACGAAGAACTGGGCAGGACCATCCCACTCGTCGGTGTATGCAGACGTGGGGCCGCCGTGGGGATACACCACGGCCGGCACCTTCTGGGAGCCGGTGTCGTCGGGTCGGAACAGGAAGCCATGTATCTCCAGACCGTCGAATGACCGATACCGGACCTCCTCATACGGCCGATGAAGTGCCGCCGAGATAGAGACGGGCGGCGGAGCGGTCAAGGTCGCGACGATCCCGTTCCCACGGTCAGCCCTCACCACTCGTGGAGGGACGTCATGAGCCTCGTGGACGGCGACGATCGAATCTCCGGCCCATGCCACGGAGGACCAGTCTCCCCCACGCTCCACCACCTCGACCTCGCCGGTGCGAGCATCGATCACCACCAGTTCACCTCGTCCCTCTCTCGTCCGGGCCGCGGCAAGGGTCGTCCCATCGGCATGCCACGCAACGTGTGAGAAATCGGCGAGCGACGACGTGAGCTGGGCGGCGCTGGATCCATCCGATCCGACCACATGGATCTCCCTCCATCCGCTCTCCTCGGAGATGAAGGCGACCCGTGAGCCGTCGGGTGACGGAGAGGGCGACCAGACCTGGATGCCCGCCGAGCCGGTGAGCCTCTCCACACTCCCGGTCCCCAGGTCGGCGATCCAGATGTCGCTGCGATTTCGGTCCCGACGGTCGTGAACGACGTACAGGACTTCGGAGCCGTCGAGAGTGACCACCGGGGACGATACGTTTTGACCCGGCGGGCTGATCCCGAAGGGCCAGGGGTCTTCGACGTCGACGCGTGCCAAACGACTCTCACCATCCCGCTCGACGCACAAGATCAACGCATCGTCATCGAGCCACCGTGGCGACCAACCCTCGCATACCTTGGTTGGCCGGCCGCCTGCCACGGGCACTACCCACACCCAACCTTCGGCCGTGAAGGCGAGGCGGTCTCCGTCAGGTGACCACATCGGTGAGTCATCGTCCCAGTACGCAGTCGGTTCCCGGATCGTCGTGACACGGGTGACCGCTCCACCGGTAACCGGGGTGACCCACACGTCGGAGCCTCCACGGTCGAGTATGAGCGCTGCCATCGTGCCGTCGGCCGACACCGTTAGATGATGTGGGCGCTCCACCGCCGCGATCGCCTCGAGGTCCCAATGTGGTGGCTTTGGGGCATCAGGTCGCTCGAGACTCGGAATCCCGTTGTGCTCGTCCACTCCGACCCAGCGATTCAGATTCATGGTCACAGCGCATCTCCCGTCGACCCATCGAACCCGGCCAAGGTCGAGGCCACCAGGCCACCGATCGTGTCGAGGTCGTATCCGCCCTCCTGGATGAACACGGTCGGCATCCCCAGAGACGCTATCCGCTCCCCCGCCTCTCTGTAACCGGATTCTGTGACCCGAAGCGGGCTCTCGGGGTCGGACAAGGCGGCATCGACGCCGAGAGAGACCACCACTGCAGCGGTCTCGTGTCTTCGCGCCCATTCGACGAGTGATCCCACCGAGCTGAGCCAGGATTCCTCGTCGGATTCGGCGGGCAAGGGAAAGTTGTGGTTCGCACCCTCGCCGGCATCCGCCCCCACCTCATCGGCGTGCCCCACGAAATGCGGAAACCACCCATCGGCGGGATCGACGTGTACCGAGCCATAGACGACGTCGGATCGTCGATAGAAGATCTCCTGTGTCCCGTTTCCGTGATGGGCATCGAGGTCGATGACCATCACCCCGCCCAGGCCCGATCGGACGAGGGTCTCCGCCGCGACGGCGGCGTTGTTCAGATAACAGGAGCCACCGAAGAATCCGGGGCCGGCATGATGACCGGGCGGCCGGCACACCGCATAGGCCGAGACGGCTCCGGCCGCGACATGCTCCGCTGCGGTCTGCGCCATGTCGACGGCAGCCCTCGCGCCGCGATACGTGCCGGGGCCGATCCTGGTCATCGTGTCCATCGCATACACCCCAGCCAATGCGCCCGGTGACTTTGGTCGTCGCATGGGTCGGCCACGGAGGAACCGCTCCGTCGGAAAGGCGTAGGCGGTGACGATCGGCTGGCCGGGATCGACCCCGTAACCCCATGCCTCCCATTGCGCATGGGCGGTGCGGAGATACTCGACCAGGTCCACATCGTGCACCGACTCCAACACCGAGTCATCGTGGCTCTTCGAGTCGAGCACCTCGTGACCTAGGTTCCGGAGGTGGTCCACGATGATCTCGGCCCGCGCCGGAACCTCTTCGGACGGGATCGGGACACCAACCCATATCCCGGTATCGGTGTCGTGGAACCGATGGTCGGGTGAGTAGACGACAGGTGTCTTCATGAGGCCATGGCACCGACTGCCCTGCCGAGACGCTCGACGATCATCGCCAACTCCTCTTCGGTGACTATGAACGGGGGGCCGAGGAGGATCAGGTCGCCGGATGTGCCGTCGGCGCATCCAGTCGACGGGTAGACGAGCAAACCGCGACGTCTCGCCTCCATGGTCAGCCTCTCGGCCATCCGCATCTCACGCGGGAACGCGGTCTTCGACGTCTTGTCGGCCACCAACTCGACGGCGATGAGAAGGCCGACGCCCCTCACGTCCCCGACGATCGACATGTCCGACAGTGTCTGTCGGAGACCCGACAAGAGGGCGGCTCCAGATGTCGCCGACCTCTCCACGAGGTTCCCGGCCTCGAGTCTCTCCACTACCGCTTCACCGACCGCTGCGCCGATCGGAGAATGCGAAAAGGTGAATCCATGTGTGAAACCGCCCGCCGACATCACGGTGTCATGAACCTGGCCCGACGCCACACACAACCCGAGGGGCCAGTAACCGCCCCCTGCCCCCTTGCCGGAAACGAGGATGTCGGGCTGGATGCCAAAGTGATCGACGCCGAACCATCGCCCGGTCCGGCCGAACCCGGTCATGACTTCATCGACGATCAGTAGCACCCCATGCCGTCGGCATACGTCCTGCATCGCTTCCCAATAGCCGGCAGGTGGTACCGCCGCCCCGAGGACCGCCCCACCGATGGCCTCCCCGATGAAGGCCGAAACTCGATCAGGCCCGATCTCGGTGATCGCCCGATCGAGCATGGAGGCATGCCAACTGGCGCACCCATCTGGGTGATCGGGGCTGGGGCACCGATACTCACTCACCTCGGGGACGTGATGGGCCTTGCCCAGCCAAGGGAGATATGGCTCGCGCAGCGCCCGGCGGTCGGAGACATCCAGGGCCCCGATCGTGTTGCCGTGATAGGACTGGCGTCTCGAAATCACGACATCCCTTCCGTTGTCGCCACCGGCCAGGTGGTAGGCCCTGGCCAGCTTCAGCGCAGTCTCTACCGATTCCGCTCCCCCGCTGGTCGGATAGACCCGTGGGTCGTCGAGAGGCAGGTGGAGGGCCAGCCGATCTGCATATCTCTCCAAAACCGGTGTCGTGAACGTCGAGGCGTGGACGTAGTCGAGGGTCCGGGCGCGATCGAGTGCGGCCACCACCTCGGGATCGCCGTGACCCACGTTGACGACGATGGCGCCCCCGGCGGCATCGAGGTATCGGCGCCCCGAATCGTCGGTGACCCAGCAGCCACTGGCGTCAACTGCGGTCAGTGGTGCGGCCGTGCGATGAAAGACGTGGCTCATCAGATTCGGCAGTCCGTCGCCGGCTCGGCCCGGCGTGGCATTGGGCCCTCCCAACTCGCATTCACGGTGCGGGACGCTAGCCCTGCCAAGGGGCCGTTGCTCTACCCGAGGACTATCGACAGTGCCAGGCCGAGGATCACGAGATTTCCCGCTATCACGGCGATCCGCTCGACACGATACGAGAGCCTTTGCCCGACGAGGCCGCCGACGGCGGCAAGAACCGTTTGCCACGACAGCGATGCCAGAAATGCGCCGAGTGCGAAGAGAACGCCCTCGGCACCGGTCAGGCTCTCAGTCACTCCGAGACCGACGACCACCGCGGCGAAATAGACGACCGTGGTGGGATTGACCATCGTGAGGAGGAGAAATCGGCCGTAGATGCCAAGCATCGACCTCCGTTCGGGAACAAGGTCACCTTCCTCCGGTCGTTTCCGCGCGTTCCATAGGCCGAACACGGCCACGGCGATCAGCACGATTCCGCTTGCAATGCGGAGGGGCCGGCCCACGCGCCCGACCTGCTCGGTCAAGGCGGCGCCTCCGATGACAGCCAATGAGGCATAGAACAGATCGGCCGTCGCCGCTCCGGCCCCAGCGGAAAACGCCATCGCAAAACCCGACCGAAGACCGGTCTGCACGATCAGGATGGCGATGGCCCCAACCGGTATGGCTATTCCATAACCCGCCAGCATTCCTGTGAGCAGCGTCCTCATGCCGGCGGCACTGTAGGAATCCGCAGGCCTTGGCAAGGGCGGTATTTCGCATGCTCCAGGCTTTAATCCGTTTCAATGCACGGCTCCGAAGGAAGGACATGAGAATGGCCGCAACGCAAGACGACCGTCGCTCAGGCAGCCGCCTCCGCGCATACAACCTACTGATGGGGGTCCTGCACGCCGGACAGGGCGTGGTGGTTCTCGCCCTGGCGACGGACTTCACCCTCCCCGTGATCGCCACCTACATGACGGGCCCA
This sequence comes from Acidimicrobiia bacterium, assembly GCA_049578105.1. Taxonomy (GTDB): domain Bacteria; phylum Actinomycetota; class Acidimicrobiia; order Spongiisociales; family ZC4RG35; genus JARDZU01. Next base: position 12,778 of record JBAULI010000084.1, on the reverse strand, counting down.
CCCGGCGCATCGGCACCTGAAGTGGAGCCACTGTTCAACGTGAGCCTGGCCTGGGGAGTCGCCGTCTTCTTCTTTCTCTCGGCACTGGCCCACTTCATGATCTCCGCCCCCGGCATATACGGGTGGTATCGGGCGAATCTGGCAAAACAACGGAACTATGCGAGATGGATCGAGTACTCACTCTCGTCGTCAGTGATGGTGGTTCTGATCGCCATGCTCGTCGGTATCGCCGACGTGGCGGCACTCATCGCCCTGGCCGGTGTCAACGCCTCCATGATCCTCTTCGGCCTCCTCCAAGAGAAATACGAGACGCCTGGCGAGAATGTCGGCTGGCTCTCCTACTGGTTTGGGGTCATCGCTGGGGCGGTGCCCTGGATCGCCATCGGCATCTACCTGTTCAGCCCCGGGTTCGAGGCATCGCCGCCCGGCTTCGTCTACGGCATCTTCTTCTCGCTGTTCGCCTTCTTCAATGTCTTCGCAATAGTCATGGTCCTCCAATACAAGAAGGTCGGGCGCTGGGCGGACTACAACTACGGGGAATCGACCTACGTCCTCCTGAGCCTGATAGCCAAGTCGGCACTCGCATGGCAGGTGTTCGCCGGCACCCTGGCCGGCTGATCCAAGCGCCGCCCAGGCCCTTCCGACAGGAGAGTCACACAAAATGAAGGGACCGGTATTCGGCCGATCCCTTCATCGCCAACAGGGGAGGAATGACATCCCGGTCATCTCATGATTCGAGCTCCTTGGGCTTCTGACGCCATCATGCGATCCCCGGCTGTGGGAAGACTGAGATCGCTGATCACATTGGCTGAGAACTGGGGTCCGCGATCTTGGGGAGGTGGATGGTTATCCGGGTACCGACCTCTTCGACACTCGATGCGGTTGCCGTCCCACCGTGCGCCTCGACGATGACCTGGACGATGGCGAGGCCCAGCCCGGTTCCCCCCGAAGATCGGGAACGTGACGGGTCGGCGCGATAGAACCTGTCGAACACGTGCTCCAGTGCATCGTGGGGGATTCCGGGGCCGTTGTCGGCCACCACCAGCACAACCGAGTCGCCCTTGTCGAGAAGGTCGATGCTCACCTCCGTCCCCGGCGGGGTGTGGACCCTCACGTTCGACAGAAGGCTGGTTATGACCTGCGTCAGCCGCTCTTGATCAGCCTCGACGACGAGCTCGTCGGGGACCGACAACTTGATGGGCCGGTCTGGATCGATCACGGCATGGTCGGCTGCGGCGTCCCGCAACGCTTGAGACAGGTCCATCTCGACGATGTGCAGGGGCTGGCTCTGACCCAGCCTCGCCAGTGTGAGGAGATCCTCCACCAACCTCCCCATCCGCCTTGCCTCACTCTCGATCCTGGCCCAGGCCCTGTCCTCGGCATCCCTGGCCTCTAGCCCGCCGCGCCGCTGAAGCTCGGCGTAGCCGGCGATGGCGGTCAGAGGCGTTCTGAGCTCATGCGAGGCGTCGGCCGCAAACTGCCTGAGGCGCTCCCTTCCCTCTCTCTCGGTCTCCAAGGCGTGCTCGAGGTGCGCGAGCATCTCGTTGAGCGAGACACCCAACCGACCGAGCTCGGTGTCGGGATCGACTTCACCTACTCGTCGGGTCAGGTCCCCGGCCGCTATCGCCTCGGCCGCATCGACCATCTCGTCTACGGGCTCCATGGCACTCCGCACCGTCCACCAGGTGGCGGCGGCGCCGAGCAACAGAACACCGGACCCGGCGAGCAGGAGCGTCCGAATAAGGGCCTCGGTAGCCGTCTTCACGTCACTGAGCGGGGCAGCCCTGATCAACGTCAGCCCGTTGGGGAAATGCTGCACGTAGGCCCGATATTCGAGACTCCCGTCGACGCTGTCCAGGTAGACGAGACCCGAATCGGCGGGGAGATCTTCGACCATGGGCAGCGGATCGGGGTCATCGATGAAGCCGGATGGCTCGGCGAGCACGGTAGAACCGTCATCGGCCACCAACACCTCGGCGAAAGGGCTGAGAACGGTGCTCCCGTTTCCAGGAGCCTGTTCAACCTCGTCTGAGGGTGGCTCCTGGCTCTCAGAGCCTCCGCGATCGACGAAGCCGGTCAGAGTCCCATCGATCTGTCCCACCAGGATGTCGCGGATCGAACGAGATGCGACCAATCCCACGGCCCCGATCACGATGAGGAGGAGGACTGTGAAGGAGATGACCAGCCTCGTCCGGAGACTCATTGGTCAGTCTTGCGGCCGGCGAATCACGTACCCGACACCGCGAACCGTTTGGATCAGAGACCCATCGGTGTCATCCAACTTCTTGCGGAGATACGAGACGTATGTCTCCACGATCCCGTAGTTGCCGTCGAAGTCGTACTCCCAGACATGCTCGACTATCTGGCCCTTGGACATGACACGCCCGAGATTCAGGACCAGGAACCGGAGGAGGCGAAACTCGGTCGGTGACAGCTGGACTTCCTCATCGCCTCGCCAGACCTGGTGGGCGTCCTCGTCGATCACGAGTTCGCCGACGGTGGTCCTCGCCGGGTCGGCGGCCCCTCCCGCTCGTCGCAGCAGGGCCTCGATCCTCAGCCCCAACTCCTCGAGGCTGAACGGCTTCGTCAGATAGTCGTCGCCACCCTGCCTGAAGCCCGTTCTCAGGTCATCGATGTCGTCCCTCGCTGTCAGGAAGATCACGGGGGTTTGGATGCCATCGCGGCGAAGACGACGACACACCTCGAAGCCATCCAACTCAGGCATGTTCACGTCGAGGACGATCAGATCCGGCAGCTCGGTCTTGATGCTGCGAAGGGCATCGAAGCCATTTGTCTCGGTTCTGACGCTGTAGCCGGCAAAACGGAGGGCGCTCGACACCAACTCGGAGAGTGTCTCCTCGTCATCGACGACGAGAACGTCTGCAACGTACTGGGGGGTGGTGGTGCTCATCCATTGGCAAAGCTACCTTCGAAAGCTGGGAATAGCCTGAGAGTCTCCTGGGAGGAGGGCTGTCATTTTCGAGGGGGGGCGACCCCCCTTTGATCCCCCCGGCCCCACTCCGCGTCTCCGAGTGCAGGCTGAACTGGGGTTGAGCAGCCAGTCACAATGGCGGGGTGGCGAGTGTTGCCCAAATGGCGCTCCTCAGACGGCGCCGGCGGCATGGGACTGTCCTACCCTGCAAGAACAGACAAGAGGAGCGAAAAACATGGCCGAGGAGTTCTTTACGGATGTGAAGGAGCCCATCCCCTTCGATGGCCCAGACTCCGATCGCGACTTGAGCTTCAAGGTATACGAGCCGGATCGGATGGTTCTCGGAAAGAGGATGGAAGACCACATGCGGGTGGCCGTCTGCTACTGGCACTCGTTCAACTGGCCCGGCAACGACGTGTTCGGCGAAGGCACCTTCGACCGACCCTGGCTGGGTGCCCAGTCCGATCCCCTCGCCGCTGCCCATTCGAAGATGGACGCAGCCTTCGAGTTCGTCTCCAAGCTCGGAGTCCCGTACTTCTGCTTCCACGATGTAGACATAGCCCCTTCCGGGGCCAGCTTCGGTGAGTCGGCCAAGAACCTCGACGTCATGGTGGAATATGCCGAGCAGAAGATGGAAGAGACCGGGGTGAGAGTGCTCTGGGGCACTGCCAACCTGTTCAGTCACCCCCGATACGCGGCCGGCGCCGCCACCAATCCCGATCCGGACGTCTTCGCCTATGCGGCTGCCCAGGTGAAGCACGCCCTCGAGGCGACCCATCGTCTCGGCGGAGCCAACTACGTCCTGTGGGGCGGTCGGGAAGGATACGAGACACTGCTCAACACCGATCTGCGGCGGGAAGCAGAGCAATTGGCCAGGTTCCTCACCCTCGTCGCCGAGCACAAGCATCGCATCGGATTCGAGGGGACCCTCCTCCTCGAGCCGAAGCCGGCCGAGCCGACGAAGCATCAGTACGACTACGACTCACAGTCGGTGCATGGTTTCCTGCAGCGATACGACCTCATCGACGAGTACCGGGTGAACATCGAAGGGAACCATGCCACGCTCGCCGGGCACAGCTTCCATCACGAGGTCGCATATGCCGTGGCCAACGGGATCTTCGGCTCGATCGACGCCAACCGGGGGGACTACCAGAACGGTTGGGATACCGACCAGTTCCCCAACTCGGTCGACGAGCTCTCCCTCGTCCTGTACGAGATCCTCAGGGGCGGCGGTTTCACCACAGGTGGGTTCAACTTCGACACCAAGCTCCGCCGTCAGTCGATCGACCGCACCGATCTCTTCCACGCCCACATCGGTGGCATCGACACCCTTGCTCGAGCCTTGCTCGTTGCGGCCGACATGGTGGAGCAAGAGACACTCTCGGGGCCTCTGGCGGGACGCTACCGCGGTTGGGACCAGTCGCTCGGCCACGCGATCTTGAACGGTGACGAGAGCCTCGACACCCTCGAGGCCCGCGTGCTCGCCGGCGAGATCGACCCGAAGCCGGTGTCGGGTCGACAGGAGTACCTGGAGAACCGGGTCAACCGGGCCATCTGGTCCCAGGGGGACTAGCACCGGTGGCATCGGATCCCCCACCCGGGGACGGCTCCATCGAGCTGTCACTCGGTCCCTACCATCTCCGTGTAGCCACCGGATACGGCCCCCGGATAATCGGCTTGCGACGCGAGGACGGGCCGGAAGTCTTCGCCTCCCTCCCCGATTCGGTCCTCGTCGAATCGCCACTGGGTCGATATCGGTTCCGTGGAGGTCACCGTCTCTGGGTCGCACCCGAGAGACCCGAGATCTCCTACGCACCCGATGAACACGAGTGCGAGGTCTCGGTGACCGATGAGAGTGTTTCGATAGTTGCACCGGTCGATGCCGTCGGTCTGGCAAAGGAGATGCGCGTCACCCTCGACGGGGACGGCTTGATCGTCGATCATGGTCTGACTCGAGCCGGGACCGGGGTCTTCCAAGTCGGGCCATGGGCCATCACCCAGCTGCCACTGGGTGGAACGGCCGTGCTCCCCCTGAATGGCCCCGTGGAGACCATGGTGACACCGAATCGTGAGCTGGTCCTCTGGCCGTACAGCGGGCTCGATGACCGTCGGCTCTCATGGGCCGAGAACGCGGTCCTGGTGGAAGCAACATCGGGGCCACGCCTCAAGGTCGGCTCCGGGCCTGCGCCAGGATCATTGGGCTATCTGAAGGATGCGCAGCTCTTCATCAAGAGCTTCACGACTCCCGGCCGATCGCTCCCCGACCGTGGCGCCGTCGGACAGGTCTTCACCAACGAGGACTTCTGCGAGTTGGAGAGCTTGGGCGCCGTCAGCGACCTCCGGGCCGATTCGCCAGTCTGGCATCGCGAGACCTGGCGCGTCCTGGCTTGCGACGACCTCGCCACCGCCGTGGAACTGGTGACCGGGGAGGACAGGTCGTGAGCCTCGTGATGGGAATCGACGTGTCCACCACCGCCACCAAGGCACTCCTGGCGGACTCCGACGGCAGAGTGATGGGAGTCGCCTCCTCCTCATACGGATATGAGACGCCCCAGCCGTTGTGGTCGGAGCAGGATCCGCATCTGTGGTGGTCGGCGACCATCGACGCCATCTCCCGCCTCATCGCCGAGGCGGGAGTGAGCGGGTCTGAGATCGAGGCGATCGGGCTCACCGGTCAGATGCATGGAGCCGTCCTCCTCGACGAGGACGATGAAGTGGTGCGACCGGCGATCCTCTGGAACGACCAGAGGACCCAAGGGGAATGCGATCAAATCCGGGAACTGGTGGGTCGTGACCGTCTCATTCAGGTCACGGGAAACGATGCCCTGACCGGGTTCACCGCCCCCAAGCTGCTGTGGGTGCGGGACAACGAGCCCGAAGCCTGGTCTCGGGTCCGACACGTCTTGCTTCCCAAGGACTACGTCCGTCTCCGACTGACCGGTTCCCATGCGGTCGACGTTGCAGGCGGATCGGGCACCATCCTGTTCGACTTGAGGGAGAGGACATGGTCGCCCGAGATCCTCCAGGATCTCGACATCGACCCAGCGCTGTTGCCGCCGACATTCGAGGGACCGGCAGTGACCGGGACCTTGAGTGCGGTTGCCGCTGAGGCGACCGGGCTCCGAGCCGGTACCAGGGTCGTGGCAGGGGGAGGTGATCAATCGGCCAACGCCGTCGGTGTCGGGGCCGTGGTGCCAGGTGTCGTCGCCTTGTCACTGGGCACCTCCGGTGTCGTCTTCGCCACTACTGCGGAGCCGGCGATCGAGCCGGATGGGCGAGTCCATGCCTTTTGCCACGCCGTGCCCGGCCGATGGCACATGATGGGTGTGATGTTGTCGGCGGCAGGCAGCCTTCGCTGGTGGCGGGATACGGTGGCCCCGGACCGAACGTTCGACGACTTGGTCGATGGCGCATCACAGGTGCCTGCCGCCAGCGATGGCCTCCTCTTCCTCCCCTACCTGACCGGGGAGCGCACGCCACATCCCGACCCCGCCGCCCGCGGCGCCTTCGTGGGCCTCACCGTTCGTCACGATATGCGCCACATGACGCGAGCGGTCCTGGAGGGGGTTGCTTTCGGGCTACGCGACAGCCTCGATTTGATGACCGCAGCGGGTGTGGCGACCCCGAGCCAGATCCGCGCCTCGGGTGGTGGGACCCGAAGCCGGTTGTGGCGTCAGATCCTGGCCGACGTGCTCGAAGCGGAGATCGCCACAGTGCCGACCGAAGAAGGGGCGGCCTACGGCGCCGCCGTGCTGGCAACAGTCGGTGCCGGATGGTTCGAGAGCGTGGACCAGGCGTGCGCCGAGGTGGTCTCGGTGAATCCGGCCGCGGCGCCCGGCGAGGAAGTCGAGGTCTACCGCGAGACGCACGCCCGCTATGTGGGGCTATACCCGGCTCTGACTCCGACCTTTCACGGCACGACTTGAGTCGACTCAGCCCCAGGAAGGCTCGCTCACCGGTCTGAAGGCGACCTCGAGGATCCGATGGTTTCGGGGCCGGGTCAGGACGAAGAGGACCGTCTCGGCCACGTCCTCCGGGCTCATCATCCCTTCGAGCTCGGGCATGTCGGGGGTTCGACCGTGCCCCATTGCGAAGTCGGTGGCCACGCCGCCGGGGGCCACGTTGCTGCATCGCACCCCCTTCTCGCGTAGCTCGTGGTCCAGAGCACGCGTGAGACCGATCTGAGCGAACTTCGATGCGCAATAGACGGCTTCGAGCGGAAGACCGCGTCGGCCTGCCTCACTGGCCAAAGTCACGAGATCCGCCTCCCCGCTGGCGATGAGGTGAGGAAGGGCCGCCCTCATCGCATAGAGCGCCCCCTTGACGTTGACATCGATCATCTCCTCGAGATCCTCGAAGGGGAGGTCGAGGAAAGGGCCATAAGCGCCAACCCCTGCGTTGACGACCAGGATCTCGAGCTTCCCGAAGCGCTCCACGGTTGCCGTAACCAGACGATCCAGCGCCTCCGGGTCCCGCACATCCGTCGGCATCGCGACTGCGTCGTCGATGCCCAGGTCGTCTCCCGACCGGGAGGCGAGCCCCAGTTTCACCCCTTCGCCATCCAGGGCCCTGGCGACGGCGGCGCCGATCCCACGGCTGGCGCCCGTGACGAGCGCGACTTTTCCATCCAAAGTGGTCATTGCATCACTCCCAATCCCGTCGAGGTCAGCCGTGGAGAGTCTCGAGCTCCGTGCTGCTCACTTCACCCGGCAGCTTCCCGATGATGATCATGGCCAGGACCTCGTCCATGGTCACGTCATCACGATTCACCGTGCCGACCAGTTTTCCCTGGAGCATGACACTTATCCGATCCGACAGGTCGAACACGTCGTGGATGTCGTGACTGATCAGGATTATCCCGATCCCCTCCTGCTTCAACTGCCGCATCAGCTGTCTCACCTGATCGGTCTCGGCCGGCCCCAGAGCTGCCGTCGGCTCGTCCATGATCACGATTCGAGCGTTGAAGTGGACGGCGCGTGCGATGGCCACCGATTGACGTTGTCCGCCGGAGAGCGAGTCCACGGGGACCTTGAAGTTCTGGAAGTTGGGGTTGAGTCGCCCCATGACCTTCCGGGCTGCGTCCTCCATCGCCGAGTCATCGAGACTCCCCCAACGGTTGGTGAGCTCACGTCCCAAGAACATGTTTCCCGGTGCATCGATGTTCTCGGCCAGTGCCAGCGTTTGATAGATGGTTTCGATGCCAAGAGCCTTGGCATCCCGTGGCGAAGTGATCGTCACCGGCCGGCCGTCGACGAAAATCTGCCCGGAATCGGCCCGTTGCGCCCCGGAGAGGGTCTTGATCAATGTCGACTTTCCCGCGCCGTTACCACCAACGAGACCCAGGATCTCCCCGGGATACAGGTCGATGCTCACGCCGTCGACGGCATGGACCCCGCCGAAACTCACCCGCATGTCCTTCATCTCGACCAAAGGAGATCGATCGCTCATCTCGCGGCCCTCCGCCTGTAGAAGACATCCACTGCCACCGCCGTGACCAGGACGATGCCGGTGACGATGTCCTGCAAGGGCGCATCGACACCCATCAGGACCATCCCCGAGATCAATGATTGCATGACCAATGCGCCCAGGATCGCGCCGGGAATCGTGCCTATCCCACCGGTGAGGGAGGTGCCACCGATCACGGCAGCGGCGATCACGTATAGCTCGGAGAGAGTTCCTAAGCCGCTCGTCGCCGCGTTGAGGCGGGCGATCGACACGGCCGCCGAGAGCCCGACCAGGATCCCCATCACCATGAAGGCCCTCACCACGGTCCACCGGGTGTTGATGCCACCCAACTCGGCAGCTTCGGGATTGCCACCGATCGAATACACATAGCGGCCAAACCGACGCCGGGTGGCGATGTAATGCATGAGCAGCCCCGCCCCGATGGCAATGAGCACGGGATTGGCGATGCCCAACGGAATGTCGAGCCCTCCATCCGGCCAGGTGAGCCCGTTCGCTTCGGCGTACTGGCGCGCCACGTTGACCGGCATGTAATAGCGATTGAGGAACCAAACGGCGATGAGGACCACGGCTGATCCCAAAGATCCGAGAGCGATGTCGGCCCACAGCGGTCTCAAGCCGAATCCGAACTTACGACGCTGACGTCTCCCGTTGTACAGGAGGAAGGCGATCCCGGCACAGGCTACGGCGCCGATCAACCAGCTGGCGGTCCCTCCAACCGCACCCCTCGACCCCCCGCCCAGAAGCTGAAACGTGCTGTCCATGGGTGCGATGGTCCGCCCCTTTGCCAAGACCCAGGCGGCGCCACGCCAGACCAACAGACCACCGAGAGTCACGATGAAGGAGGGGACCCCGACATAGGCGACGATCACACCTTGGAACGCGCCCACTATCGCGCCCAAGACCAGTCCGATCACGAGGACGATGATCCACGTCCAGGGGTTGTCGAAGCCCAGGTACCTGGGCAGCACCTCGGCTTGGAGCAAAGCCATCGCCATTCCGATGAAGCCGAGCATCGAGCCAACGGAGAGATCGATGTTCCGCGTGACCATGACGAGAACCATCCCCGTTGCCATGATTCCCACGACCGACGTCTGGACGGTCAGGTTCCACATGTTGCGCGGTGTCAGGAACGTTCCACCGGAGAAGACGTTGAACACCACCCAGATCACGAGCAGTGCGATCACCATCCCGAGGAGGCGGGTGTCCAACTCGAGCTTGCGCAACGCAGCCTTCAGGTCGTCCCACAGCCGAACGACCAGGTTCTCCGGTGGGAGACCCGACGGCGCGGTCATCCCCTCTGTTGCGCTCTTTGGTTCCTCAGTTATCGCCATTGATCACGACCGCCCTCAAAAGTACACGCCGTGCCCCGCTTTTGGCGGGAGCACGGCGTGCACACGGTCTCAGGGAGTTCGAGTCGTTTTGTCGACTCGAATCTTCATTCGGTTATGGACAGACGGACACGCTGCCGGCTTCGACACCCTGGCAGACCTGATCGACCGTGATCCAACCGGCATCGACCACCAGGTTCAGGTTGTCCTGAGTGATGGCGATCGGGGTGAGGAGGATCGAGGTCATCGAGTTGCCACCCGGTGAGTCGAACTGGACCACGCCGGAGACGTCGGCCAAGGCTGTGCCCTGGGCCAGGGCCACGGCTGCCTCGCCTGCGGCCTTACCGAGCTCACGTGCGTCCTTCCAAACGGAGACGGACTGGGTGCCCAGCGCAACCCGGTTCAGTGCGGCCAAGTCGCCGTCCTGACCCGAGACTGGGACCTCGCCGGCGAGGCCCTGGGCCTCGAGTGCGGCGACTACACCGCTGGCCATACCGTCGTTCTCAGACAGAACTGCCTGGACGTCGTTGTTGGCCTGGGTGAGGAACTGCTCCATCTCGGTCTGGGCATTCGCCGGATCCCAGTTGTCGGTGTAGGTCTCACCGACGATGGTGATGTCCCCGGCCGTCACTGCGTCGCCTATCACCTCTTCGTATCCGGCACGGAGGAAGTCGGCATTGGCGTCGGCCTGGTTGCCCTTGATGATGACGTAGTTGCCTGTCGGCACCAGGCCATAGATCACCTCAGCCTGGAGTCGTCCGACGCCCACGTTGTCGAAGGTGAGGTACAGGGCACCCGGATCTTCGATGAGACGGTCATATGCGATGACCGGGATTCCCTGCTCCAGCGCGCTCTGGACGGCAGGAAGGATCGCGGTCCCGTCCTGGGCCAGGATGATCAATGCGTCGGCACCATCGGTGATCAGCTGCTCGACGTCTGCCAGCTGCTGCTCAGCCGATGACCCGGCGTCGGTGCTTATGTACTCGGCACCGGCCGCGTCCAGGGCAGCCTTGATCGCAGGCTCATCCCATCGCGCCCAACGCTCTTCGTTGTAGTTGTTCCACGAGACGCCGACGGTTATGCCGCCAGCAGCCGCCGTTGTCGTTGTTTCGCCGCCACCAGCCGTGGTGGTGGTACCGCCGCCGGAACCACCGCCACATGCTGCGAGCAGCATGGCAATGACGGCGACGAACGCCCATAGGCGTTTGCTCATCTTCGATTCCTCCTCATAGGTGCCCCCCTCTTGGGGGCCTTGTGGTTGCATAGGGGACTCGACTCAGGTCGAGCGTGGCGAGCATATACTCATTTGTTTGAGCCCGCAACAAACTAAGACCAGCCGAAATCCCCACTCCGCCCAATTGCGAAATCGGGCGAGAGACGATGCTGGCCAACGAGGAGCTTCACCGACCGCGAGCTTCCTCCGTTGAGCCCAACCGCTATCGCCAACCCCAACCGAAGACCTGGCCGCGGAGTGGCCGCCGAAGAGGTCCGACGACACAATCTGGCCACGGTTTTGGAGCGCCTCCACCTCGCCGGCCCACTATCTCGTTCGGATCTCACCACTGCGACCGGTCTCAACCGTTCCACCATCGCCGACCTGGTTGGTGAGCTGTCGACTCTCGGCCTCGTCGAAGAGGGCCCTGCCGAGACGACGTCTGGCCCGGGTAGGCCTTCGCCCATCGTCAGCACACGCCCGGCGGGAGCCGTCGTCCTGGCGATCGAGATCTCGGTCTACTCGATTGCCGTCGCTGCGGTGGGCCTGGGAGGCCATGTCTATAACAAGGTCCTGATCTCGACGCCGCGAGGCGGCTACTCGCCACAGGAGACGGTGGAGCGAGTGGCCAAACTGGCGGCTCCCCTGCTCGAATCGCTGCCTTCGGATCATGTCCTCATTGGTGTCGGAGTCGCCTTTGTCGGAATCACCAGGCGGATCGATGGCTTCGTCCACCTCGCCCCCAACCTGGTGTGGCGCAACGTCCCTCTCGCCTCGATGCTCGCCGCGGCGCTCGATGTGACCGGTCAGGTCATGGTCGCCAACGACGCCGACCTGGGAGCGCTGGCGGAGCAAAGACGGGGAGTCGGAGTCGGGATCAGAAACCTGATCTACATCTCAGGCGAGGTGGGGATAGGCACTGGGGTGATCCTCAACGGCGAGCCACTGCTCGGCTCGGCCGGATATGCAGGCGAGGCCGGGCACACCATGGTCAACCCTGCCGGTGATATGTGTCGATGCGGCGCAACCGGTTGCTGGGAGACCGAAGCCGGGGAGGAAGCGCTGATCGCTCGAGCCAGCGCCCTGGAGAATCTGAGCGGTCTTGCGGCGCTCGATGCCATAGCGCGCCGGGCACAACAGGGAGACCGAAAGACGTTGGACGGCATCGCCGAAGTCGGATGGTGGTTGGGTCGAGGCATCGGAAACCTGATCAACATCTTCAACCCGGAACAGGTCGTGGTGGGTGGCTTCTACCACCGGCTCTTTCCCTTCCTCCAGGAGTCGGTGATCGAAGGGGCGCAAGAGCGAGCCCTCGATGCCCCATGGGATATGGTCGAGATCAAGGCCAGCGGGTTGGGCCCCGACTCACTTCTGATCGGCGCGTCCGAGCTCGCCTTTGGCCACCTCATCTCCGATCCGGCCAAATATGCGGGTGTGAGCATCAGCAAGCGAGCGATGACAGAAGAGCTCAGCGCAGGTTCCTGAAGCGCCCTCAGCGAGAGGCGTCGGCAAAGATCGCCTCGATGACCTCGAGGTTCGCCACCGCATCCTCGGGCCCGGTAGGGACCGGCTGGTCCCGGCGAACCGCCTCGGCGAAGAGATCGGCCTGTATCGCGTACTGATCCGACTTCTCGATCTCGATCACCGTCTGATCGGGTTCGACGGGTGGGTTCCCACCGGCGAAGAGGAGGACCCTGGTCGGCCGATCGGAGGGGATGTTGAAGGGGATCTCGACGTGGATGCGCCCCTCGGTCCCAACCAGATGCACGTATTGGTTGTCCTCGACCTGAGTGGACACTGTGAATGTGGCATGACGACCGCCGAAATCCAGTGTCGCCG
>JBAULI010000083.1:0-8350 GCA_049578105.1 Acidimicrobiia bacterium | reverse complement strand
TGCGCGGTATTTCACCGCTCCGGCCCAGTTGTTGGATGGGGCGGCGTTGTGGGATGCACTCAACCCGATACGTGGCAACTTCTCGATCATGGGTGGCTTCGCGGGCGGCATCATCGCCGGTGGGTGGAAGATGCGAAAGGTCGGGCTCCCGATCCTTCCCACCCTCGACATGTCTGCGTTCGGCCTGGCCCTGGGCACGGTGGTCGGCCGCGTCGGTGACCTGGCGATCGTGGAGCACCTGGGTCGCGCCACCACCGCCGCCTGGGGTTACGGGATACGCCCCGGTTACGACGTGGCCCCGGCCCACGACGCCCTGGAATGCACGGAGGCCACCGCGGGGGCAAACGGGTTCTGTGGGATCTATCACCACGTGGCCCTCTACGACATGATCGGGGCGGCGATCCTCCTCGGTGTGCTGTTCCTCGCATATCGGCGGCTTCGCCTGCACTATGGGCAGCTCTTCTTCCTGTGGGTCGGGTGGTACGGGCTACAGCGCTTCTTCCTCGACTCACTCCGCTACGGCAGCGGAGATGCCACCGTCGGCCCGTTCACCTGGAATCAGGTGAGTGGTCTCGCCGCCGGTGTCGCCGGGGTCATCCTGCTGATCTGGGCCGGCCGCACACAGCCCGAGGCAACGCCGGCGTCGGATCAGCCCTATGTCGTGACTGAGGTGGAGACGTCTGCGTCTTCCTAGGACCGGTTTCTCTGGTCTCGCCAGGCGATCCACTCGGCCGCTGCGCTGACGTCGAAGTCGGTCCTGCCGTCGGCTCCCAGGGTTATCAGGTTGGCGCCGGCCTCGACATAGGCGTCGCCTGACTCGGGACGGGTCATGCTCGCCCCGCACGATCTCTCGATCTCCGACGGATCGCGGCCCTCTTTGGCACACCAGTCGTCCAACACCGAGTTCTTGTGCGCAATCACCTCGGGCCGTCCGAAGCCATGCCAGATGTCCGCATGGCGTGCCGTGTAGCGGAGGGTCTTTCGCTCACCGCCGCCTCCGATGAGGATCGGGATCTTCCGGGTCGGTGGCGGATTCAGCTTCGCCCAGCGAGCCTCGATGCGTGGCAGAGCCTGTTCCAGTGCGTCCAGCCGGCCTCCTGCGGTGCCGAAGTCGTAGCCGTATTCGTCGTAGTCCTTCTCGAACCACCCGGCTCCGATTCCCAGGATCAGACGTCCGGCGGAGGCATGATCAACGGTTCTGGCCATGTCGGCGAGGAGGTCGGGGTTCCTGTAGCCGACCGCCGAGACCAGAGCGCCGATCTCGACCCTTTCGGTCACCTCGGCCCACGAGCCGAGCATCGTCCAGCACTCGAAGTGCTTGCCATTGGGGTCGCCACTGAGGGGGAAGAAGTGGTCCCAATTGAATACGACATCGACACCCATCTCCTCCGAGCGAACGACTGCGGCCCTAAGGTCGGCGTAGTCCCCGTGCTGTGGTTGGAACTGGATGGCGATCCGGATCGGCTTGGTCATCGTGGAGCGACTCCTCGGGTTGCGTGACGGGCAGACAATAGGAGCCGGGGTCAGATACCGAACAGCGTGTCGTCGATCAGATAGTCGACCACTTCCTTCAACGCCTCTTCTTCGGTCGCCCCATTCGCCAGGGCTTGGTGATAGGTCGCCCGCTGCCGGTGGGCGCTGGTCCCGTCCTTGACGATCTCACGAGCGTGGAGCAGCTCATCGGTGACGTCGAACTCGTCTGCCACCTCGGCCAGCACGTCGATGAACTCCTCGACGAGATCTGGGTAGGGGACCAGCTCACCACGGCCGAAGTCGACCAAGGAGCCCTCGACGCCGTAGCGCTGGGCTCGCCACATGTTCTCCGAGATGAGCAAGGACGAGTATGCCCGCCAGCGCTGGTTCAGCTTGCGGAGACGGAAGAGATAGCCGAGCAAGCAGAGATACAGGGCCGCCACCGTCATCGCGTCGTCGAGACGGGTGCACACATCGCTGACCCGCATCTCCAGGGTGGGATATCGGGCGGACGGCCTGATGTCCCACCACAACTTGGTCGCGTCCTCGAGCAATCCGGCCGAGATCATGATGTCGAGCATGCGCTCGTATTCACCCCACGAGAGAAACTCCTCCGGGACTCCCGTTCGGGGAAGGTTCTTGAAGATGACCAGCCGATAGGCGAGGAGTCCCGTGTCGGTGCCGGCCCAGAAGGGGGAAGACGTGCTCAAGGCCAGGAGATGGGGCAGCATGTAACGCATCTGGTTCATCAGGTCGATGCGCAGATGAGGATCGCCTATTCCGACGTGGATGTGCATGCCACAGATCACCAACTGCCTGGCGACCTGCTGGTAGTCGGCGGCGAGACGCAGGTATCTGGGCTGCTCGGTCGTCTCCTGTTCAGACCAGTTTGCGAATGGGTGTGTGGATGAGGCGATGATGGCGCCCCCGTACTCGGTGACGACCGTCGACAGCTCTCGGCGCATCGCCGCCAGGTCGGCTCTCGCCTCGGAGACTTTCTGGCACACCTTGGTCCCCACCTCTATCTGTGCCTTGAGGAATTCGGGCGTCACCTGTGGCCCGAGCACTTCTCGCAGGGAATCCCACATGGCCGATGGAGGATTCTTTATCAGGTCACGGGTCTCCCGATCCACGACCAGATACTCTTCCTCGATCCCGATGGTGAACTCAGGTCTCTCGATCATGGCACGACCCTAGAGCTCGGACAGGACGGTCTGTCGGGTGTCCTCACACGTGCCTGTGACGTGACAACCCTCGAGATGGTCATTGACCATCCCCATGGCTTGCATGAAGGCATAGATGGTCGTTGGTCCCACAAATGACCAGCCCCTGAGCTTGAGGTCCTTGGAGAGTGCCGTCGACTCGGGCGTGACACTCGGAATATCGTCCCGAGTGGATCGCCCCATCGGCGCCCACGACCAGAAGTAGGCGGCCAGCGAGCCCTTCTCGTCGATCAGGTCGAGTGCCTTCTGTGCATTGTTGATCGCCGATCGGATCTTTCCTTCGTGACGCACGATGCCCTCGTCGCCCATCAGCCGCACCACATCCCGCTCATCGAAGGTGGCAACGAGTTCCGGGTCGAACCCGGAGAAGCCGGCCCGAAAGCTCTCGCGCTTTCGCAGGATCGTCAGCCAGGAGAGACCGGCCTGGAATCCCTCCAAACAGACCTTCTCGAAGAGGGCGATGTCGTCGGTCGTTGCTCGACCCCACTCGTGATCGTGATAGACGCGGTAGATCTCGGGCTCGGCTCCCCATTCGCAGCGGGCCAGCGCGTCATCTCCCACGAGCAGCCTCATGCGGGACAGGGTATCGATGCGAGAATGGTCTTTAGCTTCCGTTAGCAGCACGACATCTAACTTGAGGATCCGTGAGCTCCACACGAACGAGGGATGGTCTTTCCGGTGTCGCTGCCGCAGGTCTGGCACTCGGCGTCTCCGAGCTGGCCGCCGGGTTGGTGGGGGGCTTTCCATCACTGATCCAGGGTCTGGGCAACTGGGTGATCGACATCGTCCCCAAATCGGTCAAAGACGTGGCCATCCAGCTCTTCGCGACCCACGACAAGCTGGCATTGGTGATCGGGATCGTTGTGGTCACCCTGTTGATAGGCGGCCTGGTGGGTGTTCTGGCGCGATCCCGTTTTGGGATAGCAATCGGGGTGTTCCTGGCCTTTGCCGTCATCGCCGCCTGGGCGGCAGCCCGTGATCCGGGGGTTTCGCTCGCTATCGCCATCATCCCGGCCGGTCTTGCTGCCATAACCGGGTTGGGCACCCTTCAGTGGCTCTATGACCGCGGCGACAGGCGGGCACCCGATTCGAGTGATGGGGCGGCTGTCATCGCAGGATCCCGTCGCAGCTTCTTGATCGGCTTCGGGGCCGTTGTCGGCCTGGCCGTGATATCGGCCGGAGTCGGTCGCACCCTCTTGGACCGGGCGAGACGGACCGTGGCGGGACGGGGGGAGGTCGAGTTGCCGGCGCCCGCCGTCGCTCTGCCCGAGGTGCCTCCGGCGGCCGAGCTCGGTGTTGCCGGTTTGAGCCCGATCATCACGCCCAACCCTGACTTCTATCGAATCGACACCGCCCTTTCGGTCCCGCGGGTCGATCTCCAGGAGTGGAGCCTGTCGATCGAGGGCATGGTCGATCATCCATACAGCGTCTCCTACTACGACCTGCTGGATCTGAGGATGGAGGAGATCGACGTGACGCTCTCGTGCGTCTCCAACCGCGTCGGCGGCAATCTGGTCAGCAATGCCCGCTGGTTGGGCGTACCTCTCACGGAGATCCTCGATCGGGCGGGGGTCCAGCCCGATGCCGAGCAGATAGTCGGGCGCTCCGTCGACGATTTCACCGTTGGCTTCCCGGTGGAGGCCGCCTACGACGGCAGGGAGGCCATCGTGGCCGTTGGGATGAACGGGGAGCCACTCCCCTTCGAGCACGGATTCCCGGCGCGGCTCGTAGTGGCCGGTCTCTACGGCTACGTCTCGGCGACGAAATGGCTCTCGTCGATCGAGTTGAAGCGATGGGACGAGTTCGACGCCTATTGGGTTCCGCGTGGTTGGGCCAAGGAAGCGCCCATCAAGACGCAGAGCCGGATCGACACGCCGTCGAACGGAGAGAGGCTGGAGGCGGGCATGATCCCGGTGGCCGGTGTCGCCTGGGCGCCCAATCGGGGGATCTCCAAGGTCGAAGTGCAGCTGGGGGCCGACACCGATTGGGTGGAGGCCGAGTTGTCACAGCCCCTGTCCGCCGATAGCTGGATTCAGTGGGTCACCGACTGGGATGCCCAACCCGGCACCCATGAGTTGCAGGTTCGCGCCACCGATGCCGACGGGAACACCCAGACCGATGAGATGGTGCCGCCTGCCCCCGATGGAGCGACCGGGTGGCATCGGGTCCGCGTCAGCGTCGCCTGATCACAACCGGTGATCGCCCGCCGCGATCGCCCAGGCAATGCCATCCCGAGGGCTCGAGATGGCGAGACGAATCACCCACCCGGTGTCCGGGCTGCCATCGTCGAACCAAAAGAACTCCAGCTTTCGAACCTCGTCTCCCAATTGCTGAGGTTCCGGCGGCCATTCGAGGTCGACGAGGCTGCTCAAGGCCCACCAGGTGTTGAACCTTCCCGCCGCCGACCCTCGGCGACGCCCGTGGGCGCCACCGGAGGCGGCGGCCCAGCACATCCAGGACAGAGCTTCACCCGGCTCGAGCGACGCCATGCGCGCGGAGCCCAGGCCCAAACCGGTGACCGCGGCGACGTGGTCTCCCTCCACCGTCGAAACCTGACATCTTCCGTTCGATTGGTCGGTCCAGGTCTCGACCAGACCGCTGAGGGCGTCCGCGGATTCCTGGTCATCGACGACGACGACGGAGCGGGCCGGTTCGACGGGCAGCGTATCCGGAGCCCGTGGGGAGGGTGCCTCCACCTTGTCGCGCTTGTACGTCGCCAAGGGGTACGCCGGCTCCCAAGGGGCCAACCGCGATGGGAGGTCGGGTATGTTCGCGTCGACCACGTCTCCTCGGACGACTCGCTCGGCCGCGAAGGTGTCTCGCTCCGGGCCAACAGGCAGATGGCCCTTCATCTCGGCCCATGTCTTGGTGCTGGCGGCGACCTCTGGGAGAGGCCCGAGAGCGAAGCGGGATCGACCCTCGCCCACGATCGGGCCGGCTATCTCGGGTGGCGCCTCGAGCGCGAGGCGATATCTGATGTGCTCGCCCACCCCCCAAACCTGCTTGCCACGGCCAACCGCCTCATCGCATCGCATCCGCAACTCGAGAAGGGCCTCCCAATCCCGCGACTGGCTCAGCCCGTCGATGACCCGGAGAAGGTCATCGGTGTCCGACGCCTCTATCGCCTCCACGGCCCGCTGGCCGATCACGGTTCATTGCCCGTCTTGACCGGGAGGTCCCTTCGTGACCAGTCGGAGAACGATCCGATGTAGACGTCCGGCATGGGCCGCCCGGCGAGATTCATCGCCAGAGCGCTGTGACAGGCATTCACCCCGCTGCCACAGGAGAAGACGACGTCGTCGGGCAGGGACTCGTAACGCCGTCGCAGGTCCTCCTCGTTCAGGAACCTTCCGTCTTCCCCGAGGTTTCCGGCCAAAGGCAGGTTCAATGCCCCCGGGATGTGACCTGCTTTCGGATCCACCGGCTCCCGATCCCCCCGGTATCGCTCGGGTGCCCGAACATCGACGATGGTCCGGTTCGCCAGCTGGTCGTGACCGAGGACCCAACGAAACCCCGAAACGGGTGGATAGGTGGTGCGAGCCGGCAGCACCTCTCCGGTCTCGACGTCGTGACCCGACTCATTCCACGCCTTCATCCCACCATCGAGCAGGCTCACCCGGTCATGCCCGATCGAGCGCAGCATCCACCACATCCTCGCCGCAACGGCGCCTCCGACATCGTCATAGACCACCACCTCATCGTCGGGTGTGATGCCGAGTCGCCCCAGAGTCGTCGTGAAGTCATCCGGGGAGGGGAGAGGGTGTCTTCCGTCACCTTCCGGTGCGCTGAGGTCGTGGTCCAGGTCGACGAAGACCGCACCGGGTATGTGCCCCCCACGGTATGACGCGATCCCGTGGGCCGGGTCGGTCAGCGACCAACGGAGGTCGAAGAGCCTCACATCGTCGAGACGACTCCTCAACTCTTCCACCGAGATGGTTGGTCGTGACATGCCCTCATTCAACTTTGGTCCGCCGCCTTTCGCTCCATCTGACATTAGTTATAGAACATTGGCTAATCTGAAGCAGATGTTGGTTCGCGTCGACCCCGATGCCGATCAGGCGATCTATATCCAGATCTCGGCCGAAATCGAGTCGCAGATCTCGGCGGGCAAGCTCGGGCCTGGGGCGCGACTCCCGTCGGCCAGGAGTCTCGCCGCCTCCTTGGACATCAATATGCACACCGTGCTCAAGGCCTACTCGCATCTCCAGGACCTGGGCCTCGTCGAGCTCAGGCGGGGTCGGGGAGGGGCGGTGGTGAGACCGGTGCCCGACGTGGCGAGACTCGTGCGCGATCTGGTTGGCGCCGCAGGGAGGGCGGGATTGACACCGGAGGAACTTCAATCTCTGATCGAGGAGAACTGGCGGTGAGGAAATGGGGACCGCTCCTCGTTTGGTCCGCCACCGTGCTCTTCGTCTGCCTCGTGCCGCTGGCAGTGGGCTGGTCGCACCTTCCCGATCCGGTCGCCATTCACTGGACTGGCACGGGCGCCCCAGATGGCTCGATTGCCTTGTCCCAGGTCCCATTGGTCTCACTCGGCCTCATAGCGCTTGCGTTGCTCACCACGTCTCTCTTCCGAGTCGAAGGAGAGCCTTCGGCCGAGGCGTTTGCCATGGTGGGGCTGATCGGAGGCCTGACTTTCGCCTTGAACCTCGCCCTCGTCAGCCTGAACTGGGATGCATCGACTTGGGAGGGGGCCGATTCATTCGCCTGGCTCGACATCGCTCTCATACTCATCTGCGCCCTCGTCGGTGGCGGTTTGGGTTACGCCCTGGGGCGACGAGCTCACCCGGTGCGCATCGCTGCGACCACGAAGGAGGAGAGCATCGAGGTCGCCGTGGCAGAGAGGGTTTCCTGGGTGGGTCGCGCCTCGGTTCGCTGGCCGCTGTTCCTGCTTGGCGGCGGAGCCCTCTTGACACTGGCGGTCCCGGTCGTGGGCCCCTGGCTCGGTGGATTCCTGGTCCTGTCCGGCCTGGCTCTCATGAACGTCGAGGCGAATGTGAACAATGGTGGTTTGACCGTCCGCTTGGGAGGGATTCCGGTTCGGAGGATCCCTGTGGATGGTGTCTCATCTGCCAGGCCCATCGACCTCGAGCCGGCAGCGTGGGGAGGTTGGGGGTGGAGAGCAACTCCGGGTGCCAGCGCCCTCGTGGTTCGTCGCGGCGATGCCCTAGAGGTCACGCTCGCTGGTGGCCGAAGGTTCGCCGTCACCGTCGACGACCCCGCCACCGGTGCCGCTCTCCTCAACGGCCTGGTCTCGAGAGGCGTCCGAGACCCCTGAGCCACCGCCGGTTGGCTCGGGCATGAGCTCCTTGCCCAGGCCGGCGACCGTCGCCCCCAGCGCGGTGGCGAGCGAGCTCGCCGCCCGTTTCAAGCCCTCTCTCGTGTCCGGGTCGCCGAGGGCGGTCGTCACCGAATCGGCTACGCGGTCCCAGGCGGCTGCGAGGGTGGACAAGGCTTCCTTGACATCGCTCTCCGAGGGTCCCCCGTCGGCAGCGGCCTGCTGGTATAGGTCTGTCAGACGCCCCTTGAGGGTGGAGAACTGATCCGAGACCGCTTCCCACGGATCTGGCTCCGATTGGGACGTAGGATCATTCGGGTGCGTCTCCACTTGCTCGATGGTACCTATGAGTTGTTCCGCTCTCACTTTGGGCGCA
>JBAULI010000082.1:0-1551 GCA_049578105.1 Acidimicrobiia bacterium | reverse complement strand
CGATGCACACGATCTCCAGGTCGCCCTTCACACCGAGGCAGGCTCGAACGCTTTGATCAACCTCGAGATCGAGGGCGGCGACACACTTCTCACCATGGCTCGCGTGATCGAGCGCCATCCATACCGCAGTGAGTATCGACACGTCGACTTCGTCACCGTCTCTCTCGACGAGACGATTCAAGCCGAGGTCGCCATTCACTTCGTCGGGACCCCGGTCGGTGTTCGAGAGGGAGGTGTCTTCTCGCCACGACGAACCCACGTGCTCGTGGAGACACTGGCCAACGCCATACCGTCGGGAGTGGAATTGGACGTTTCCGACATCGAAGTGGGTGGATCACTCCGCATCGCAGACCTACCCAAACTCGATGGAGTGGAATATGTCGAGGACCCCGAGGGCGTGGTCATGAGCGTCACCACCCCGGCGGCCGAGATCGTCGAAGAGCCCGAAGAGGTCGAAGGCCTCGAGGGTCTCGAAGGCGAGGAGATCGGCGAGGGTGAGGAGTCTGATGAAGGGGCCGAGGGGGCTTCGGAAGACGAGTCAGAGGACGAGTCGGGCGAGTAGCCCGATGCGACTCGTCGTCGGGTTACGCAACCCCGGCTCCGAATACGAAGGAACCCGGCACAACGTCGGCTTCGAGGTCGTCGATCGGATGGCAGGACGCTCGGGAGAACGGTGGGGTCGGGGGCGTTCGAGATTGCGAAGCCAGGTCGTCGTGTCAGGCGCAGGGTCGGATCGCGTCATCCTCGCCTCCCCTCTCGGCTCGATGAACGAGTCGGGGGGACCGGTGCGCCGGTTGCTGGACTATTACTCGGTGCTGCCCGAGGATCTCCTCGTCGTCCATGACGACATCGATCTCCCGTTCGGCCGTCTCCGGCTGCAAGTCGGCGGCGGCAGCGGGGGTCACAACGGGATTCGCTCGATCGAGGGATCTCTGGGCACGAGCGAGTTCAATCGGCTCAAGGTCGGTGTCGGGCGGCCGCCCGGTTCGATGGACCCCGCCGTCTTTGTCTTGAGGCGCTTCTCCAAGGCGGAGCGTGAGGAAGTCGACATACTGGTCGAGGATGCCGCCGACGTTGCCGAGCGATGGTGCACCGACCGCGCCTCGGCGCAGGAGATGGCGGCCCTCCGTGGCAAGGGTTGAAAGGCCCAGGCCGACGCCTCGCAGTTAACGTCGCCGCATGGCTCAGTTCGTCGGTGCTCTGGATCAAGGGACGACATCGACACGATTCATGATCGTCGATGATGCCGGCTCGGTCGTGTCGATCGACCAGATCGAGCACCAACAGATCTACCCGCGATCGGGTTGGGTGGAACACGATCCCGACGAGATCTGGGCGAACTCGGTAGCCGTCATCGAGGGTGCCCTGGAGAAGGCGGGCCTCTCGTCGGGCGAGCTGGCGGCGGTGGGAATCACCAACCAGCGTGAGACCGTCGTGGTTTGGGACAGAACCACCGGAAGGCCGGTGGCCAACGCCATCGTCTGGCAGGACACACGCACCGCCGGTTTGTGTGAGCGTCTCGCCGACGAGGAGGGACCGGACCGTTTTCGC
>JBAULI010000081.1:0-21002 GCA_049578105.1 Acidimicrobiia bacterium | reverse complement strand
GACGACCACCGAGGCGTCGAGGCCGACCCCGCACGCGAAGACCGCGTGATGGGTGGTCTCCACAGAACCCCGGCTCAGGGTCATCTCGGCCGTCCCGAGTGTCTGGGTAGGCCCCTCCAGGGCCTCGCGCGCCGCCTTGAGCGGTTTGGAAGGTATGCCCAACAGACGAGCGACCACGTTGGTGGTCCCCGCCGGGATGATCCCGAGTGCGGCGTCCGTCCCGATCAGACCTTGTGCCACGTGATGCACGATGCCGTCTCCACCCATGGCGATGACGATCTCGGCGCCGGACTCTGCCGCCTGAGCCGAGCGGGCCTCGGCGTCCGAGGGTGTATCAGGCCAGATCGCCTCCACTTCCGCCCTTTTTCCCAGTAGGGACATGATGTCCCGATGGGCGCCACCCGTGAACTGGGAGGCCGACGGGTTGGCGATCACCACGATTCGGTGCATTGAGCTTCGAGACTACAGCTGTAGCCTCAGGTTCCGTGAGTGACACCGACGCCAGATTCTCCCTCGTCGCCGGGGAGGGAGACGGGGCGATGATCGGTCTTGCCGCCGGCGACACCGCCGGGGGTCTGTGGGAGCTGGGCTACTCGGCCATAACACAGCAAGCCACCGTGGTCGCATATCACCTCATCGAGCATGGCGGCCTCGAGACTGCCTCCCTGGAGAAGTCGATCCGGGAGCTGGACGGCGCGGCCGACGAGGAACCGGTCTATCGGGCAGAGAGCCCTGGTTTCAGATCGTGGCTCGAGAGACGTGCCGGCGTCGGGGCAGGCGGTCCAGGCCCACTCGACGCTGCTGCCGGGGCGATCCCCCTCGGTGTGGCCTTCAGGAAGGATCCCGATCAGTTGTGGGAGGCGGCCATGGCGATGGGTGAGATGTTCGGCGAAGACCCGATCTCCAGATTGTCCGGGGTGATCGCATCGGCATCCGTGGCGGCATCGTGCTTTGGGCAATCGGGTCGGGACATGGTGGCCGGGGTCATCGAGACGGTTGCGGCAGCATCGTCCACTCCCAGCGCCCAGGCGAGGTCGGGTGGTTGGCCGGACGTCATTCCCGAGCTCGAGGCGCTACTCCCCATGGTCGGAGTGAGCGACGCGGAAGAGGCGGTGCAACTGGTGGCCGGGGAGACTCCGCCCACACCCTGGGATCTGGTGAAGGTCGGGCTCCTGCTATCGGCGCCACCCGTGACACGGTCGCACCTCCCCGTGGAGAACGCCGCCCGTGTCGGAGGGAGCCATCTCGGCGCCATGGTGGGGGGGATCATCGGGGCCCGAGTCGGGATCCGAGCCTGGCCGTGGGCGTTCGCCAACGACACCTGGTTTGCCGAAATGGGCCGGAGACTGGTCCGAGGCCCTCATCAGGTGGACGATCTTCCCATTCCCTACGCCGTGGAGCACCATCTCAATCAGGGTGAACGCGACGGTCTCTACTGATCCATAGCCCGCTCGTCGTTGGTGGCGTTCTTCTCTCAGAACGTGACGGCGACCGAGATGAGCTCCTCGCGACCGAGAAGGCCGGCAGCCGCCTGGAGCGCCCTGGAGGCCTCGGACAGCGGGAACTGATGTGAAACCAGGTCGTCGATCCTCGGATCGGTCTCGATTTGCCGGGTCGCCCACTGATAGCCCACGGTCGTGGCGCCCATGGCTCCCCGGACCGTGAGCTGTTTGGCCACCAGGACGTCGCTGATGAAGTGAAAGGCGCGATTGCCCTTGGTCGACGCCAGGATCACCCTTCCGCCACTGCGAACGAGGTCGAGTGCGGTGAACAGGGCCTCCGGGTCGTCGGAAGTCACGTCGACGACGATGTCAGGCCGGCGCCCTATGGCTCCGGCAATGGCCCCGCCGACGTCCTCGATCTCGGAGTCGATCGTGAGGTCGGCGCCCAGGCGAGCGGCGAGGTCGAGACGGTCACGGTCGTGGGAGAGCCCGGTGACGCCGACCCATCCGGCGCCGGCCGCCTTGGCCGCGATGAGACAGGCCAGACCCCTTGGCCCCGGCCCAAGGATGAGGACGTTCTCGCCTTGTTGCAACGAGGGGAGCTCGACGGCCCACGTGTGACCGGCCGCAAGCGGGTGCACGAAGGTCCCGACCTCGGCGGGAACGTCGTCGGTCAGGGCATGGACCCTCGCGGCCGGGTCTATGTACATGAACTCGGCGAGACCGCCCCAAAGCCCGGGTGGCTCGACCGAGGGGATGAAGCCGTAGGAATTGGAGGGGCGTCTCCGGGTGCAGGTGGCGAGCCCGAGCCGGCACCTGTGGCACTCTCCACAGTGGATGCGCGGTTCGAGGACCACCCTCGTGCCGACCGGATAGGCGATACTCGGGGCCGTGCTCGCAATCCGGCCCACGACCTCGTGACCGGGTATGAGGGGATAGACGACGTCACTGGCATCTCCCTTCCACACCTGGACATCTACCCCGGAGATGCCGGTGGCCTCGACCGCAAGCCAACCGCCCGGCAAGTCTGGCTGGGCGTTGAGATTGGTGAGGGAGAAATGCTTTGGCTCGACGAGCATCATGGCTCGCGCGCTGGTGCCTTCCATCTGGGGCGAGTGTAAACCCGGTTTTGGACGTTGCCGTCAGCCGGCGAGCAGAGCTGCGATGCGTTGGATGCCCCGCTCGATTTCGGCTTCGCCGACCGCATAGGACAGCCTCAGGTAGCCGGGTGTGCCAAATGACTCGCCTGGCACCAGGGCAACTCCGGCTTTCTCCAGGATCTCGTCGGCCAGGTCCGATGTGCTCTCCCAACGGTCGCCCATGGCTTCGGTCACGTCCGGGAAGACATAGAAGGCCCCTTCCGGCTCCACGCAGGTGACCCCGGGGAGGTGGCTGAGTAGCGAGTACATCAGACGTCGGCGCCGGTCAAACGCCTGGCGCATCTCTTCGACGGTCTCCTGCGGGCCACGCAACGCCGCAAGCGCAGCCTCTTGCGCCACGTTGTTCACGTTGCCCGTTGCGTGTGACTGATGGCTGTTGGCGGCTTCGATTATGTCGGAGGGCCCGACCATCCATCCGACTCGCCAACCAGTCATCGAATAGGTCTTGGCCACACCATTGACCAGCACCCAATTTTCGAATCGCGGAGTGACCCCTGCGATGGAGGGGGCAACGTCGGTGAAGTACGTCAGCCGTTGATAGATCTCGTCCGCCATGACCCAGACATCGTTGGCGACCGCCCACTCGCCGATGCTCCGCGCCTCCTCGGCCGTGTAGACGGCTCCAGTCGGGTTGGAGGGCGAAACGAACACCAGGAGCTTGGTGCGTTCGGTGCGCGCCGCCTCGAGGCTGTCTACCGAGACCTTGAATCCCTCTTTGGCGGAGGTGGGCACAGCCACGGTCACTCCACCGGCGAGGTCGATCCCAGCCGGGTATGTGACCCAGTGGGGAGAGGGGAGCAGCACCTCGTCACCAGGATCCAGGAGGGCGGCAAATGCCTGGAAAACGGCTTGCTTGGCCCCATTGGTGACCATCACCTCGCTCCAATCGACTTCGACCTTGGAGTAGCGAGCCACGTCTCCGGCAATCGCCTCGCGCAACGGTCTGAGGCCGGATGCCGCCGTGTACTTGTGGTTGACCGGGTCATGACAGGCGCGTGCGGCCGCAGCCACCACGTGCTCAGGCGTGGGGAAGTCGGGCTCACCGGCGCCGAACGAGACGACGTCGATGCCCTCCGCCCTCAATTCCCGGGCACGGGCGCTGATGCCCAACGTCGCCGACGGTGGGATGCCGGCGAGCCTCTGTGACGCTCTCTTCATGGTTTGCTCCGGTAAGCGAGGCACACGGCCATGGCTCGTAGGTCAGGACCCGTCGGTGAGATCCTCCGCCACATCGGTGACCGTCTCCTCGGCGCCGGACACGGTCTCCTCGACCTTGTCCATCGCACTCTCGGCTGCGTCGCTCACCTTCTCCTCGAGATCCCCGGCCATATCCATCGCCTTCTCACCGGAGGCGCCGGCGGACTCGGCGACCTGGGAGGACTCGGCGCGGCCCTTGTACTCCTCGAGCTTCGATTCGGCCTTGTCCAGGGCGCTCTTCGATGTGCTGACGATCTTCTCGCCTGCGTCCTGGGCGAAGTCCTTGGTCTTCTCTACATAGGGCTGTGCCTTCTCCGCCAGACCGGCCCCTTGCTCCTTCGCCTTCTCGACGTACGGTTGTGCCTTCTCGGCCAGTTCCGTGCCTTGCTCCTTGGCCTTGCCGAACATGCTCTTGAGCGTGTCCATGAATCCCATCGCGAATCTCCTTCGAGGGTGTGAAACCCCATGGTAGGTGTGTCTATCCCGAGGGTGGTCGTATCGTTGTCGGGTGCCGAGGTTGGTAGCCGCCGTCGTTGGGATGCTGATCCTCCTCGTCGAGCTCTTCTCGAATGGCCCCTCGATATCGGCGGCGCCGGTGACCGTTCCACCGGTGGAAGCCCCGACGGTTGTGGAGAACGATCCTTTGGTGGGTCTCCAGGCCACCCTCGTGGCCAGCGGATTCGACCCGCTCACCGACGTCGTCGGCTCACCCGTGGACGATCGCCTCTTCGTTGTCGAGAAACGAGGTCGGATCCTGGTGGTGGATCATGGGTTGACACTGCCCGAGCCCTTCCTGGACATCACGGATTGGACCTACAGCGCCGGCAACGAACAGGGTCTGCTGACACTCCTCTTCCACCCTGACTTCGCTCACAACGGGCGGTTCTACGTCTTCTTCACCGACCGCGATGCCGATTCGCGTCTCGTCGAGATGAAGGTCATGGCTTCGAATCCGAATCGTGTCGATCCGACTTCGGTCCGAGACATCCTGGAGGTACCGCAGCATCTCCAGTATCACCAGTCGGGCTCCATGGTGTTCGGGCCCGACGGGATGCTCTGGCTGTCGATCGGGGACGGTGGGGGCGAGGGAGACCCCGAGCTGAACGGTCAGGACCCGACCAACCTCTATGCGACGATCCTCAGGATCGATGTGGACGAGGGCGATCCGTATTCGATCCCCCAGGACAACCCATTCGTCGATTCACCCAATGGCGAGAGACCTGAGATTTGGGCATACGGGGTGCGAAACCCCTGGAGGATCACCATCGACCCGCAGACCGGGTACCTGGTCATCCCCGACGTGGGCCAGGAGGGCAGCGAGGAAGTGGATGTCGCCAAGCTCGACGATGGGGGGCGCAACTTCGGTTGGTCCACCATGGAGGGCACCAGCTGTTTCAGGGATGAAGCCTGTGACCCCACTGGCATCACCCCACCGATATTCGAGTACCTCCACAATGGCTATGGATGTGCCATTGTCGGTGGCCCGGTCTATCGGGGTGTAGCAATGCCCGAGCTCGACGGGGAGTACTTCTACGCCGACTACTGCATTGGCTGGGTGCGCAGTCTCAAACTCGAGGATGGACTGGTGGTGCAGCGACGTGACTGGGAAAACGATCTGCAGCGGAAAGGGAATGTCTCAACCATCGGCACCGACCGCCACGGCGAGATGTACATCGTGAACCTCGGCGGTGAAGTGTGGCGTATCGACCCGGTGCGTGAGTCCGATCAGGGCTGATCAGTCGGATCGACCCCTGTCCGGCTTGTTTTGGAGCCTCCTCCGTCGTCTCCCTCGATAGACGAGGCCGGCGATCTCGGTGATGAGGATGGTCACGCCGACGGTCACCAGTATCACCAGGGCCAATGAGAACACCCCGGAGAACCAGAGGAACTCGACGGCGACGTTGCCGGTGTTCTGGACAGCGAACACCACCAGCATCACGACAAACAGGAGGAGGAAGATCGCACCCCACGCCACTCCCGTGCCCTGTGGGCCCATCGGCGCGTTTGAGCCTCGATCTCGTTCCTCGGGGGCTAACCCGGCATCGAACTCGTCGTTTTCGTGGTTGGTCATGACTCGACTCTAAGGGTTGACGAAGGTCCAGTCCTTGCGTGATGCGCGTCCCTCCTCGACGTTCACGCGGAACAGGAGCACCATCCCGATTACCAGGAACCCGATTACGGAGAGGATTGCTGGACGTCCCGAGCCGGTGCTACCGCTCACCACGGCGAACACGAGAGGGCCCCAGATGGCGGAAAACTTCGAGAACACGGTGAAGAACCCGAAGAACTCCGCCGACGCCTCCTCGGGGATCATCGAGGCATAGAGACTGCGTGACAGCGCCTGAGCGCCACCCAGCACCAATCCCACCACCACACCGAGTGCATATAGCGGGAATGCCTCACCGGCGGGAAGGAAGTAACCGGCGATGGCCACACCTATCCAAATCACCAGTGTCACCACGATCGCAGCCTTGGTGCCGATTCGGTCCGCCACCGCGCCGAAGAGAAGCGCCCCTCCGAAGGCCACGAACTGGACGATCAGGAAGGTGACGATTATCTCGGTCGTGCTGAGGCCGAGAGTCTCCTCGGCATAGGCTCCGGTCACCACGATCACGGTGTTGATCGCGTCGTTGTAGAAGAAGAATGCGACCACGAAGAGCAGGATCTGCTTGAAGCCGAGCAGTTTGCGGCCGGTGACGATGGTGCGACGGAAACCGACCCGGGCGTAGCCGGTCCAGCGGACCGCAGGCTCGTCGATGTCGGCCGATCCGTGCGGCACACCGTCTGGCGGGAGGCGTCGCAGGGAGAAGGAACTGAACGCCAGCCACCAGAGGCCGGCTCCCGCGATGCCGACCCGTGCCGCCGCCTCCTCACTGAGCCCGGTCATCCCACCGTCGCCGCTGAGCAGGATCACGATCAGTGCCAACAGGACGTAGATGCCGCCTCCGATGTACCCGAAGGCGTAGCCCTTCGAGGAGACCCGGTCGACGGTGTCGTCGGTGGCGATGATCGGCAGATAGCCGTCATAGAAGACATTTCCGGCGACGAACCCGATTTGGGTGACCAGCACGACGGCGAGAAAGGAGATCACGGCGCCATCGGGGACCAATGGCAGGAAGATCGTGGTCCCGGCGCCCAGCACCGCGAAAACGGTCAGCAATCGCTTCTTCGCCGAGGCGTAGTCCGCAACGGCGCCGAGAACAGGCATGGCCAGGAAGAGGATGAAGGCACCGATCGAGACGACCAACGACCACAGCGTCTCACCGGACAAACCGTGGAACCCGCCGTCGGGGACGATGACACCGGTGAAGAACGCGGCGACTATGGCGCCGAAGGTCGTGATGTATGCCGAGTTGGCCCAGTCGTACATCGCCCATCCGAAAATGGTCCTCGGATCGTTCTTGACGATGCTGGTCACGATTGGGCGAACCTAGACATATGGTGGGGGAGGATGCGTCGTCTCAGCCTCTTGGCCGTTGTAATGCTCACCGCCTGCACTTCCGCAGCCTCCACCAGCTCCGATTCGACGACAGCGGCCACCCCCACCACTCAGGCTTCGACGACGACCACCGCCGGCACCGCTTCGAGCACCGGCTCGCCTACGACGACTGACTCCAGCACGATCCCGATTGGCGAGACCGTCCTGCGGTACGAGGAGGTGGCCAACCCGTCCTTCCCGGTGCAGATGACTGCCCGCCCCGGAGATGAGCTGGCCTATCTGATCACCAAGGACGGCCGTGTCTGGCTGTTCGACGGGGAGGGGGTGTCGCCGGAACCGGTGTTGGACATCTCGGCCGAGGTCAGGGACAGTGGGGAGCAGGGCCTGTTGTCGATCGCCCTCCATCCGACCGACCCGACCAGGCTGTTCCTTCACTACTCCGACCGGTCCGGGAACACTGTCGTCTCGGAATTCGAGATGACGGATCAGGGCACTGCCGACCCCGGGAGCGAGAAGGTTCTGTTCCAGGCCAATCAACCGGCGTCGAATCACAACGGGGGAATGCTGCTCTTCATGCCTGACGGTCGTCTGCTCCTCGGTCTTGGAGACGGTGGCGGCGCCGGTGATCGATTTGGCAACGGGCAATCGGACGACACGTTCCTCGGTGGTCTGGTTGCACTCGACCCAGATGGTGGCGGCGACCCCGTGCGCTATGCGAAGGGGCTGAGGAATCCGTGGCGGTTCTGGATCGACGAAGATCGGCTCTACATAGCCGATGTGGGCCAAAACCAGTACGAGGAGGTGTCGGTGGTGGGGCTCGAGCCCGGGCTCAACTTCGGCTGGCCCATCACCGAGGGCCTGCATTGTTACCGGGACCCGTCGGGCTGTGACACGGAGGGACTGGTCGAGCCGGTGATCGAGATCGAGCACGGTGATGCCGGCACCTGTTCGATAACGGGGGGAATCGTCTACCGCGGCGCTTCCATGCCACAGCTGAGTGGCCAATACTTCTACTCCGACTATTGCGGCGGATATCTCAGAAGTGCGCTCCTCGAGCCTGGCCAGGGCATCGGCCTGCACGATTGGACCCCGCAGGTCGGTGTTCCCGGCAGTGTCACCGGGTTCGGGATCGATGGCGCCGGCGAGATGTACGTCATGACCACGGGTGCGCTGTTCAAGGTGACCCCGGCCGGCTGAGCACCCGGGATAGGCTCAACACGATGGCTACGTTGTTCACACGCATCATCGAGGGGGATATCCCCGGGACTTTCGTCTGGCGGGACCACGAGTGCGTTGCATTCATGTCGATCAACCCGATTCGGCGGGGTCACGTTCTCGTAGTGCCGCGGATCGAGGTCGATCACTGGCTCGAATGCCCCTCGGAGCTCCTCGAGCACCTGATCGATGTCTCCCGGACGATTGGCGCCGCCCAGAAGAAGGTCTTCCGCCCCGATCGAATCGGTCTGATCGTGGCCGGCTTCGAAGTCCCGCACTTGCATATACATGTCATCCCCGCCGATGGGCCGGCCGACATCGATTTCGCCAACGCAGCGCCATCGGTCGACTCCGATGACCTCGAGGACGCCGCAGGTTCGATTCGGTACATACTTCGCTCACAGGGCTTCGAACAGGTCTCCGACTAGTGCCGCGATAGATGGAAGTAGTCCTGGGGGCCATCGGCTCGCTTCTCTACGGGGTGGCCGACTTTCTCGGCGGCGAGGGAGCAAGACGCGCCCCGGCGGCCTCGATCGTGCTCTGGTCGGGTCTGATCAGCTTCCCGCTCATCGCTGCAGCTGCGCTCTTGTTGGGAGGCGAGGCGGGAGGCGCCGACTATGTCTACGGGGCCCTGGCCGGGTTGTCGGGCACCATTGGCCTCGTGCTCCTATTCGCAGGGCTCGGGGCGGGTCGCGCCGCAGCGGTCGCTCCAGCCTCTGCCGCCGTAGGAGCGGTGTTGCCGGTGCTGGTTGCCGTCTTGGACGGGGAACGGCCCAGCCTTCAGGCATGGATCGGAGTGGGAATCGCGGTCCCGGCGATAGTTCTCAGCGCCTGGGGTGATGCCTCGGGGCCTGGATCGCGGCTCGGGGGTCTGCCCTATGGAGTGGGCGCCGGCATCGGGTTCGGTGGATTCACGATCCTCATACGCAACACGGCCGATACGTCGAACCTCCTGCCTCTCATCGCCACACGGGCTTCGACGGTCCTGGTCGTCGGGACGATCGCCGCGATCGGCTTGTGGCGGGTCACCGACTTCGCCCGTGTCCCACGGTCCATCGTCACGGCCAATGCGATCCTGGACGTGAGCGGGAACGTGGCGATCCTCTTCGCCATCCGCGCCGGCTCCCTGGCCCTGGCTGCGGTTTCGGCGTCCTTCTATCCGGCGGTCACGGTTCTTATAGCCCGCATAGTCAATGGGGAGGGGCTCCGGGTGCGTCAGATCACGGGTGTGGTGCTGACCCTCTTCGCCCTCGTCGTCATCGCCACCGGTTGACCGGCCGTCAGCGGCTGTGGGCCAGGGATCGGCTCACATATCTGCTGATCGTGGACTCCAGGTATGAGATGGCTGAGTCATACCCGCGCGTGGCCTCGGTGGTCGTGTAGGTGATGACTCGGGCGAGCCACAGCCGAAACGCAAGCGCCTCCCAGGCCGGATCTCCCAGCTGGAAACTCTCCAGGAGATGGGCGATCACCTCGATCCAGGCGTCGGCGTCCAGGAAGTCTGCGCTCTCCGGCCCTCGGACGGCTTCGAGCCGGGGGCCGACATCGCCCGGGAGACCCAACGCCAGCTCCAGTTCCTCGGCAGACCAGGGATAGGAGAGAAGTCTCGAAGTGGCGGTCATGTCGTAGCCGACGACGTCCTTGAGGTCCTCGGGCACGGGTGCCGGTCGGTCCACGTCGTGGAGGGCATCGGGGGCGGGCGAGGGAAGACCCGAGAGACTCCCGACTGCGTCCAGACACTCGAGAGCCATGTCACGTATCTCATCCAGTGACCCGTAGAGGGCATGGCGCTTCCCGTCCGGCACATGATGCTCGTACAGACCCAGGTCGAGCATCGATGTCGCATAGGTCAGCACGGTGTCGATCCCCCAGTCCGAGCGTGTGGAGACCAGTGGGGACGAAGCGAGGGTCTGCACCGCATCGCCGGACAAAAGCAGTTCGCCGCCGAGTGGTTGGCCCACCATGGGGAGAAAGCTCCCCGGGAACAGCCAGGCCAATGCGGGACGAGTGATCATCCAGGTGATCATGGCGTCGGTGGCCGCCCTCGGGAACCTGTGACGGACCACGCCGTATCCTCGATCGGCGGCTCCCTCCGCCCCATCGATCCAGCTGTCGTCGAAGTTCGTGATGTCTGCGTCGTAGAAGTGGACGCGGTCCCGGCCCTTCTCGGCGGCGAGCCTGATGGCGGTGTTCATCCCATCGCCCTTTCCCGGTCTGAGTCGGCCGATGCGCTGCTGTTTGATCACCCGCACCGGCTTGGACTCGGCGGAGCCGATCTCGGTGGCGCGATGACGGATCAAGTCGGTGAGATGACCCTCCTCGGCGGCGATCGCCCACACCTCGTCGACGTGAAAGTTCCGGGCGGCGATCGCCAGGTTTCGAGTCACGAC
Organism: Acidimicrobiia bacterium; assembly: GCA_049578105.1. Lineage (GTDB taxonomy): Bacteria > Actinomycetota > Acidimicrobiia > Spongiisociales > ZC4RG35 > JARDZU01. Next base: position 10,159 of record JBAULI010000081.1, on the reverse strand, counting down.
CTCGGCGTCCTCGCGTTTGAAGGGAAATACCACGAGGCTCATCTCGGGGGAGCCTATAACCGCGCTTCGTGTACCTGACCGGGTCTACGCTCGCCGATATGGAGGAGATGGTCGGAAGAGTCCTCGGCACCGTCGATGCAACGCCTCTCGATTTCTGGGTCGGTGTCGCAGAGGGGGAATATCTCGAGCTGGACGATGTGGTTGCCCTGGAGCGTGTCCTTCCCACCGGTGAGCTGGTCCGGATCTTCGGTGCCGTCAGTCAAGTCAGGGCACGTCACGAGGGGGCGCGATTCGATTCGGACGTCTTCCTCATCGAGGATGGTGTTCTCCCCGCCGAGGTCGTCGAGGCCGCCCAGGTGACCACCACCCGGATCGAGCCCGAGATCTTCGTGCCACCGAGACCCGGTCAACCAGTGCGAAGGGCTAAGGGTGAGGAGAGAGACCAGGCGCTCTTCTTCGATCGCATGGAGCGGCGGTTCCCGGTCGGGTCGTCGAGGAATGGCGAAGCTCTATACGCAAATTTCGAGTTCCTCAACGGACAGCGTGGCGCCCATGTCAACATCTCGGGGGTCTCGGGCGTGGCGACCAAGACCAGCTACGCGACCTTCCTCCTCCACTCGTTGTTCACCTCACAGGTGCTGGGCCAGGCAGTGGTCAACACGAAGGCCTTGATCTTCAACGTCAAGGGTGAGGACTTGTTGCACATCGATCGTGCCAACAGCAGTCTCGACGAGGACGCAATCGCCATGTACCGCGATTTGGGCCTGCCGGCGCAGCCATTCTCGTCGGTGGCCATGTATGCCCCTCCTCGACCCGGCTCTGATCGCGGTGTGGCAGACGTCAGCTCTCGGTCCGACATCACCTCGTTTTTCTGGACTCTGGCCGAGTTCTGCCACGAGGACCTGATGGTGTTCCTCTTCGCCGATGCCGAAGACGAGCGAGCCCAATACACCATGGTGGTCTACAACGTCATGGCACAGCTCAGACATGCCGAAGAGGCGGATGGGGGAGCGGTGCGAATCGAAGGCGAGACCACACGCACGTTCCGTGAGCTCGTGGACCTCATCACACGCAAGGTTCAGGACGACGAGTCGCGACACGACTGGGCGGGCCCCCACATCGGCCAGGGCACCGTCAACGCTTTCGTCAGAAGATTGCAAGGAGCCGTTCGTCATGTCGATCGCCTCGTCAGGGGGGACATTCCCAACCCGGAGCGACATCGAGTCGATCTCCAAGGCCACCAGGTCACCGTCGTCGACCTGCACAACCTCAACGATCGGGCAAAGCGGTTCGTCGTCGGTGTCACGGTGCGACGGGTATTCGAGGACAAGGAGCGAGCCGGTCAATCCGAAGAGCTGTTGTTCCTGGTCCTCGACGAGCTGAACAAATATGCGCCCCGCGAAGGCGCCAGCCCGATCAAGGAGGTGCTTCTCGATGTGGCCGAGCGCGGCCGCTCACTCGGCGTGATCCTGATCGGTGCGCAACAGACGGCCTCCGAAGTCGAGCGTCGGATCATCGCCAACTCGTCGTTGCGAGTGGTGGGGAGGTTGGACTCCGCCGAAGCCTCGCGCGAGGAATACGGCTTCCTGCCACCGGCGCAGCGGGCCAGGGCCACCATTCTCAAGCCGGGCACGATGCTCTTCGCCCAACCCGAGATACCGATACCACTGGTACTGCAATTCCCGTTCCCGGCGTGGGCCACCCGGGCGTCCGAGGCCATCTCGCCGCCCACCTCCACTGATCAATCGGAGGATCCTTTCCAGGATCTCTGATGCTCCCGGATTCTGTCACACCCTCTTCCTACGATCGGGGGCGATGGAGACGCGCTCCGACAGATGAGGCTGTTGCACACCTCCGACTGGCACGTCGGCCGAAAGATAAGGGGTCGGTCGAGGGCGAGTGAGCATCGTGACGTTCTCGACGAGATCGTCGGGATTGCCGACGCCCGGGACGTAGACCTCACCCTGGTGGCCGGCGACCTGTTCGACACGTCGTCACCGGCACCCGAGGACGAGGCGATCGTCTATCGCGCCCTGCTCGACCTGGCAGAGGTGGCCCCGGTCCTGGTGGTCGGGGGGAACCACGACAACCCGGGCCGTCTCGAAGCCGTTCGCCCACTGCTGGACCTCGGCCGTGTCACAGTGGTCGCCCGCCCGACCCATCCCCGCGATGGCGGTGTCATGACGATCGAGGACCTGGCCCTCAACGTGGCTTTCCTGCCATTCGTCTCTCAGAGGTCGATCGTCAGGGCCGAGGAGATCATGAATCTCGACCCGGATCAACACGCTCAGAGCTATGAGGATCGGGTGAGGCGGATCATTGCCTCATTGACCGACGACATGGGCGTCGAGACCGTCAATGTCCTCACCGGGCACCTCACCGTCTATGGGGCGACCACCGGTGGCGGCGAGCGCGAGTCGCATGTGTTCGGTTATGCCTTGCCGCCGCAAGCCTTCCCCGGCTCCCTCTCCTACGTCGGGTTGGGACATCTCCATAGGCAACAGCGTGTCCCCGCCGCCTCACCGGTCTGGTACAGCGGCTCCCCACTCCAGATGGACTTCGGCGAGACCGAGGACGCCAAGGGCGTTCTGATCGTCGACGCCGAGCCCGGACGGCCCGCCACGGTGGAACAAGTCCCACTCGTCTCGGGAACCCGTCTCGTCCAACTCAACGGAACCCTCGCCCAGGTCCTCGCCCGAGCCGATGAGGTCGAGGGAGCCCATGTCAAGGTCGTGCTCGAGGAAAAGGCCCGGTCCGGTCTCAACGAGGAGGTGCGTGACGCCATCCCGGGCGCCGTAGACGTGGTGATCGCCACCGCCTCCATCGAGCGCCGCCGAGAGCATCACGTCGATCGCGGCAGTTCCCCCGTCGAGTTGTTCCAGTCCTATCTCAGGTCGAAGGACGTGGACGATCCGGCCGTGGTCGAGTTGTTCCGCGAGCTGGAGCAGGATGTGACGGCGTGAGACCCCGCAGTCTCCTCATGGAGGGGTTCCTCGCATATCGCCAACGGACCCATGTCGACTTCTCCGACACCGATCTCTTCGTCCTGTCCGGGCCGACGGGGGCGGGGAAGTCCAGTGTCATCGACGCGATGACCTTCGCCCTCTTTGGCACGATTCCGCGCCTCGACGACCGCCGTTCGGTGGCGCCAGTCATCTCGGCACTGTCCGACCAGGCACGAGTCTCGTTCGAGTTCAGCATCGACGACGAGGCCTACACCGCCGTGCGGCTCGTCCAACGCAAAGGGTCGGGAGCAAGCACCGACGAGGCACGTCTTCAGCATGGAGACGACGTCCTGGCCTCAGGCGCCGACGAGGTGACCAAGGCGGTCACCGCACTCATCGGGCTGAGCTATGAGCACTTCACCAAGGCGGTCGTGCTCCCGCAGGGTGCTTTCGCCGACTTCCTCACCGATCGACCGAGCGACCGGCAAGCCCTGCTTCGGGCTCTTCTCGACCTGGGTCTCTTCGAGCAAGTCAAGGTCCTGGCCAACGAGCGGGCGGCCGCGTCCCGGGCCCGGATCGAGGGCATCGAGGAGAGCCTGGCCAAACTCGATCTGCCCACCGAGGGTCAGATCGACTCGTGTCGACAGGTCCTGGAGACCTTGATTTCCTCCCGGCTGGTCGTGGCCTCGAAGCTCGACGAGCTGAAACGCCTCGAGGAAGTGGCGGCGTCGGCCCACTCGACCCGACGACTGCGTGAGCTCACCCTCGGGGCCTTGCAGGACGTGGTGATCCCTGACTTGATCGAGGACCTCGCCGACGAATGGGAGACGGCCCGATCTCAAATCGAGGATCTGAAGGCTCGGATCTCCGCTCTCGAAGGCGATATGACGACCGTAGAAGCCGCATTGGGAGAGAGCCCCGACCTCTCACAGCTGGAGACGTGGGCTCAACTCCGCACAAGGCTGACGCAGCTGGGCGAACAGCGTGACGCGCTTCAGCTCCCACGGCTGGAGGAATCGATGCGGTCGACGGCGGCTGAGCGAGACCGTCTGCGCGCCGAGGTCGACCGATACCGGGCTGAGCACGCCGCCCACTCCCTCCGGACCGAACTGGTCGATGGCGGGATCTGCCCGGTGTGTCTGGGCCAGATCGAGCGGTTGCCACCCGTCGAGGAGAGTCAAGTCGATCTCGACTCCATGATCTCGGAGCTGGAGAGCCTGGCCGCCGCCGCCGATGGGGCCAGAGATCGATTCAAGGCCTCCGAGGGTGAGCTTCGACAAATCGAGGAACGCATGGTCGAGGCCGAGGCGCAGCTCGCCGACGCTCCATCGTCATCCGAGTTGGGGCCGTTGACGGAGTCGGTGACACAGCTGATCGGTCGAAAGGAGGAGCTGCTGGCCACGCGGGCGAAGATCGACGACGAGATGGAGGATCTCCTGGAGAGGGAGGCCGAGCTCGATAGGAGGTCGAAGGGCCTGACCGACCAGCTGCTGCGGGCGCGTGACGCCGTGGCGGCAGAGGAACCACCGTTGCCCGGGGACGACCCGGTTCAGTCGTGGATTGCATTCATCGACTGGCGGGAAGACCTGATCTCGGCCCGCCGCGAGGAGCTCGAGGGGGCGATTGCGGAGGCGAAGAAGGCCGATGATGCCGTGGGCGAGATGCGCGACACGATCGATGACATCCTCCAGGACCTGGCTGTCGAGCGATCCGGCTCACCCGAGACCGATCTGGCTCTGGCCGTGGAGCGCAAGACCGCAGAGGTGGAGGAGCTCGAGAGGACGGTGCTCGAGGCCGAGGAGCTGACTTCGCAGCTAAAGGCAGAGGGAGAGCGAGCCCGGGTGGCGACCGCCTTGGGAGCTCACCTGCGGGCGAACAACTTCGAGGCATGGTTGATGGAAGAGGCGCTCGACGTCCTCATCGATGGAGCGAATCGCTTGCTCGACGAGCTATCCAACGGCACCTATTCGCTGCAGGCCACTCGCGGCCAGTTCGAGGTGGTCGATCACCGCAATGCCGACCAGGTGCGAAGCGCCCGCTCTCTGTCGGGCGGCGAGACCTTCCTGGTGGCGCTGGCGCTTGCGTTGTCGATGGCAGACCAACTGGCTCAGCTGACCGGGACTTCCAGCCGGTTGGAGTCGGTCTTCCTCGACGAGGGCTTTGGCGCCCTCGATCAGGAGTCCCTCGAACTGGTCGCCTCGGTGCTCGACGAGCTCGCCGGGCAGGGCCGGATGGTCGGTCTCGTCACACATGTCCGAGAGCTCGCCGATCGGATCCCGGTCCGTTACGAGGTCACCAAAGGCCCGGACACGGCCCGGATTCAAAAGGTGATGGCATGAGATTCACCGTGGAGTCCTGGGATCCCGATTACGGCTCGCAATCCGAGGCGGATCTGATCGACTCCACCGAGAACGTCGATCCATCGGTCGAGCTCGCCGCCGAAAATTGGCAGCCCTTGCTCCCTGATGTCGATCCCGCCCCCGACATCCTCTTCGTCGACGGGGTGCGCAGGGTCGACGCCAACCTCTGGATCGACCGGGATGGCCAATTTCCGGGCTTCGCCCTCGCCGCCACGTTCGCCGCCGGGGCCGTCCGGTGTAACGGTGGCGCACGTGTGATGGCCGCCGAGGTGCGTCGTGGCATCTTCACCGGTGTCGATGCCGAGGCGGTTGCCACCAAGATGGGGACCTACGAGATCATGAGCACCAGGGGCACGACGCCCGAGGAGCTCTGGCTCGGGATACAAGAGCGAATGGGCGATCTCGAGGGTGAGGTCGCCGAGAGACACCAGGACGTGGCGCTGGTGGTCGTCGACGGGCCGCTCTCCCACCGGCGTCATGTGGAAGGGGCGGTGGGATACGTCAAGACCCAGCACGTCCAGTACCTGCCGGACGAGTTGAGATCCACTTTGACCGGTTTGCCCGTCGGCTATCGGACCCCTCTGTTCCTGACTACGACCTCGTGGAGCCGTTTCTCCTGGTATCTGCGTCTCTCCAACGACGCCGGGCCGGCGGGAGGATTGGTTCGGTGCGAGGTCAAGGCCGACATGCCCGTGGGCCAAGCGGCGCGTCTCGCCAACCTGGTCAGCGCCTCCCTGCCCCGTTACGCATCGGCGCGTCACAAAGACCCGCGGGCACCACAGAACCTGTACCCGATCGGTGGGCTGGAGCGGGAACTTCGTCGCAGGCTGGGCGATCGCGAGCTGGCGATGCGGGCGTTGCGTGGAGCGGCCGCAGCCTGAAAGCGCAGGAGGGGCGGGAATCCCGCCCCTCCCACAGTGTGGAGGACCGCAAAACGTTGCATTGCGGTCGGGCCCGGGGATCTCACCCGGATCGTTTGACGGCACCCTGCGCGCCGCTTCACTCAGTAGCACTCGGGAGGAATGCTTCTCTGCGGTCTATTCCATGCCCAAGGTGGGCGTGTCCGGATTGTCGGCCACTTGAACAGCCTCGGAGGCGAGGAACTCATCCTCAGGGATACGGTCGAGGAAGTCGTGAGGCTCCGAATCGAACGTTCTCGGAGCGGACGGGGCTGACAAGGGGGCCGGTCCCGTGTCCGGGACGCTCACCGTCCCCGGGGCGACCCCAACGGCGACGATGATCGCCAATGACGTCAGCACCATGGCACCGCTTTGAAGCACCGGGGCCAGGAAAGCGCGGATGTCCTTGGCGAGGCGAAGGACGAAGGTCGGAAGTGAGGCGTGAGGCGTGCGAAGCACTTCGTCGCGCAGTCGAAGGTCCAATTGCGAGACGAATATCTGGATGTCGACCGGCCCCGGTCGTCGCATCTCAGAGGGCATACTCTGCCTCCTCGGTCGTTGCCCCGACCACGGCACTCGAATCGAGATGCGCCCGTACGGCCCGACGCGCGCGGGAGAGCCTGAGTCGGGCTGCATTGGGCGTGATGTCGAGTGCGATCGCCGCCTCGGACGGAGTGAGGCCGTCGTACGCCACCAACTCGAGAACGTCCCGCTCAGACCTGGTGAGACGCGCCAGCGCCTCTTCGAGGATCGGCGCCTGGCGCGAGGCGTCGATCGCCGAGGCGACCGCCTCGTCCTCGCAAGCGGTGAATGCGGGGAAGGCGTTGCCTGCCTTGACTTCGATACGACGATTGCCGGCGTATTTTCGACGCTGCTTGGCGAGGAGCCGTCGTGAGATGCCGAAGAGCCAGGGAAGAGCCGTGTCGGTCTCTGGCACATAGCGGTGTGAGGCCTGGAGGGCGACCAGAAAGCACTCGCCGACGAGATCGGCGACATCTTCGGGATTGGGACAACGTCGAACTGCATAGCGAGTGATTGCATTCACATGGCGACGGAAGAAGACGGAGTACGCATCCGCCGATCCCGCCGATGAAGCACGGAGCAACTCCGCGTCTGAACGGTCCACCACGTCTTCATTATGCACGGAGCCGGATTCGGCATGTCATCTTCGACCATCACCCGACAAACCCCGGGCGGCCCGCTCACAGGTCAGAGTCGATGTCCAATCGGCGCAGTTGTGCCCGAAAGAGCTCGAGCTCGTCGCCTTCGAGACGGCGATCGAGCAGGATTCGACTCTTCCCCGACGTCGTGACCAGAACCAGTCCCCTTCCACGTGGCCGGGCGATCACGGCGATATCGTCCCATGGGGTGTGTTGGCGACGCAGGATGCAAATCCGATCGACACCGGTCTCGCCTATCTCGATCGAGCGGGCGTAGTCGAACAAGGCGACATAGCCGAGGAGCGCCGCCAGCCCGGCGAGCGCCAGGGACAAGAGCACCGGTGCGTCCACCAACTCCGATCCCCATGCCATTGCCACCAGCAGTGGTGGCGTGACCATCGATAACACCAGCCTCCAGCGTGACTCGTCGAACCTCACCTCGGAGCTTCTGCCTGCTCGCTCATCGATGACGGCGGTGTGGTGTGGATCGACGTGGCAGACACCTCCCGTCGAGAGGCGAGCAGCGCGCCGACGATGACGAGGACCGATCCGACGATCGCCACCGGTGATATGACCTCGTCGCGGAAGATCACGCCGAGCACCAGCGCCACGACGGGTATCAGGTAGGTGATGAAACTGGCACGAGTCGGCCCCACGCTCCCGACCAGCGTTCCCATCACCACGAAGGCGAGCCCGGTGCCGAGAAGACCCACCGCCGCCACGGCCAGCAGGGAATCCCAAGCAAATGAAGATCGGGTGAGCCCGTAGATGCCGTATGGCGTGACCAGGGCGAATGCCGTCCACAGAACCCGGGACATCACGGCCAGGGAGCCATATCTCTGCTGGAGCGGGGCCACGATGTTGGTGGCGAACCCGTAGCAAATGGTTGCGACCAGGACCAGGATGACCCCGACGGCGCCGGTCGCCCCTGCCTCGGCCGACGGTAGGGCGATGCTCACGATGCCACCGAATCCCACGACGAGCCCGACCATCTGCAGGCGTCCCGGCAGCTGGCGGAGGAGCACCGAGGCGATCACAGCCGTGAAGAGGGGCATGGCCCCGTTGAGCATCCCGGCGACCGCCGAGTCGATCCATTGCTGTGCGATGGGGAAGAGGGTGAGTGGCACGGCGATCCATATGAGACCGAGCGCTCCCAGCTTGATCGTGTCCTGACGAGGTATGGCCGTGCGGCGGGCCTTCGGCAACGCGGCCATCACGGCCGCACCAAAGCCCACCCGTAGCCAGGTGACCAATCCGGGGTGAAAGTGATCCAGCCCGATCGCCATGAAGAGGAAGGAGGCTCCCCAGATCAGGCTGAGACTGGCGAACATGGTCCAGTCCCTCGAGGTGAATGCGTCTCGATTGGTCCCGTGTGATGTGGTCAGCAGTCGACTGGACATATCTTCAGAACACCTGGCTGGTCGATTTGGTTGCAGTCAAGACTCAAGAACTTCTGAATCGGGTCAGATAGTCCGGGATCTCGAGACCGGGTTCGAGATCGGGCGCCGCGACCGGTGATCCATATGCGATGGTGACCGGCACTATTCCGGCCCACACCCCGCTCCCGAGGTCTTCGGCCTCGTCCTCCGGCGGGCCGTCGGAGATCTTGGCGGATGCGTCAGCGAGGGACACGGCGATCACGGAAGTCTTCCTGAGCTCCTTCGGTGTCGGTGGCCGGACATCGGCGAGGCGCCCCGGTATCAGCCCTTCGACGATCCGATCGAGGGCGGTCCTGTGCTCCGGGCCTTCCAATGCCCTCCCCACGTCATGGATGACGACACTCCGGTAATTGATCGAGGACTGAAAACCACTCCGAGCCACTACCACGCCGTCGACGTGTGTCACCCCGATACTCAGTGGGGAGCCTCGTTTGACCGCCTTCATGATCCCTGACGCAGGTGAGCCGTGAACCAGGATCCGATCACCGTCCCGGACGTAGAGTGTGGGTATCACCACGGGCCGGGTGTCCGTCAAATACGCGACATGACACAGGAAACCACCGTCGAGGATTGCGTCGATCACGGCCCGGTCTCCGGATCCCAATTCCGGATGACGGTGTATTTTGGTCTTCTCGGACATGATCAGTCCTCCGGCTTCGCCTCGCGGGTCATGAGGGACATGACTGCCTCTCGAGGGTGCATGTTCTCATAGAGCACCCTTCCGACGTGTGTGGCGATCGGCATATCGATCTCATTGCGTCCTGCCAGGTCGAGGACTGCCCGCGTCGTCTTTACGCCCTCGGCCACCATGCTCATCTCGGTGACGATCTCGTCCAGGGTCTGACCCTGAGCCAGCAGGAAACCGACGCGGTGGTTGCGGCTCGATGTGGAGATGCAAGTCGCTATCAGGTCCCCCATGCCGGCCAGCCCCGCAAAGGTCGACGGTTGTCCTCCGAGGGCGATGCCCAACCTGGTGAGCTCTGCCAGCGAGCGCGTGATCAAAGTCGCCCGGGTGTTGTCACCGTATCCGAGGCCATCCGACATCCCGGCGGCGATCGCCATCACATTCTTCAGGGCCCCGCCCAACTCGCACCCGGTCACGTCGTCGTTGGTGTAGACGCGGAATGACGGGGACATGAAGATCCCCTGCAGACGAGTGGCGGCCTCGGTGTCCGCCATGGCCATTACCGATGCGGTCGGCTGGCCGGCCGCGATCTCGATCGCCAGATTCGGCCCGGTCAGGACGCCGATACGACCTCGGTCGTGATCGGGAGCGACTTCGGCGATCACCTGGGTCATGGTGGCCAGGGTCCCCTGCTCGATGCCTTTGGTCAGGGAGACGACGGGTGTGTCCCG
>JBAULI010000080.1:0-2239 GCA_049578105.1 Acidimicrobiia bacterium | reverse complement strand
CGGGAGTCCCGACTCCGTGAAGAATTACCCAAACCGGGTGTCTTCTGGATTACAGTTGCGTGCGGGGCCACGGCTGTGGTCAATTGAAAGGGGAAAGGGAGGCGCTGATCCTCGACCTGTAGACGGTCACCTGGGTCGTGGGGAGCCAGTGGTGAGACCACCCTGTCCATTTAGCTATGAAAGGGATGGGAGCAGATGAATCGGCTCAAGTCGAGAGGGGTCGCTGATGGCGCGACTTCCGCCGGATCGGGAGTAATCGACAGGAATCGACGAGCATTTGCACTTCTCGCCTGTGCCGGAGCGGTCATGTCATTGATGGCCATATTGGCTTCGCCCGCTGACGCGGCGCCGGAGACGTTCGATGTGGCGATACCCATCACCACGATCGTCAAAGCGGCCCCGAACTCTGTGACCACGCTTACTTCGATCGACGTCGATCCTCAATTCGCCGGCCAGATCTGTGACGTGACAGCGAGGTCCGTGAATCCGGATTCTGTCCACCCAAACAACAATTTGGTCGTGAGCTCAGACTCTTCCTCCGTGACCATCCCAAATGTGGAAGGTCAATCGGGTGGCGTTGTCGATGCGACAGGAACGCTGATCCTCGGCAGTCAGGTCACCGTCTCGCTCGTCATGGGGTCTGATGGGGTCTTCTCAGCCGGAATGGATGTCCACCTCGTGTGCGATCTGCCGGTGACGACCACGGTCCAGTCGACCACCACCACGGTCGCCAGCACGACCACAACGGCGGAGGTGCTTCCCACCGAAGTCACCACCACCACGACCGTGCCGACAGAGGTGCTGCCGACCGAGATCACCACGACCACTGCGCAGGCGGCAACCTCGACTTCGGTTTCAGACGAGGTGCTCGACACCGAAGTCCTCCCCTTCACCGGGGTGGATGGAGGTGGCCTGTCGCTGCTGGCGCTGGCCCTGTTCGGTTTGGGCGCCGCCCTCCTGGTTACCGCCAGAGAGCGGGAAAACTAAGTCCTCGCCACGCCCGGGTAGGTCGTCGCACTGACCCGGGCGTTCCGCCTTTACCAATTACTGGGTCGATTGCCCGTTGACAGAGGTGCCCCCCTGTAGCACTATGTGTTGCGGCGGATCACGCAGAGTGGTCAAACCCACAGGGGGAAATAGGGAGGCACTGAAACCAGACCTGTAAAACGGTCACCTGGGTCTGGTGGAGCCAGTGGTGAGACCGGCCTGTCCCATTGCATGAAGGGATAGGACTTATGAGGCTGGCGACGACTGATGTCGTCTGGGGTGGACGCGTAGGGGCTCACACAGGCCGTGAGTTGACCATGGCGTGGGGTGGCGCATGAGACGTCATGCCCACACCAAGCAGCATCCCGGGCTCGAGCGCCTTTTCGCGGTGTTTGCCGCCTTTTCGATGCTGGCCAGCTTGATGGTGATGTATGCGCCGACTGCGCTGGCACACCACCCGGATCTCACTGGCTCGGTCGCATGTGACTCCGGGGTTCCATACATCAGTTTCACAGCTTCTAGCTGGACGACCGAGAACTATGGCGGCCGGTACAACTCGAACATCGGCGTCTATGTGGACACCGATTCGGGGACTTCCTTCAATGGGAACGAGGTCAAGACGGCGACCGGCAAGTTTCTCCCCGGCGTGGGTGACTACCCGGTGCCCGCAGTGTCATATCCGACACCAGAGAACACTGCTCAGCAGACGCAAAGTCCTGCTGCACGATTCACGGGGTCCTTTGATGCTTCGGCATGGGAGGGCTCGACCATCTATCTCAAGAGCAGGGCCGACGGCACTTGGTGGAACGGAACGGCAGCGGGTTCCACGGGTGAGGCCAACGATGTGATCCAATTGAGTGTCCCAGTTTGCGCAGAGGGCGTTTCAGTCAACGTATCGGCGCAAGCATGTCAGATCGTTCGATCTGACCCGTTGGGAGCGGTGTCCTTCAACATCGATCCTGCCGCCGGGGCGACTGTTCAGGTCTACAGCGATTCGACTCTCACGACACCAGTGGGTAGCGCACTCGGTGACGATGTCTCGCTGAATCTCGCGCCGGGGACCTACTACTGGAAGGCGACGGTCACCGGTGCCGGATACGAGCTGGATGGTGAGGGATCGGGTCAGTTCACGATCGTCCCCTGCGAGGCGTCGACCGTCGTCGTGTCGGGCCAATGCTCGTTGAATGCTCAGGGTGCTCCGGTTGGTGAGGTTCAGGTTGTGATCGACCCGGTGTCGGGTGCGACTGTGGTC
>JBAULI010000079.1:0-2394 GCA_049578105.1 Acidimicrobiia bacterium | reverse complement strand
CCGCGGCCATGACCAATCGCGTCATGCAGGCGGAGATGACCGCCGTGCTCGGGGTGCTGGCCCGCCGGGTGCTCGGTCAATACGAGCTGGTGCTTCCGACCGGCGAGGACGCAGACGTCGTGACCTTCGTCGGGCCCAATGTGATGCTCCTGGAGCGCACACACCAATTCAGGCCCGAGGAGTTCCGCTTCTGGGTTGCCCTGCACGAGATGACCCATCGCGCCCAATTCCAGGGGGTCCCATGGCTACGTGCCTACTTCCTGGGGCTGGTTGGCGAGCTGGTTGAGGAGTCCCGTCCTGAGCCGGGTCGTCTGGGCCGCGTCATCGACGAGCTCAACCGGCGCCGTTTCTCGGGTGCACCGCTCATAGACGAGCGCGGACTGCTCGGATTGTTCGCAACCACAGGCCAGCGGGCCGTGATCGACAAGGTGCAGGCCCTGATGTCGCTTCTCGAGGGCCATGGGCACGTCGTGATGGACCGTCTCGGCGCCGAGCACCTCAAGTCGCAGGACCGAATGAGCCGGGTGCTCAAGGCGCGGCGGAAAGACAAGAGAACAGCCGCCTTCTTCCGTCTCACCGGTCTGGAGATGAAGATGAATCAGTACCGGATGGGTGAGCGATTCATCCACATAGTGGAGCGTGAGGCCGGGTGGGAGACCATCAACCTGGCGTTCCGGGGCGCCGGGAGTCTGCCTGATCTGGGGGAGATCGAACATCCCGAGCGATGGTTGAGTCGCGTCGCCTGACGGAGCTGGCCGATGGGGCGGCGGGTCGTCTCGACCTTCCAGTCGTCCCATATGTCGTTGCGCTTTCCGGAGGTGCGGATTCGGCGGCCCTCGCCTATCTCACGATCAGAGCCGGCCTTCCGGTCAGGGCGATTCACGTCGACCACGGGCTCGATGCTTCGCCTCGCCTGGCTGCCGCCGCCTCTGAAGTCGCCCAGGCGCTCGGGATGGGGCTGGAGACGCTACAGATCCAGGTGCCGACCGGGGCGAGCCCCGAGGCACGGGCCAGGGAGGCTAGGTACGAGGCGATCTCCAACGCATTGAGGGACGGCGAGTGGGCCTTGACCGGCCACACGCTGGACGATCAGGCGGAGACCGTGCTCATGAACCTGCTGCGTGGGGCCGGCCCGACGGGTCTTCGCGGCATCCCCTCCCGCAACGGGAGGGTGGCGAGGCCGATGTTGGCGATCTCGAGATCGGAGACGAGAGAGATCGCAACTCTGGCACGACTGCCATACCTCGACGACCCTGCCAACTCCGATCTCCGGTTTCGGAGAAATCAGATCCGTCTCGACGTGCTGCCCGACCTGGAAGCTCGCTTCAACCCCCGGCTGTCGGAGGCGCTGGCTCGCACCGCTTCGGTCGTGGGAGCAGAGGACGATTTCCTGGCCGGTCTCGTCGATCCGGTTGGGATCCTTGGTCGTGGGGACAGCATGGCCGTGGCCGTCGGAGACCTCTTGGCGTTGCCGACGGTCGTAGCAAATCGGCTGCTGCGGCGGCTCCTCGTCAGGGTTCGGCCCCCCCATGGCCCGCAACAACGTGAGCTCGATGTGGTGTGGGAAGTCGTCAGAGGAGAGCAAGCCCGGACCGTCCTGGCCGGTGGGGTGGTGGTGACCGTCGAGGGGCCTCTGTTGATCTTGGGTGCTGGCCAGGATCGCTCCGAGCCGAGCGAAGTGGAGCTGTCGGCCGGGATCAATCGCTTGGGCCCATACGAGCTCGACGTGGTGGAGAGTGATGGGCCCTGTCTGGCCGCACCCACCGGAACCGCCTGGGCGCTCTTTGCCCGTGATGCACATCTCATGGCACGTCTGGACGGTCGCGGTTCCCTCAGCGTCGAGGCGAACGGCCGGTTGGCATGGGTTCCCTGGGTGAGCAGGGAGGGCGTCGCCTGGTACGAGCCCGGTTCCAACGGCTACCTTTCCGTTTTCGCCAGAGAGGAAAGCGGATGGACATCAAGCCCCTGATAACCGCAGAGGAAATCGACGAGAAGCTGGCCGAGCTGGGGCGGCAGATCACACAGGACTACCAGGGTCAGGACCTTCTGCTGGTTGGGGTTCTCCGCGGGGCTTTCATGGTCATGGCCGACCTGGCGAGACATGTGGACCTCCCGGTCGAGTTCGACTTCATGGCCGTCTCGTCATATGGGGCATCGACGCAGACCTCCGGCGTCGTCCGAATCTTGAAAGACCTCGACGAGGAAATCGACGGCCGGCACGTCTTGATCGTCGAGGACATCATCGACTCCGGTCTCACACTGAGCTACCTGATGAAGAGTCTCAGAGTGCGCAAGCCGGCGTCGTTGGAGATTGCCGCACTCCTGCTCAAAGAGGGGATCCAGAGGGTTCCCATCGACGTCAAGTACGTCGGCTTTCCCATCGGGCCCGAGTTC
>JBAULI010000078.1:0-35132 GCA_049578105.1 Acidimicrobiia bacterium | reverse complement strand
GTGGAATACCAGGCCCTATATCGGAAGTATCGCCCCCAGACCTTCGACGAAGTGATCGGCCAGGGGCACGTGACCACGACCCTCACCCGTGAGGTGGCCGAAGGGAGGGTGGCCCACGCCTACCTCTTCACCGGCCCGCGTGGGACGGGCAAGACCTCGACGGCGCGCATTCTCGCCAAAGCGCTCAATTGTCAGAATCGTGGCTCCGACGGCTCGCCGTGCAACGTGTGCGAGAGCTGTGTCGCCATCACCGAAGGCTCCTCCCTCGACGTGCTCGAGTTGGACGCCGCCTCCCACAACTCGGTCGACGACATTCGCGACATCCGGGTCAGCGTGACCACGGTGGCTTCGTCGGCGACGTCGAAGCGGGTCTTCGTCTTGGACGAGGCTCACATGCTGTCCAAGGCGGCGGGCAACGCGTTGCTGAAGACCCTGGAGGAGCCGCCCGAGCACGTCCACTTCGTGCTGGCAACCACCGAGCCTTACAAGCTGTTGGACACCATCAGATCACGCAGCCAGCGATTCGACTTCCATCCGGTGCCGATCGAGGATCTGGCCGCTCATCTCGGGATGGTGGCCGATCGGGAGTCGTATCGATCTGACGCCCAAGCACTGATCGCGATCGCCCGCCATGCCGGTGGGTCCGTGCGTGACTCGCTGTCACTTCTCGAGCAAGTCTCGGCTCTGGGCGCCGGTACGGTCGACGTATCGGGCGTCCGCCGAGCTCTGGGTCTCGCCGACTCCGAGGCATTCATGCGTCTGGTCCACGCCGTTGCCGATCAGGACGCCAAGTCGGCGCTGGAACTGGTGGCGGAGCTGGCGTCCGATGGGGTCGACCTCCGTCGGTTCGTGGCCGAGGCGGTGTCGTTCTTCCGCGGCGCATTCCTGGCCCACTACGCGCCAAACCTGGCCGAGATCGCCGACGAGGCATCGGACGTTTACGAGTCGTGGCGAAAGGCTGCGGAACTGGTGCCGGCGGGCGACGTCCTGCGCGCCGTCGATTTGCTCGGTGAGGCCCTGATCCGTCTCCGCGAGGGTCGGGAGGAGCGTCTGATGACCGAGCTGGCGTTGATCAAGCTGACGAGGCCGGAGACCGCCACCGACCTCGACTCGGTGTTGTCCCGTGTGGAGAGGATCGAGCGTCGTCTGGGAAAGCCGGCCCCGGTGCCCCCCATGGCCTCCATCGGGGGAGCCTCGATCGACTCGGGGCCTCAGCAGGCCGAGGTGGCGGTATCCGCCCCGAGTGGCGAAAAACAGGAAGTGACGACAGAGGCACCATCGACAGAGCAGGCTCGATCCGATGATGACGAACCGGCACCGTCGATCGATGTCTCGTTCGACCAACTCCAGAAGGTCTGGCCGGGTCTCTTCGGGAGTCTCCGCGATGTGCTCGGTGCGCGGCGGTGGGCCTTTTTCCGTGAAGCGGTCCCGGCGGGTGTCGACGGTGACGTCATCATCCTCGAGGTAGCGCACGACTTTCATCTCCAATCGTTGCAAGAAGACGATGCGGTATCGGCCATCGTCGCCACCAGGGCGGGAGATCTCCTCGGCGGGCCGGTAAGGGTTCGGTTCTCGCTTCGTGACGGGGCTGACGACGACTCCGATGACCAGCAGATCGACCTCCACCAACTGGAGGAGCGGCCGCAAGTCGGCGCCGATCCCACCTCACTCCTTGCCGCTGAGCTCGGTGCGGAGGTGGTGGATGAGTAGCACATCCGTCTGCATCCGATGGCCGATAGCTGACCCCGCGATCCCTGTACCCTGAGCCCACCCGAGGACACGGACTCATGAATCGACAGCCCGACATGCGCCAACTCATGGCTCAGGCACAAAAGATGCAGGAGCAGCTGGCAGCCGCCCAGACCGAGTTGGCGGCAAAACGATTCGAGGGAACTGCCGGTGGTGGGATGGTCACGGCCGTGGTGACGGGTGCCCAGGAGCTGGTGGAAGTCAGCATCTCGCCCGAGGTGGTCGATCCCGACGACGTCGAGATGCTGGAGGATCTCGTTGTGGCGGCGATCCGCCAAGCTTTTCAGTCGGCAGCCGATGCTGCCTCCGACCAATTGGGCGGGCTCACCGGGGGTCTCGACTTGGGCGGTCTCCTCGGCTGATGTTCGAAGGGCCGGTACAGCGTCTCATCGACGAGATGGCCCGTCTGCCGGGGATCGGTCAGAAGACGGCTCAACGTCTCGCCTTTCACCTCCTCTCGGTGGAAGAAGTCGATGCCAAACGGCTGGCCTCGGCTATCTCGGACATGCGTGATCAGGTCTCGCTCTGCACCAGGTGCTTCAACGTCGCAGCGGGCGAGGAATGTGCCATCTGCCGCGACACTCGGCGCGATCCCAGCATCGTGTGCGTCGTCGAGCGGCCACAGGACATCGTCGTGGTGGAGCGAACCCAGGAGTTCCGGGGCCGCTATCACGTGCTGGGTGGCTCGCTGTCACCGATCAACGGGATCGGCCCGGGGCAGCTCAGATTCGACCAGCTACGGGAGCGTCTGGAGCCGGAAGGCATATCCGAGCTCATCGCCGCCACCAACCCAACGGTCGAGGGTGATGCCACCGCCATGTATCTCGCCCGTGAGTTCAAGCCGCTCGGCGTGAAGGTGACCCGTCTCGCCTCGGGTCTGCCCGTAGGTGGCGACCTCGATTATGCCGACGAGCTCACTCTGGGCCGCGCCCTCAGCGGTCGCATGGAGCTCTAGAAACCTCTCCCTCCGACATCGATCGAAGGCCCCCGGGTAGGGTGCGAAGACGCCCCGAGGGACACAAAGGAGGAGCATTGGAAAGACGAGAATTTCTCAGCCTTGCCGCCAAGGGCGCCTTTGGTGCGGCGGCCCTGGCAGCTTGCAGCACAGGAGACAGCAATCTCGACGAGGCCCTGCAGAACGACAGTCTCCCCACGGTCGAGTGGGAACTCCCGACCAGTTGGCCGGTCGCCCTGGACACGATCTATGGCGGAGCCGAGCGCTTTGCCGAGCGGGTCACGGCCCTGACCGGTGGCAAGTTCACCATCACCGCCAAGCCCGGTGGTGAGGTGGTTCCTGCTCTCGAGATCCTGCAGTCGGTTCAGAATGGGACCATCGACGCCGGTCACACGGCTTCGTACTACTACGTCGGGTTGGCCCAGCTCAACGCATTTGGCACTGCTCTGCCGTTCGGGTTGACGGCGCGTCAAAACGACGCCTGGCTCCATGAGGGCGGCGGTCTGGACATGATGCAGCAGGTCTATGCCGATCGCTTCAACGCAATCCAGTTCCCGGCCGGCAACACCGGGACCCAGATGGGTGGATGGTTCCGCAAGGAGATCGCCTCGCTGGCGGACCTGCAGGGTCTCAGGATGAGAATCCCGGGGCTAGGCGGGGCCGTCATGGAGAAGCTCGGCGTGTTGGTGCAGGTCATACCTGGAGGCGAGATCTTCCAGGCACTACAGACCAGTGCCGTTGACGCAGCCGAGTGGGTCGGTCCCTATGACGATCAGAAGCTCGACCTGCAGTCGGTGTCCGACTTCTACTACTACCCGGGGTGGTGGGAGCCAGGGCCAACACTCGAGGTGCAGATCTCGCTGGACAGCTGGAACAAGCTGCCCGAGGAATATCAGGAAGTGATCAAGTCGGCGGCCTATGAGGCGAACACCACGATGCTCGCCAAATACGACGCATTGAACCCGGGGGCCTTGCAGGAGATCCTGTCCAACTCGGACATAACACTCCTTCCGTTCCCGGACGATGTGATGCAGGCGGCCGAGGAGGCAGCGTTCGAGCTGTATGACGAGAATGCGGCGGCCGATGAGGACTTTGCCTCCATCTTCGACAATTGGAAGGCATTCCGGTCCGACATCCAGGAGTGGCATGGTGTGGCCGAGAAGGCCATGAGCAACTACCAGAGCCAGTTCTAGACCACCGACGAGAACGAGGAAACGGCCCGCCGATCGGCGGGCCGTTTCAATGTGTGACTTGCAAACTCGCTCAGAGGTGCAACAGGCCGGCCATGGCCTTGACCGGTGCCTCGCGGAGCCCGAACTGCTCGACGAGCCAGGTGACGGTCTGGGGGAAGAGCATCACCAGGACCAGCCCGAAACTCTGCAACGCCATGAATGGGAGCGCCCCGCGATGGATCTCTGAGGTCTTCACTTCGGGTGGCGCCACCGACTGGAGGTAGAAGAGCGAGAAGCCGACCGGGGGAGAGATGAACGCCATGTTGAGATTGATCGCCATCATCACCGAGAACCAGACCAGATCGATGTTGAGGGCGATCGCCGCCGGCACGAACAATGGCATCACGATGAACGAGATCTCCAGGAACTCGAGGTTGATCCCGAGGAGGAAGACGATGATGTTGGCGGCGATGATGAATCCCCACTTGTCGCCGGGGATCGAGAGCAGCCAGTTGGTTATCAGGTCCTGTCCACCGAGCTGCTGGAACACCAGGGCGAAGAAGCTCGATGCGAACAGGATCTGCAGGACCAAAGACGTGATGTTCGACGTGCTCCGCGCCGCGTCGAGGATCATCCTCCAGTTGTAGGTCCGATAGGCGAGCGCCAGGATGACCGCTCCTATCGCCCCCACTGCTCCGGCCTCGGAGGCAGTGGCGATGCCAAAGAAGATCGAGCCGAGCACGGCGAAGATGAGAAACAGCGGCGGTACGACGACCTTGAGGGCCTCCACCGCCAGCTGACCACCGGTCATGGTCCGCTCCGACTTCGGGATTGCCGGGGCGGTGCCCGGCTTGATGTAGGCGATCGCCACCACATAGATGGCGAAGATGGCCGCCAGCATCACACCCGGTATCAGGGCCCCCGCGAACAACTCGCCTACGGACACCGGGATGAACTGAGCCAGGACGATGAGAACCAGGCTCGGGGGGATCAGCTGGGCGAGTGTGCCCGAGGCGACGATCACACCGGCGGCCAGCTTGTGGTCGTAGTTGTACTTGACCATCACCGGCAGCGAGAGGATGCCCATCACTATGACGGTGGCCGCCACCACTCCGGTTGCCGCAGCGAGAAGTGTGCCGACCACGACCACCGCCACGGCCATCCCGCCTCGAAGAGGGCCCATGAGAAAGCCGATGGTGGTCAGCAGCTTCTCCGCCAAGCCCGATTTCTCGAACACCGCCCCCATGAACACGAAGAACGGGATGGCGAGGAACAGCTGGTTGGCAACGGCGTCTGCGAACCACTTGTTGAACATCCCACTCAATATCTGGATCCGAAGGTCGCCAAAGATGAGCCCAATGGCGAAGAACACGACCGCGGTGCCGGCAAACGAGAAGGCGACCGGGTATCCGGACAGGATGATCACCATGAAGACGGCGAACATGATGATCGCGAGCACCTCGGTGTTCATCGGGCCCTCATTCGATCCGGATCGGCTTGTCGGGCAGCTCGTAGCCGACTTCGGTCATGGCGGCGCGCTCGGTGAGGATGGCGTAGAGCTTGATCATCTCCGACAGTGACTGGATGAACAGCAGGATGAAGGCCACGGCGATCATCGTCTTTATCGGGGCGCGTGGCAGACCCGAGGGGTCGGGCGACTGCTCGTTGAGCCGCCATGAGGTCATCACCTGCGGAACGGAGATCCAGATGCCCATCACCACGAAGGGCAGGAGGGCGAAGATGTGGCCGAAGAAGTCGATTTTCGCCTTCGTCTTGGGCGATTGGTTGCCAAACCAGAAGTCCACCCTGACGTTGATCTGATGCTTCAGGATGTATCCGAAACCGAGAAGGAAGATCAGCGAATAGAGGTACCACTGGGCTTCGATCATCCCGTTGTTGGTGAGCCGGGCGCCAACGAACCTGCTGATGTAGCGAAGCAGGACGTTGATGAAGCCAACGGCCACTGTGGCGATGACCGCCCACTTCGAGAGGGTCCCCGTCTTCTCGGAGAGGGCGTCCGCCCACTGCTGGTAGCGGAGCAGCACCCTGAAGACCGGGCCAATGTCACTGCGCTGCTGGTCGGTCATGGCTACCTCCTCCGCATCTGCGACGGCACCCTAACCCAAGGGCAGGTCGCCGCGGGCGATGGAGGACGGGGATTTCTCGTAACCCGTATCCTGTGGCCGTGACGCGAAGGCACATCGTCTGGGACTGGAACGGGACATTGCTCGACGACCTCGAGATCGTGATCGAGTCGGTCAACGTTGGCCTGGAATCGCATGGGATCCCGGCCATCGACGCCGATACCTACCGTCATCACTTCATCAGGCCGGTGCGGCGGTTCTATGACTCGTTGTTCGCCCGAAGCGTGAGCGACGAAGAGTGGCGCTCACTCAACGAGACGTTTCATCGCGAGTACGACTCTCGGGCGAGAGGGGCTCCCCTCACCGCCGACACACGTGAGGCGTTGGCCCGCGTGAGTGAATTGGGATGGACTCAGTCGTTGCTGTCGATGTCGGCCGGAGACTTCCTGGGAGAGATCGTCGGCCATCACCGCTTGGAGCAGTGGTTCACCCGTGTCGACGGGGTTTCATGGCCCGATGGAGGTCACAAGGCCGTCCATCTGAAAGCGCACCTCGACTCGTTGAGCATCGACGGTGGAATGGCGGTGGTCATAGGCGACACCCCTGACGATGCGGCCGCCGCCGGGGAGACGGGGTCGGCGGCGGTGCTTTACGACGGCGGGTCGCATCACATCGAGATGCTGATGTCGCATGGCGTCCCGGTCGCTTCGTCGCTGCTCGAGGCCGTGGACCTGGCCGCCGGGAAGATGTCGGCCGGGCCGGGCAAATGACCCCGCGACGACGCACGACAGCAATGATCACGGCCGCTTTGGCGATGGTCTTGCTCGGATTCGTCGTCGCAACGGCAGCGAGCTCGCTCCCGGGGAGAGACGGAGAGGAGCCTTGGCTCGACCTCCAGATGAGAGCCGACATAGACCTGAGCGCGGTCCTCGCCTGGGTGATACTCGCGTTGGCGGTGATCGGAGCGGTGATGTTCGTGCTCGGCCTCCGTGAGGTGAAGCCGCGTGAAGAACGTCGCGGCCGGAGCATGATCGGGCTCTTGATTGCGATCGCGATCTTCGTTCTCGCCTACCGCTTTCTCCGCCCAGCTGCCCTGGCATTCTTCTCCGATGGCGGCTCCGGTGGCCAGGACGTCGTGGGGGACGCCTCCGAGTCCTCGGGCGGCGCCGGCGGCGCCTGGCTGTTCGCCGTCCTGCTGGCGGCCGTGATCGCGGCCACTCTGACCAGGATCGGCCTGTCGATCCGGTCGGTGACACCGCCTTTCGCCACCGTGGGACAGCACGAGACAAGGCTCCCCAGGCCGGGACAAGGCGGTATGACCCCACGGCTGCGGGTATTGGGTGAAGATCCCCGATCGCGAATCCTCAATTCCTATGTCGAATTCGAGGAAGGGCTCGCCAACGTTGGGCATCCCCGTCTCGAGATCGAGACCGAGACCAGGCACCTGGGAAGGGTGGCCCCCGAGATGAGCCTCGATTCGGGTCACCTCTCCCGTCTTCTGCGACACCAACAGGCGGCACGATTTGGCGGCGGCGTCCCCGCAGAGGCGGATGCGCTGGAGGCCGAGGAGTCATCGCGACAACTTCTCGAGTCCATCGAAAGTGAGGCATGGTGAGTCGGAGCGTCGGTCGGCTCCTGGTGAGGGCTGTCGGGATCGCTGCTCTGGCGGCGGTGGCCCTCTCACAGCTCCAGAACGAGTCGGAGCTGTTGGTCTGGGAAGTCATCCTCCTTGCCGTCGTGGTGATGGAGATGCGCTCCCTCCCCTCGGTGGGCGAGGCCGATGACCAGCCTCTGTTGCCGATGTCCCGCATCAGCACCAATCGTCTTCCCCGCAGTGTTGCTTCGACCGAGCTGATGGTGGTCGACGCGATCGGTGGACATCTCGCCCCTGAGCGCCGCCTCCAGCCGGCACTGGGTCGTATCGCCGCCCATAGGCTCTCGCGCATGGGAATCGATCCGGCTTCGACCGACCCCGCCGCCGTCCTCGGCGAACGACAGTGGGCTTGGCTGGCGACCCCGACCTCGGATCCGGTCGACCTGGGTCTGCTCGAAGACGTCGTTTCCTCCCTGGAGGCCCTATGAGCCGGGCACAGATGGAGATGGCAGGCGTCGGCGAGTTGTCGGGTGCCCTGCTGGACGAAGTCGAGAAGGCGGTCATCGGGAAGCGGCCGGTTCTCGAGCTGACCCTCACCTCGATCCTGGCCAACGGGCACATCCTCATCGAGGATCTCCCCGGGCTGGCCAAGACTCTGCTCGCCCGGTCCTTTGCCGCCGCCGCCGGGCTCGACTTCAACAGGGTTCAGTTCACCCCTGACCTGATGCCGATGGACATCACGGGATCTCTCGTCCTCGATCCCGACACCGGTCGGCCGGAATTCCGGCATGGACCGGTATTCGCCAATCTCCTTCTCGCCGACGAGGTCAACCGCGCACCGGCCAAGACGCAGGCCGCACTGCTCGAGGCCATGCAGGAGCGGCAGGTGACCACCGACGGGGTGAGTCGGCGCCTCGGTCCCCCGTTTCTCGTCATCGCAACCCAGAACCCGATCGAGTATGAGGGGACCTACCCGCTGCCCGAGGCTCAGGTGGACCGCTTCATGGTGCGGACCCGTCTCGGGTATCCCAGCAGAGAGTCGGAGTGGGACGTTCTGCACCAGCGAGCTCTGCGCGGCTCCGACGATGTCGACCTGGATGTGGTGATAGACCGGCACACGTTGCTTGCGATGCAAGCGCTCGTGGAGACCGTCCATGTCTCCGAATCCGTCGGCAAGTACATGGTCGATCTCGTCGCGGCGACGAGGGCCTCCGGGCGGGTGAGGGTCGGGTCGAGCCCCCGTGGCTCTCTCGCCCTCATGAAGCTGTCGCGTGCGCGGGCGGCGATGTCGGGGCGATCGTTCGTTGTGCCAGATGACGTCCAGGAGGTGGCGGTCGCGGCATTGGCCCATCGTTTGATCCTCCGCCCGGAGTTTTGGGCGCAGGATCTGAGTGAAGAGCGAGTCGTCGAGGAGTGTCTCGCCCAAGTTCCCACTCCGCCTGCTCATCCCACAGACCACATGCCGTGATCGGGCGGCCCAGCCCGCGGCTACGGGCATATGTGACAGGGGGGATCGTCGGACTGGTGGCCGCATTGGCGGTGGGCGACCCGGCGCCGGCGATCATCGGCTCACTCCTCCTCGCCCTGGCGATCGTCGGCCTGGCCGGGGGCGAGACTTCCCGGCTGGAGGTGAGCGTCTCCCACCTGCCGATCTCCGCAGTGGAGGGTGTGAGCTTCGAGTTCGAGGTTCGGCTCGAGCCGGTCGGCACGCTGGGCCGGACGCTGATCGATCTCCGATGTCGAGGAGTCGAGATCGTCGGAGTGGTCGGCGGCAGAAGACTCGATGAGAGCACCGTCGCCCTCGGCAGGGTGCGGGAGACGTTGGAGCTGAAGGTGACGGCAGTGGCCACCAGCTGGGGTCGGCCGTCCATCGGCCCGTTTGCCGTGTCCACGGATTCACCCCTGGGAATGTTCGACGTCGTGGTCGAGAGCGGCCATCGGCAATCCATCGTGGTAGTACCCGAGGAGTCGACGATCAGGGCTCTTCTATCTCCGCTCGAGACGAACCTCCACGTGGGTGACCTGGTCTCGAACCGACGGGGGATCGGGTCGGAGTTCGCCGACCTGCGCCCGTTCCAGACCGGGGACGATCCGCGTGCGGTGAACTGGCGGGTGTCGTCTCGGTTTGGAGAGAAGTGGGTGAACGAGCGTCATCCGGAGAGAAACGGAGACGTCGTGATCATGATCGACGGCCAGGTCGAGTCCGGAACCGCCATGACGCCCCTGGTGGATCGATCGGTGCGCATGGCTGCAGCGCTCCTCCAAGCTCACGGAAGGCGTCATCACCGCCTCGGGCTGGTCACGGTGGATGGGTTGTGCCGTTGGGTCTACCCAGGGATGGGCGAGCTGCACCGGAGGAGGTTGTTGGAGCAGCTGATGGGTGTGACTCCGGGTGAGGTCGTGTGGGAGGCCGCCCAGCGGGCGGTCCTCAGGGCGGCGAGACGACCGTCGATGGTCATAGCGCTCACCCCCTTGCTCGATCCTGAGATGGCTGGCGTGATCCACGGTCTCCGGCGCTCCGGTGTCGACATATCGGTGGTGGAGATCGAGCTGGAGCATCTCCTGTCGCCGCCTGACGGAGCGCCACGTGAGTTGGGACGGCGGATCTGGGCCATGGAGCGCGATCGTCTCCGAGACCGCCTCGTATCCGAGGGAATTCCAATAGTCACCTGGCGTGGGCCTGATCCACCCGACGTTCCGCTGGCCGAGCTCAGTCAATGGAGGACCGCATGGCGAAGACGGCTTGGCTGACCGCGGCCGCCTCGGTGGCGTTGGCCGCCGGACTGGCGGCAACCGTGCCTTCGACCCAAGGCGCCGGGATAGCGGCAATGATCTCGTGGGCCGGTGTGGCCGTGTTGAGCATCGGCCTCTTGTATGGATACCGGGGTTCCGTCACCGCCGTCGCCGTTGCTTTCGTCCTCCGGGTCGCCGTCGTCTCCACATTGGCGACCGATCCCCTCATCCCGTTGTGGGCCTACGCCATGACGCTGGTTCTGATCGTCGAGCTCGCCAGCGCCTCGTTCAGGTTCCGTGCGCGCGCCTCTGAGACGTGGTGGGTCTTGGGTCGTGCCTTGCTCGTGTCGCTCCTCGTCGCCGTTGGCGTCGAGACGGTGGATCTCGTTGTTAGCAGGACCGAGGCTTCCGGAGTCATGGTCCGCGCCGCCGGGGTGGCCGCCGTCGTGGTAGCGGCGGGCTGGGTGGCCCGGACATGGCGTCATTCCGGGCTCAGTGGCTGATGGGGCTTCTCGGCCCGGTCCTTTTCCGGCCGGTTGTTGCCGGCTCAGTCGAGGGTCTGTGCCGAGATCTCCCTGAGTCGCGCGATCTGGTGGTGCGCCTCCATGACCCGAACCGAGCCGGTCTTCGATCGCATGATCACCGAGTGGGTGACCACCTCGTCGTCACGGCGGAATTCCACGGCCGGCAGGAACTCCCCACCGGTGACACCCGTGGCCGCAAAGAACACATTCCTCGACGAGACGAGGTCCGTGGTGGTCATCACGGCGTCGAGGTCGAGACCCTCGTCCAAGCCGCGCTGTCGCTCTGACTCATCCCGTGGCCAGAGCTTGCATTGGATCTCACCACCGGTGCAGAGGAGGGCCGCCGCAGCGATGACGGCCTCGGGGGAGCCGCCGATACCGAGCAGTATGTCGGCGGCGGTCTCATCCTGGGCAGTGGAGATGGCGCCGGCGACGTCACCATCCCTTATCAGGGAGATTCGTGCGCCCGCCGATCGGACTTCGTCGACGAACCCCTGATTGCGGGGACGGTCGAGTATCAGCACCCTCAGGTCGTTCACGTCCTTGTGCTTCGCCTTGGCGACCTGGCGAAGGTTGTGCTCGACGGGAGCCTCGAGATCGATAACCCCGGCCGCCTCCGGCCCGACTGCGATCTTGTCCATGTAGACCAGCGATCCCGGGGCGTACATCGTCCCGCGACCTTCGGCCAAGGCGATCACGGCAATGGCTCCGGGTATCCCCGATGCAGTGAGGGTGGTGCCGTCGACCGGATCGACCGCGACGTCGACCACCATGCCGTGACCCGTCCCCACCCTTTCGCCGTTGAACAGCATCGGGGCGTTGTCCTTTTCGCCTTCTCCGATGATCACCAGACCGTCGATATCGAGTGTGGAGAGATGGAGACGCATGCCATCGACCGCCGCCTGATCGGCGGCCTCCTTGTCCCCCCTGCCCAGCCACCGGGCCGCTCCCATGGCAGCCGTCTCGGTGACCCGAACCAGGTCGAGGCCGAGGTTTCGCTCGACAGGCTCGACCATCAGTCGGCCACCTTGATGACGATCGCGTCGCCCTGGCCACCACCACCACACAACGTCGCCGCACCGATGCCGCCGCCCCGGGACACGAGGGCGTTGAGCAGCGTCACCACCAGCCGCGCTCCGGTTGCCCCGAGAGGGTGACCGAGCGCCACGGCACCGCCATTCACGTTGACCTTCGACTCGGGGAGGTCGAGCAGACGGGCCGACCACAACGAGACGGCCGCGAAAGCCTCGTTTATCTCGACCAAATCGAGGTCGGAGACGTCCAGCCCCGCCTTCTTCAGGGCTACCGACAATGCCTCGGCGGGTCGCTCGTGGAGCGTGGCGTCGACACCGCCGATCTGCCCGTAGGCCAGGATCTCCGCCAGGATCGGCGCACCGGCCGCCTGAGCGGAGTCCCGGTCGGCCACGAGCAAGGCCGCCGCCCCATCGGAGATCTGCGAGGCATTCCCGGCAGTGATCGTCCCACCTGGGACAAAAGAAGGGTTGAGCTCGGCGAGAGATGCGGCAGTGGATCCGGCTCGAATTCCCTCGTCCACCTCGACCAGCACCGGTTCACCCTTTCGCTGGGGCACCGCCACCGGCGCTATTTCCTTGGCAAAAGTCCCGTTGGCGGTGGCCTCCGCTGCTCTCTGGTGGCTGCGGGCGGCCCATTCGTCCTGCTCGTCTCGGCCGATTCCAAGCCGCTCGTTCTTGTGATCGGAGGACTCACCCATGGTGCAATGGTCGATGGCGCAGAAGAGCCCGTCATGCTGCATCACGTCGACGAGAGTGGCATCTCCGATGCGGACACCCCAACGAAGCTCGCCAACGACGTGCGGTGCATTCGACATGCTCTCCATTCCACCCGCCATCACGAAGCTCGAGTCGCCGAGTCTGATGGCCCGGGCGGCGTGACCAATGGCCGACATTCCCGACAGGCACACTTTGTTGATGGTCGTCGACGGGATGGTCATGGGCAGGCCGCCCTTCAGAGCGGCCTGGCGGGAGGTGATCTGACCTTCTCCTGCCTGTAGGACGTGTCCGAAGAGGACCTCGTCCACCACCGATGGGTCCACGCCGCTGCGCTCCATCGCGCCGGCGATCGCCGCCCCACCCAGATCGACCGACCGCAGACCACTGAGGCTGCCGCCATATCTGCCGATAGGGGTTCGAGCTGCTCCTGCGATGACCGGATTGCCCATGTTTCGAAGAGACCTCCTTCTCTGGGATGCTACAGGTGCTCCGCGACACCGCCTGCTCGGCTCAAATACGCTGCTCTCCGTGAAACTCCTCAACCTCGACCATGTCGCAATCGCCGTTGAAGATCTCGATGAGTCTCTCGCCGGCTATCGAAACCGCTATCGCGTGGAGCCTCTCTATCGAGAAGTCGTCGAGAGCCAGGGCGTGGAGGAAGCGATGATCCCCGTGGGCGGCTCCTTCATCCAGCTGCTGCAACCCCTCGACGTGGACACACCCGTTGGCCGCTTCCTGTCCCGTCACGGGGAGGGGCTACACCACGTCGCATACCTCGTTGCCTCCCTAGACCAGGCATTGGCCCATCTTCGCGAGGAGGGCGCCCGCCTCATCGATGAGGAGCCCCGACTCGGAGGCGGTGGATCTCGAATCGCCTTTGTTCATCCCGCAGACCTCGCTGGTACCTTGATCGAGCTCGTGGAGAAGTCCAATGGCTGATGCAATAGAAATCAAAGGTGGGGCGGGGGCGTTCGAGGCGGCCGTCATCGCCGTGGTCCTCGATCGCTTGTCCGAGGAGAGTCGAGCGGCGCGTCAACGTCAGGGCAACGGGTCACGCTCCCTTTCGCCATGGGTGTTGGCAGTCCAGCCCGATGAGCCCACTTTGCCCATGGACATCATCCGACCGACATGACGCCTCGGGCCATGCAAAGGCACGAGCCGCATCCCTAGGCCTTGGTGTCCCTCCGCAGCAGGTCTCGAAGCTCGGGGGCTCGTAGCAGGTAGGCAACCCCCAGGAAGGCGCCGATGGCGGTGATCCCTCCGACCAGCGCCGCCGCCAGCCCGGAGACGATCCCCAACTCGCTGCCAAACATGAGGTTGACCAGCGGATAGGCGAGGAGTGCCCCGACGACTGCCGATATCACACCGCGGAGGAGGGACGGTGCCAGCCGGCGGACGGCCTCCCAACCCGAGTCGCGACCCCAGGCCCAGAGAAGCCCCAGTGAGTAGGTCACCATCACCAGGGTGGAGGCGAGGGCGAATCCCTCGATGCCGAAAAGCTCATGGAGACCGAGCCAAGTTGGGATGGCGATGACGGTGCCGATGGTCCCGATGACCACCACCGTCCACATCTTCCTCTTGGCGTAGAAGTGCCTCGACAGGATCTGGTGCAGACCCCAGGCAGGAATGGAGAACGCATAGATCACCAGGAGTGATGCGACCAGGTCGACGTCGGCGGCGGTGAACTTCCCGTACTGATAGAGGAGGCGAACGACCGGCCTCGCCAACACCACGAGGGCGGCGGTCGCCCCGGCCGCCACGAATACGGTGTTCCGAGCGGCCCGTGAGGTGGTCCTGGTCAACCCTTCACTGTCCCCTCCGGCCGCCAGGCGTGCCAGGAACGGGTATGCGGCCACACCGGCCGCCTGGGCGATCACCCCGACCGGAACCATGTTTATCTGCCGGGCGAAGCTGAGGGCGGAGGTAGCTCCCACCTCGATTTGGCCGAACCACCTCACGAATTGCTCATCGAGGACGGCAATCGACTGTCCCAGCATCAGGGGGAGTGCGAGCCACAGATACTCTCGAACCGCCGAGTTCTCTCGACGCACCTTGGTCAGCCAGGTGCCGGTCGACCGGGCGCCGAGATATTGGAGCCCGAAGTTGCCGATCGCCGATCCGGCGACGGCGCCCCAGAGAAAGGACTCCGGGCTCGGGTCGCCGACGGCCGCCCCGATGAGACCTCCGGCGATGATCCCGATGTTGTAGACCAGGGGCGCCAGCGCAGGGATCGTGAACCGACGATGCGTGTACTGGACGGCGATGAGCAATGCTCCGGTCACCAGGAAGACCTGCGCCGGGAGCACGAGACGTGTCAGGTAGACGAGGCGATCGTGCTCGACGACCTTGGGGAAGATGAGCGAGACGAGTGGGTCGGCGGCAAGCCACATCGCGGCGGTGATCCCGAGGACCGCCCAGCCCACGAAGCGGAAGATCGAGGTGAACGCCTCACTGGCCCGCTGCTCGTCGCCGTTCTCGAGATGACGGCTGAGGATGGGTATCAGTGTGATGGTCAGGTATGCACCGGCGAGCAGGTAGTTCAAGAAATCGGGGATGGCGAAGGCGTCCCGATAGAGGTCGCCGCTCGTGTTCAGCCCGATGAGGGAGGCGAGGAGCGCCTCCCGTCCCAGACCGAGGAGCCGGGACAGCAGCACGCTGAGAGAGACGACACCGGCTGCCGCCCCCATGCGCATCGGACGGCTCATACCCCGCCCGACCGAGCGCGCAGCTCTTCGAGAACGTCGTCACCAATGTGGAGATCGCCGTATCCGGTGCCGAGCTCGAGCCCCGGCTTGTAGCTGCCGTGATAGTCGCTGCCGCCAGAGGGAATCAGATCGAATCGTCTCGCCAGATAGCCATAGCCTTCTCGCTCGTGCCTCCGGTAGCCGGCGCAAAATGCTTCCAGGCCCACCAGGCCGGCGTCATGCAGCCTTCGCAACAAAGCCCCCATCTCCGAGGCGGTGTTGATCCCGAGAGTGTGGGGATGGGCGAGGATGGGGACCGCTCCCTGCTCCCGGGCGATGCCGATCGCCTCCTCGGGGCCGAGTCGGGGACGCCCCACATAGGCGGGACAGCCCGAGCCCAGCCATAGATCGAAGGCCTCGTTGATCGAGGAGACGTATCCCCTCCGCAGCATCACGGCGGCGATGTGGGGTCGGCCCACCGAACCGGCTCCTGCCTCCTCCTGGACCTCTTCGATCGTCATCGTCATCCCGTGGGAGTTGAGCAGGTCGACGATCGCGGAGTTTCTCACGGCCCGGCCGGCCTGTAGCGACCCCAGCCTGCTCTGGAGCGCTCCATCACCTGGTTCCAGCCACAGCACGACGAGATGCATCGCACCGCCTTCGAACTCGAGGGAGAGCTCGGTCCCGGGGATGATCTCGACTCCGAGAGCCGATGCGGTGTGGCGTGCCTCCGGCAGGCCCTCGAGGGTGTCGTGATCGGTGAGGGCGATGGCGCTCAAGGCGCGCGCGGCGGCCATTTCCACGAGGGCGGACGGTCGGATGGATCCGTCGGATGCCGTGGAGTGTGTGTGCAGGTCGACTGTCATCGGGCTCCTAACCCCTGATCTTGCCGCCCGCGAGTGTCAAGATCCGGCTACATCGATGGTGACACTCTCGATGTACACGGTCTCCAGCGGCAAGCTGTCCTCCCTCGTGCCCGGTCGTCGCGCCACGGGGACTTGCACCATGCGGTCGAGGGTGTCGTGTCCAGAGGTCAGTGTGCCCAGGACGTTGAACACGGGGTTGAGAGCCGCGGCGTCGTCGCTCAGAACGATGAAGAACTGGCTCCCGGTGGTCCTCTTGCCCTGGTTGGCCATGGCCACCACGTCTTTGCCGTATTCGAAGTCGCTGGGTGGAAACTCGTCCGGGACTCGATAGCCGGGGCCACCCGTGCCGTCGGCGGTGGGGTCCCCGGCCTCGACCTTGAAGCCATCGAAGATCCGGTAGAAGACCTGCCCGTCGTAGAAGCCCTGTCGGGCGAGGAAGACGAATGAGTTGACGGTTTGGGGCGCACCGGCCGGATCGAGGGCGATCACGAGGGGACCACACGAGGTCTCGATCGTGGCCGTCACCACGCTGTCGGCGGTGACGTCGTCCTGGGGCACCGGCTCTTCGAAAGTGACCACCGGCTCGGGGTCGGGGGCCTCAGCCCCACAAGCGGTGTCCTGGTTCCGAAACCCCTCGTAACCGCTGGGAAGCTTGTCCTCTCCGCCTCCCAGGAAGGTGCCCAGTGAGAAGAGCGTCACCACGACCACACCGAACCCGAGGGCGATCGCCAGCCTCCTCGTCAGCTCGCGGCGCGCCTCGTGCTTCTTCTCGGCCTTTTTCTTCGCGGCCCGCTGTTCTTTCTGGCGCCTGCGTCTGTCGGTCATGGCGGAGCGACTTTAGGCGGCGGCCCGGGCCAATCCCCTGGTGTGTTCGTATTCGGGGGCCGGAGGCTCCAAACTGTGAGGGTCATGCCGGTTGTAGTTCAGAAGTACGGAGGCACCTCGGTTGCCGACCCGACCAGGATCAGCGCCGTGGCCGACCGCGTGCAGACGGCTCGTGTCCAGGGGAGCGATGTCGTGGTCGTCGTCTCGGCGATGGGTCAGACCACCGACGAGCTGATAAGGCTCGCCGCCCAGATCACCGACAATCCCCCCCCGCGGGAGATGGACATGCTGCTCACGGCCGGAGAGAGGATCTCCATGGCCCTTCTGGCCATGGCTTTGGAGACCCGGGGCATACCGGCCGTCAGCTACACCGGATCCCAGGCCGGGATACTCACCGACTCGTCACACGGCGAGGCCCGCATCCGGGAGATCACAGGCCAGAGGGTCCGCGACTCACTTGGTGAGGGAAAGGTCGTGATCGTCGCCGGGTTCCAGGGAGTGGACCCCGAATCCAAGGAGATCACGACTCTGGGAAGGGGTGGTTCCGACGCCACGGCAGTGGCTCTGGCCGCCGCCCTCGACGCCGACGTCTGTGAGATCTACACCGATGTGGACGGCGTGTTCACCGCCGATCCGAAGATCGTGCCCGAGGCAAGGAAGTTGGTTGAGATATCGTTTGACGAGATGCTCGAGTTGGCGGCGGGCGGAGCCGGGGTCCTCATGTCCCGGTCAGTCGAATTCGGCAGGAGATTCAACATTCCAATACACGTTCGATCATCATTCCATGACTCCGAAGGGACCTGGGTCAAGGAGACGACCATGGAGCAAGCCATCATCAGTGGCATCGCCCACGACCGCTCGGAGGCGAAGCTGACCATAAACGGCGTGCCCGACCAGCCAGGTGTGGCCGCATCGGTGTTCGGCCCTCTGGCTGACGCAGGGGTCAACGTGGACATGATCGTCCAAAACGTTGCCCATGACGGGACGACCGACATCAGCTTCACGGTCCCTCGCACCAACATCGAAGAGGCCGAGCAGATCACCAAGGAGATGGCGGCGAAGATCGGCGCCCGGTCTGTCGATGTCGACACCGAGGTCGGCAAGGTCTCGTTGGTCGGGGCAGGCATGAAGTCCCATCCGGGAGTGGCGGCGACCACTTTCAGGGCGTTGTCCGAGGCCGGTATCAACATAGAGATGATCTCGACGTCGACCATCCGGATCTCCTGTGTGGTGAGGGCCGAACAGGTGGAGGCGGCGGTGCAGGCCCTGCACCGGGCATTCGAGCCACCGATGGTCTCCGAGGAGGTGGGGGCGTGAGCGATCGTGTGGTGGCGGTGGCCGGTGCCACCGGGGTGGTTGGTCAAACAATGGTCTCCGTTCTGGAGGGCCGCGGGTTCCCGCTCGGTGGGTTGCGGCTGCTCGCTTCGGAGCGTTCCGCCGGGAAACGGGTCGAGACGAAGTGGGGCGAGATCGAGGTCGAGGACCTGGCGACCGCCGACCCGTCGGGCATCGACATCGCCCTGTTCTCGGCCGGCGGTGACCGGTCACGTGACCACGCACCGAGATTTGCATCGGCGGGTGCGGTGGTGGTCGACAACTCGTCGGCTTTCCGCATGGATCCCGATGTCCCCCTCATCGTGGCCGGTGTCAACGATGAGGCCGTCTCCGGGCATCGGGGGATAATCGCCAACCCGAACTGCACGACCATGGCCCTGATGATGGCGGCGGGGCCGTTGCACCGGCACGCCGTTCTCAGATCGATGGTCGCCACTTCGTACCAGTCGGTCTCCGGATCGGGCCAGCAGGGGGTCACCGAGTTGCTGGGTCAGGTCGATCGGCTTCGTCCCGACGTCCAAAGGATGATGGAGGGCGGATGGGACGATCCTGGGAGCCACATCTATGCCCGCCCGATCGGATTCAATGTCCTGCCATTCGCCGGCCATGAGACAGAGCTCGGATACACCGACGAGGAGTGGAAGCTGGTCAACGAGTCCCGGAAGATCCTCGACGCTCCTGACCTGCTGGTGGAGCCAACTTGTGTGCGTGTCCCCACCCTGGTGGGTCATGGG
This sequence comes from Acidimicrobiia bacterium, assembly GCA_049578105.1. GTDB lineage: Bacteria > Actinomycetota > Acidimicrobiia > Spongiisociales > ZC4RG35 > JARDZU01. The sequence goes on along the minus strand of JBAULI010000078.1, from coordinate 16,126 downwards.
ATCGCCGCCACGATGAGGTTCGATGGCTCGATCACGCCGGCGGAGGCGATCGAGGCCCTGGTGGCGGCGCCCGGTGTCGAGGTGTGGACCGACAAGATCCCCACCCCGCTCGACTCGGCCGGTCTCGACGATGTCCTGGTCGGTCGGGTCCGTGCCACCGTCGGCGAGCCTGGTGGTCTCAATCTGTGGGTGGTGGGGGACAATCTCCGCAAGGGCGCAGCCCTCAACGCCGTCCAGATCGCCGAGCTCCTGATCTAGCTCCCTTCTCCGCGGACCGCGGAGGTGGCGTGGCGGTGGATGCTCCCTACACTTGCACTACCGAAACGGGACGTGGCGCAGTTTGGTAGCGCGCAGCGTTCGGGACGCTGAGGTCGTGGGTTCAAATCCCGCCGTCCCGACCACATAGGTGCTGGTCAGAGGCTTGCAAACAGGCTTCCGGCCGGCACCTCGGTCGTTTCATCGAACATTTATCGAACATCCAGAATCTGGGGGTAACGGTCAATGTCGTGACTCGCAAGGCGTGCTCCCTGGCATTGATGTGACTGAGTCTGCTTAGCCGTTCTGCTCCCACTGCCCCATCAACGTGCCCTCGGCGTCATAGGCCTCGACCGTGAATAGAGCCGGGTCGCGGACTGTCAGTGGGAACAGCGCCCAGCCCCCGCGTGGTCTTTGCCACTGGGCTTCGCTGGCATCGATCGAAAGTCTGACGACGGCTGTCCCTTCCGGGACCCTCACTGAGACGTCACCACCGCCGGAACCCGTGCCCACCATGACCACGCCATGGGGATACTGACTGAAGTCACCACAGGCCGTACCGCCGTCTGCCGAGACACAGTATCCATTCGAGTTCGTGCCGTAGACGATGAGCCTGGTGTCGATTTCCTCCAGGTAGCCGACATGGATGACCGGTCTATCCGGATTCAGGACGTGTTCTCCCATTCGCGGCGCCTGGGCCTGAGCGAAGAAGGCGTCTGGAATGTCATCCCCTGACTCTGCCGGGATCATCGACAACTGGGTGCCGAGACCCGATGTGTCGAATTCGGGTTGTGGCCCTAGTGGCGGCTGGAGTATCCGAGGGTCTTCGCCAAGAACGGTCGCCCCGACGGACGCGAAGTCGAAGTAGCCGTCAGCCAGGCCCCTGGCGATCTCGTCGGAGTAGGTCGCCCTGAAGCCTTCGCCGTAATTAGTGGCAATGCTGGTGGCAACTTTCTCGGCGCTATCAGGACTGTCCAGACGGATGAGGATGGCTGCGATGCCGAACTCGCCGGTCGGAGGTGCTTGTGTGCTCTGAAGCATTCTCGCGTCCGGAAAGTACTGGGCATCGACAACCCCAGGCAGTGACTCGATCTCGGACACGACAGCGTCAGCGTCCTCCACGACCGGGAGCGTGATCATCAGATCCCAGTCCGTGGTGGTTAGAGGACGGTCCGCTGCCGAGGGTGCGCTGGATTGCAGAATCCAGGTCACTCCCCCGACAAGAACGACGGCGAGGAAGGCGGCCACTGCAACCCAGGCACCTCGCAATTGAGGCCGCCGACGCAACCGCGGACGGGCGACATCCGGCTGTGGAGGTGCATGCTCCATCAGCTCTTCCTTCAGGTTCTCCAAGAATGGGATTGGCTGATTCACAATTCCTCCTCGAGTGCCTCTGCGAGCTGAGCGAGACCTCGAGAAACGCGAGCCCGCGCTGTGGCCTCGCTGATCCCCAACTCGTGGGCGACTTCCGAATAGGCAAGCTGATGGCCCACGCGAAGGTTCACGGCCAAAGCGAGCTTCGGGCTGAGGGTGTCCAACGCTTGATCTAGCTGGCCGATTCTCTCTTTGAGATCTATGAGGTCCTCTATCCGATCTCGTGACTCACTGTCCAGATCGACCTGAGGATGCATGCCAAGACGCTTCCGCGCACGGGAGTCCACGCGTCGCCATCGCAGGTACCTAGACAGTTGATTGCGTGCGATTCCGAATAGCCACTGCCGGGGAGATCCCCTCGAAGGCCGGTATGAGCTCAACGACATGAGTGCTGTAGCAAAGGTCTCTGCGGTCAAGTCCGCAGCTGTCTCGGCACTACCGGTCCTCCGAAAGAAGTACCGCATGACCGGACCAGCTGTTGAGTCGTACAATCGCTCGAAGTCGTCGAGGTCAAGCACCCTTTCGCCGGTCAGGTCATCGGAACGGGTCATCATCTATGAGTACTTGCCACAAGTGCCCTCAACTGTGACACGCGCCGGTTCCCGGCGAAAGCCATCGCGCCATTCAAGCCCTCGGCGACAGCGCAGAGCGAGAGCACCGGCCACCGGATCTAAGACGACGAGCCCCTGTTCCGATCTTCGACGTCGGATGCCTTCATCAGTCGGTTGCCCAACTTGGCCGCGGCCGCCCTATCCCCTTCGGTCGTGGCTTGCGCATAAGTGGCCAAGGTCAATCGCGGATCGGAGTGACCGAGTCTGACCTGCGCCGTTTTGACGTCGACACCTTCGGCGACCATTGCGGTGGCGTTGGTCCTGCGAAGATCGTGGAAGTTGAGGCCTTCAAGGCCGGCATTCTTCACGGCTGGCTCCCAGACTCTTCGTCGCCAGTTGGAGTAGTCAAGCGGTCGCCCCTCGGCGTTGGGGAACAACAGCTCATCAGGATCGGCTCCCGTCAACTCGAGCGCCCTCATGTGGCCGCTCAGCTCGTCGGCTAGTTCGCTGGGGATGCTGATCGTCCGTCGGGCGGCGGCAGACTTTGGTGGGCCGATGTCACCCGCTCCACCCCTTCCTCGGGTCACCTGCTCAGCGATCGTCACAGTCTTGCGGAGCAAGTCGACGTTACCGACGCGCAGCCCTGCTACTTCGCCCCAGCGGAGCCCGAGCACGGCCCCGAGCCAGATCATCGCCGAGTAGCTCGGGTCAATCGCGTCGGCGAGCTCGATGAGCTCGATTGGATCGGGAACGGTGACTTTCACCGGCTCAACAGCCGGAAGGTGGATGCCTCGGCAGGGTGTTCTCGCTAGTCGGTCGACTTCGACGGCGTAGTTGAGGGCGGCTCGGAGCGCTCCGTAGATCCGTCGGACGGATCGTGGTGCGAGCGTCTCAGACCACTTGGCGACCAGCCTTCTGATGTCGACCGGGGTGAGACTGCCAATCGTCCTTTCTCCCAGGTCGGGGTAGACGTGGATTCGAAGGGCGCTCTCGTCACGGGCCCATGTGGAGTCTCTCTTGGCCGGGTTGCTGTCGAGCCACTCCTGGCCAAGTTCCCGCACCGTGATCTTGGAACCTCGTGGGTCGATCCAGGTGCCGCGGTTCTTGGCTGTTCTCTGTTGCGCTTCGAACTCGAGTGCAGCTCGTTTGGTGAGGAATGTTCGGGAGAAGTTCTGACCGCCGGGTCCCCGGTACCGAACGTCGTAGACACGCCCTCGGTCGGTGGTTCGGGGGTGGATGCTCATTTCAGTCTCTGCGTCTGCGGGCGGGTCCTACGTCGGGGAGTTGGTTCCAGGTGTCCTTGAGGCTCTCGACGAATTCGACGAGGGCGCTCATCGGGACACGTCGGCTGCCGTCGATACGAACCGAGGGCAGTCGGCCGTCTCCTAGTAACTCATACAGCTTGGAGCGGCCGATTGAAAGAAGGTCGGCGGCGTCCTCTGGGGTGAGGAGGAGCTTCTCCATCCCATTTCGGGTCCGAAGAGGATCACGGTGCAGCATTGATTCCTAGTAATTCCTCTGATCTCTAGGTATCATATCGCTAACCATGACTAATGCAAGGGTCAATCGAGCCGAACGTGGACCCCGGTCACGTTGCGAGCTGACTCTTCGCTGCTGACCCAGGAGCCCTCGATGACACGACATGTCATCTCGTCGCCAGGTCGATTTCTCCGTACGCACTTGCAGCACGATGTGTTGCCGGCTGGGAGCGGGTGATGTTGGCGATCGGGAAGCTGTCGGCGGCGTCGGTGGACTACTACACCGAACAGCTGTCCCACTCGGTTGGCGAGGACGTCCCGGTGCTGCGCAGCGGCGGCGGTGATCGCAGGGTCGACTACTACGCGAGCCATCAGGCGCCGGCGCGGTGGATGGGTTCGGGGCTCGAGGCGGCCGGTGTTGTCCGGGACTCTCCGGTCACCAAGGAGGCCTTCGCCCGGTTGATGGGTCACGAGACGCTTTCGGGTGAGTCGATGACCCGGGCTCACGCATCCCACGGCAAGGTGGCGGCGTTCGACCACACGCTTTCCGCTCCAAAGTCGGTGTCTCTGCTCTACGCCTTCGGCGGCAACGGGGTTAGGCAACAAGTCCGGGAGGCCCACCTCGAGGCGGTTGGTCAGGCGGTGGAGTACATGGAGGAACACTGCGCGCAAGCCAGGAAGGTGACCAGCCGGCGGGACGAAAACGGCAAGCGGCAGCAGACCACGCGGTTCGTCGACTCCGATGGATGGGTGGCCGCCGCGTTCGACCACTACACCTCACGGGCCAACGACCCGCAGCTGCACACCCACGTGGTGGTGATCAACCGGGTCCACACCGAAGACGGCTGGAGAGCCCTGGAGTCCCGACGCAACTATCTGCACGCCAAGGCAGGCGGCACCATCTACGAGACGGTGCTTCGGGACGAGCTCACCCGACGGCTCGGGGTCTCCTGGGGGCCGGTGGTGAACGGGATCGCCGACATCAGCGGCTTCTCCCCGGAACTATTGGGACACTTCTCGACACGCCGAGCCGAGATCCTCGAAGCGGCCGAGGCGTATGCGGCTCGACATGGCGGTCGGATCCACGCCAGGATGCTGCAGAAGTTCACCCTGGAGACCCGCCAGCCCAAGCAGCATCCTCGAGGGGAGGCTCCGGTCACCCAGGAGATGCGTGACTACGGAGTGGGCCCAGACGTGGTGGCTCACTGGCAGCGACGTGCCGCGGAGGCGCCGGAGGACCCGACCCAGGTCGCCCGGGCGGTCGTCGGCGAGGGCCGACACCGTTTCCGTCCCAGCCCGGGAAGCTTGACCGACTCGGCGGAATGGACCGTGGTCGAAGTCACTGACTCCCAGCCGGTGTTCACCAAGCGCGACCTCCTACCGTACGTAGCCGAATCGTTCCCCGAAGGCACCACATCAGCCGCCCTCGCCTCCGCCGTGGACCGGGCCCTCGAAGCGGCCGTGGCGCGCGGGGAGGCCATCCCACTCGCCGGACCCACGCCGGGCGGACGATGGTGGCTGTCGGATGACGCATTGTTCACCACGCGGACACAGTTGGATCGGGAACAAGCGGTCCTATCCGCGATACACCAGCCGAGCCCCGTCCGAATCGACGCCGATGTGCTGGATGGGGCGGCCAAGCTCCGGGAGCTGACCAGGCAACAGGAGTCGGCAATCCGACGTGTCGCAGACCTGGACGGGCGAGTCGTGGCGGTCGCCGGTCCGGGTGGCTCGGGAAAGACCTATGCGATCGGCGCCTACGCCGACGCCGCCCAAGCCGCCGGCCATCACGTCATCGGAGTAGCACCCACTGCCAGCGCAGCACAGAGACTCTCCCGAGACCTCGCCGAGCATTGGACCGGCACCATCGCCATGCTCACCCACCATCTCGACCAGCGAGCCGAGACCCTGCCCACGGGAACGGTGATCGTCTGCGACGAGGCCTCCATGGTGTCCACCAAAGACCTGGCACGTCTCGTCGAGTTGGTCGGCGCCGCTGATGGCAAGCTGATCCTCCTCGGCGATCCCCACCAGCTTCCCTCGATCGACTCCGGTGGCTTGTTCCACCGGATCGTCGCCGACGGCCACGGAATCGTCACCAACCTCGCAGGAGTGAACCAACGACAGGTGCACGACCTCGACCGGGCGGCGCTGCACCAGCTCCGAGCCGGAAACACCGAACGCGCCCTATTCGATTACACCGAAGCCGGCCGCGTTCACGTCGGTCACGATCGTACGCACACGATGAGCGACCTGGTCGACGTCTGGTGGGCCGACACCAAAGCGCACGGTATCGACAGCGTTCGGATGTTGTCTGGCCGCCGCACCGACGTCGACATGCTCAACCAGCTAGCCCGGACGCGGATGGAATCCGAAGGCCTCCTCGCCGGACCAGCCTTCGAGACCCGGACGGGAATGCGATTCCAGGCCGGGGACCGGATCGTGGTGCGGACCAACTGGTACGCCCACGCCGACCTCCGCAACGGACAAACGGGAACCATCAACCGCGTCGACTCCGATTCCGGTCAGCTCACTTTCAGGCGTGACCACGACCGGGTTGAAGTGGTCCTGCCGAGACGGTATGTCGATCAGAGTGTCGACTACGGATACGCCCAGACGATCCACACCGCCCAGGGCCACACCTACGACCGGGTCCATCTCTATGTCGACCAGATGATCACTGCCGAGCATGGCTACACGGGCCTCTCCCGAGCGACTGGTGAAACCCACATCTGGATGGCCGACCCGCCAGGACCCACCGGCGATTGCGGCCACCTTCACTGTCGACCGGCAGTCGAGAACCGTATCGACAGCCTCGTCCGCCAGCTTTCGAACAGCGGCGTACGGCCAGCCGCCACCGAATCCCCATCAGCCACAGAGACGATGACCGACCGCCAGCTGATCGATCGACGCGAAGAACTTTTCCAACTGTTCAAGGACGGCCCCCTCAGCGCGCCGACCATCGACTTCGCGGCCGTCGACCAGCCGATGATGGAGGCCGAGGCCATGGCACGACGAGGTCACTGGATCGACGACCACCTCACTCTGGTCGACGAATACAACGACGTCCTGCAGGAGATCGACAGGCGAGTCGCCGCCCGGACGGTGCTCTGGCAGATCAACCCGCCAGAAGATGTCCTCGCCGAACTCGGATCCCGATCCGAATCTCCCAATCCGCAAACGTGGGATGCCGCCGTGGCCGTCTACGCCAGGACCCGACTAGAGGTAGGGCCCGAGGTCGACCTCCTCGACCCTGCAGTAGGACAGGCCGGGCAGTGGCGCGATCTGGTCCTCCAGCCCGTCGAAACGCCAGCACCCACCCTGAGGCTCACCGGTTGAGTCCTGCGACGTCGCAAGTTATCTTGCAGCGTGCTGCCAGGCAAGGTAACTTGTGATACAGCCACGAATTGTCGACAGTGCGAGAAAGCACGGTGTCAACGATGAGACCATCCTCCACGCCTTCAACAACCCGATCCTCGTCGGGGACCTCGACGAGAGAATGACGATGTTCATCGGACCCGACCGCGCCGGCAACCTTTACGAGATCGGCGTCGTCGACACCGACGACGGGCCGATCGTGGTCCATGCAATGAAAGCCCGCCCGAAGTACCTGAAGGTGACCATGCCACGAACCGTTGACGAGATCATCAACCAGGCCGAGGAGCTAGCTGCTCGTTTCGAGGATCACGAGCCGGATCCAGACGCGGTCAGGGACGCTATAGCCTTGCGTAGAGTTCGCAAGGCCTTTCTGGCCCGGGCCGAGGCTGAAAAAGCTGTCACGGGAGCAGTCAGGGACGCGCGTGAAGCTGGCCACTCCTGGGCCTCGATCGGAGCAATGCTCGGCACTTCAGGCGAGGCAGCTCGGCAGAGATATGGTCGTGCGACCCGCCGGCCTCGGACCTGATGCTCGTTTCCGATCATGACTAGGAGGCGCTCGGTCTGGCGACAGGCGTGGCGCGACATTGTTGGGCACCGGACGACGGCATACTCTGTCGCCGTTGTCGTCGCGCTTCTAGGTCTCGGGGGAACGACGGTGGCTCGCAAAATACTCCGGCCATCGCTGACGTGGACTGAAGCCTTCTCGGAGGACGGCCTTCCAGTGGTTCTTGCGGCCGGGCTGTGGGCCATCGCTTTCATCGCATACGCGCTCGTGGTTGTGCCTTATCGCCAACGGAATGCTGCGTGGAACGAACTCGAGCAGGCCCGATCGGACGAGTGGAGCATCGAGTATGAAGTCCTTCGCCCGTCGAAGGCTCGCCCGAGAGACCATGGATGGGGTAGCGGAACTCGTGTCTACATCATGAAACTCCAGATCCGAAACCGGTCCGCCGGCGGTGAGTTCATGGCTTCAGGAGAGTGGTCCGGTCTTCGAAACTCGCGGACCTGGAGCATGGGGTGGGAAGGGAGGGAGGGACTTGAGGCATTCATCCCTCGCGACGAAGTGGCGGTGCTCAATACCAGTACGGTGGTCCACCGAGACAAGTGGTACGGCTACGGGCTCATATCGAATCGCGATCGGGGGCCCTACTTGGAGATCGGTGACGGCCTGCGGCTTCGGCTTCGAATCACGCGCCGCGACTTGGAGGGAACATCGGAAAGGGTGTTTCTCGTTTCTGCACCGCAGTCCGATGCCGATCGCCCGTCTCTCCGGTTGATCACTGGTTGAGGCTTCAGGCCTCCTTCGTCCCACCTACCCACCTAATCCACCGTTCCTACAAGGAGGTTTTCAGGACCAAGAGTGAGCGTTTCGTACGTTTGCCCTTCGGGCGGGACGTCATTGTCTGCCACGACGATCTGGAGCTTGTCGCCTGATTCGTGAGAGATTTCGGACAAAACCGAATACATGCCAAGCACCCGATCGCGGTCCTCACCTTCATGCCCCAGGTTGCTGGTCAACCCGTCTATTAAAAGCAAGTTGGGAAGTGGTAGCTCCAGCTCAATAGCCGTGAGTTGATGTGCCAGCGCATACGCGACGTTCACGAGAACCTTGAGGCCCTGGGAGCTCAGTTCGTCGAAACGCCTACCGCCCACAATTGGGAGGAGGCTCTGGCGATCAATTCTTCCACCGCGCTCAGAAGTTGGAAACTCCGGAGCGTTGAAACGTCTGAGTAGCTCATCGAAGCGTGCTTCCAAGGATTCGAATCGGCCGAGCACTTGTGACGTGAGAGACCGAGCTTCGGCCAATTGCTCTTCGAGTTCCGAGATCTCCGAGCGAAGTGCACCCGCCCGTTTCCTGCGTTTCTCGGCGCGATCGAACAGCTGAAGATAATCCCGCAGGCGTTTCTCCTCTTCGATGAGCCTAGATCTCTCACCAGCGAGGTTGGCAATGCGGCTGGCTGAGTCAGAAACGAACGCGTTGCTAGCCGTGTCGAGCTCTGTTGCAGCCTCGGCGCGTTCTCTTCTTAGCCTTTCAAGCTCTCGCTCTCTTTCGCGGATTGTCTCATTGCTGCGGTTAATGAGTTGGACAGTCTCAGCAATCTGATCGGAGATGAGACCCTGCTCGTTGATGAGAGTCTCCCGATGGATCGGCTCGTCAGATACCTGAAGGCAAAGCCGACAATGTTCTTCGTCCCCTCGATCACGGATCGGTGAGCCACACCGGGGGCAGACGGTGAACTCGAAGTCGACGAGTGTCGTCTCGGCCACGATGGCTCGGGTGAGCCGAGCTGACTGCGCTCGCAACTCGTCTGCGAGCTGTTCGAGGTCCGAGATTGCCGCTTGCTCACGAGTGAGTTCGACCTGTAGGTCGGATATTCGAGAGTCCAAGCCAGAAACGCGCTGCCGGAGGCCCCCATACCTAGGCAAGGTCTCAGTTGCTTGGTCGACGAGGGAATCGGAGGAGGCAAGATTCTCCACCTGCACCTCCTGAAGGCGGGTCAGCTGAGCTTTCAGCTCGCTCCTGTTCTCCCAAGGAGTATCCGTCAGGAGCTGGACCAGAGCCGCTTCATCAGCTGTGATTGCTCGCAGGCTTTGGGCGGCTTCGCGCAGTCGATCCTGAAGCGCTGCTGCCTGGACGTCGTACATTCCGTACACGATTTCGAAGACGTAGCGGCGTTTGATGTTGCGGTAGAAATCGCGATGGCCCATGACCGAGTTGTCGATCTCGTCTTGGGTGAGAAAGCAGTAGTTCAGATAGTCGGCGATCGTGACTGGAGTCGGATCACTCTCGGGCTGTGTTGGAGCTCTCGGCACCTGCAGACTGGGCAACCCGAGCATCCTCAGCAACCAGGCACGGTAAGTCTCTTCAAGCCCGGGTGTCGACTGTCTCACAGGCAAGCGCCATCCCTCTCCTGCACCACCGATCTCAGCGACCTCAACCACTGCGGTGGGTGTGCTGACGAGGGGCCGTGAAACTGCGTATTGGCGCTCGCCGATCGTGAGCCGGCCGTTCACAGCCGGTAGAGCGCGGAGTTCTGGGATGAGATCATGGATCTGGGATCCCAAGAGAATCCGACATAGATTGAGAAGAGTCGTCTTTCCAGTCGCTATTGGACCATCGATCACATTGAGACCGGGCCTGAAGTCAACAGTCCGATCGCCTTCGACGAGAGATACCTGATCGACCCGGAGCCTCACAGCTCTTCACCCCATCTCGCGGAGCTGACCTCCGGGAAGTGTGCATAGACGAAGTCCTTCAGTGTTGATCCCTGAAGATCGAGGTGTCGTTTCACAAGCTTGCAGCGAGATTGGGTCGACTCCCAGGCGTCATGACTGGCGAGAAGGGCCGCAGTCTGTCGACCTTGGTCTGTCGCGCGATACCGAAATGCGCGTCTCCCTGGTACCACGCCAACCATTCCTCGTCCGATCAGTCTCCCGAGGAGGGTGAAGTATGAGGGATCCCAGGGTCCGTACCGATAACGGATCATTCGTGATTCAATCGGCCCCGCATCCTCGATGCCCTCGACCTGCCGGTTCTCTTGAGGTGCACGGATCTGCAGTGCTCTCCATAGATACGCTGGGTATCGGATGAAGAAGTCCAACTTGGCCAGCTTGGTGCGTCCCTCGATTCCCTTATCGCCGAAGGCTGATATCAGCAGAAGTAGGCGGCCCTCGCCTTCAACGAGAAGGGCGTGGTCGTTAGGCATTCTGTAGTCCCCAATGAAAAAGGCACCGATCAGACAGGTCTGCAGCCAAGCCCACGAGGAGGAACGGGTCGGTTTGGAACATTCGACCTGGATCGAATGTGTCTGGAGCTGCAGTGAGCTGGCGCACGGCGTCATCGAACATTGCAGCCGCTGGTGAGGGCTCACTCTTGTGCCTTCCGTGGAGGCCTGCCATTAGCGTGAGAATCCTCTCCTCGACATCTTCGAGTTCGATGGCACTCTGGTCCTGCCACATGGTCGCGCTCAGCTGGGACCTAATGTGAAGATGGACGTCAGCGCGTCGTCGCATCGCCACAGACACGATCGCATCATCTGCGCCGCCTGCCAGCAGCTTCTCCACCAAGCGCGTCGGAAGGGGCTCATCGATACTCGCCACTCTCTTCAGGAGCGTCCGAGCTGGGCCCCTCAGTCTGGCGACGAGCACAGCCAAGGATTCCCGAGTTATCACCTTGGATCCGAGGCGCTCACTTAGATCGGGTGGATCGAGCGAGAGCCAGTCGTTTACCAAGACCTCTCCGCTCATGGCATCCAGGATTCTCTTCTCTAGGTCAGTATTTATGTGCTCGATCTCCTCATAGGTGAGGGATCCTCTATTTGAACCGAGGATCCGCATGTTTGTCGCAGAGATTGCGTCGTGAGGTCGCTGCTCTTTCACATGAAGTCGGCTAAGAAACCCGAGGCACTCTGCAGTGTCCGTCTCAAGTCGGTCGGCCAGAACCTGCAGCTCTGAGTCCTCGAGTGGATCGCCCTGTTTGATCTTGTTGAGGGGGTCACGTACCGAGACAGGGCCCTCCAGCCATGCACCTAGTCGGTAGGCAAAGGTTCGTCCCGCCATGACTCGATGTGTTCGAAGAAGACTTCTAAACGCTCCTCCACCTTTCTCACACACCTGCGCGAGCGTCCACGGGCCCTGGCCCGGGTTCCGGCTCTTGATCTGCGCGAACGTCCAAGTTCCGTCTGCGTGGAGCAGTGCAACGTCCTCGAAGTGCTCGCATACAACCAAATCAATGTCGTCTTGAATCCCCAGCGATAGGACGTACGGCAGAGCTACTCGGGCTTGATAGAGAAAGCCCGCCACCGCGTCTGAGCCGCCCGTGTCGGGCGCCGAGAGTTCGAGCGGATCCTGAGATGTCATAGGGGGAGGATGATCACGGTATCGCCCTCGCTTTCCAGAAACCTGGAATCGGCCACCGGCTGGTCCCTCTTGAATAGTGCAGCGCGCGGCTCCCGAGGAATATCCGCTATTCGGGTTTATGCAGATTCGGAGGGCCATCCTCTGGTTCGTACCGATTCTCGACGAGCCACTGGAATATCTCGTGGCGGAGGAATTTGAACTTGCGGGCGCCGGGAGCGCGGTGGGAGGGGATCACCCCCTCACGAGCCCAAGTCCTGATCACTTGGTCCGACGCCGACAGCAGATCGGCGAGCTCTTGGCTGTCCATAACCGGTGGCACGTCTGGATACCACTTCTCGTATGTGATCTCAGGGTTCTCGTCGGACACGTCAATCAGCCTCGTCCCGCCCAGCCGGCCGATTGAGTAGAACGGCGAGGACCTCCTCGCGGAAGAAGCGGAACTGCTGACCCCAACGCACCGCTGGCAGCTCGCCTCGGTGGACTTGGTCCCGCACCTCCCAGATGGTGCATTGCATGAGCTCGGCGACGTGTGCCGACGTGAGCAATGGGGGATACTCCTTCCGGATCACCTCAAGGGTCTGCTCCCGCGCGGCGGCGAGGTCGATGGGTTCATCGGCCATTGGCGAGACTCCGAGAGGGAATGAGTGAGAAAACAACCATCCAAAGGATCGTAAGTCAGAACGAGGCGGGATGGGTGATCCGAAATAGCGTCACTTTTAGCGACCTTCGTCGAACATTTATCGAACATCCGCCCACAATTGGAGGGGTCCATGCCAGTCCGCTCATACGCTCTGACCTGGTAATTCGTCCGTAGCGATACGACGAAAAACAGCCCGACATCTTTCGGGACGCTGAGGTCGTGGGTTCAAATCCCGCCGTCCCGACTCAGAAACCCCAGGTCAGGCCGCTCTCCGGAGCGGCCTGCTGGTTTGTGGCCGGTTCGCGCGTCCACCGGGCGCATCCGCACGGCTCCACCCAATCCATGCCGGGAGTCTTGGGGGACGCTATTGCCCCAGGGCCTCACTCACCCAGGTCCCCCATGACGAAGTCAAGGTGGTCGCATCGTGGCCGGCCATGTCGAGAGGCTCGCCGACGACGACCGTGATCCGGCCAGGGCGCAGCCTGTTGTCCACGCCGAAGGCGCGATCGGTCCCGCTGATCGCTATCGGTACCAGAGGGACCCCGGCGCGTATGGCCAGCCAGGCGGCGCCGCGCTTCATGGGGAGGTCGCCCCATTGTCGAACCCTTGTGCCCTCCGGAAACACACCCACCACCTCTCCGGCGCGAAGACGGTCCAGAGCCGTCCTCAGGGTGCCGAGGGGTAACCGGCTGCGTGACACCGGGATGACGCCGTAGGTGTGGAGGAGCCAGTCGAGAAGTGGAGAGACCCCAAAGAGCTCGTCGACTGCCAGAAATCGGATCGGCCGGCCGATAGCGGCCCCGACCACCACCGGGTCGAAGTGTGAGAAATGGTTGGCGGCGAGCACGAAGGGCCCCGCCGGGAGACCGTGAGGCATCTCGATGCTCAACGAGTATGCGAGCCGGCCCAGGCCTCGTAGCGTCGGAAAGCTGATGGACCACAGTGCGTCGCCCCGCCTGGTCAGCTGTCTTGATCGGGGCGGGAGACGATGAGAGGAGGCGTCGCGGGGCACACGGCCACGCTATCGCCTCCACCTCTGCTTTTGGGTTGGCCCGGGGTCAGTCCGAGGAGTTGCCTCGAACGATCATCGTGATGAGACCGATGGTGAGGATCGCCGCGATCACCAAGGTCGCTTTGGCGATGGGATGTCTCTTTGCCTTCTCTGCGGCGGCAACCGCATCATCAGCCGCCTTCAGCCCGCTCTGGAGTTTGTCGAGTGCGGATTGGGTGGTGGCGACGGTCTCTTCGGCGTTGCGGATTCGGTTTCTGACGGTCATGTGACGCTCCGGTGTGGCTCTTGGGTCGTACCCGATGGCACGACCTGCCCTTACCCGCGTCGATCGAGATCGAAACCGGGCGCCGGGGGGTCAGTCGTCGTTGCGAAGAAGGGCCGACATCCTCCGTCGCAGGGCAGGGTGCGCGGTACGCAGGCCCAGCTCCAGGGCGAAACGTGCATCCTCGGTCACGTCCAGGACGATCTCCTCGCCCTCTGCCCGGACGTGAAAGCCATCCGCCAACGCCGAGACCCTGATCTCGTCACGCGACCAGTCGGCCACCTCTACCTCACCAGCGGTCATCTTCATCCGCTGGTCGGTGAGGTCGATCTCGACACCGACGGGCGCGTCCGCCTCGTCGTTGATTCGAAGCCTTGCCTTGTAGGCCGTCATGCTTCGCTCCTCTCCAGTCTCCCAGTTGTCCCCTGATCAGACTATCCGGGGGTGGAGTGAGTGGAAGTGGGAATTCTCTCGCATCGAACCGTCGGCCCGCTCTTCGCCGAACCGGCGCCCCTACTACCCGGCCTGCATCGCCTGGCGAAGCTCGTGGGCCTGGAATGGCTTCAGGACGAACGCATCTGCGCCGGCCCGCCGTGCCAGAAACGCGTCGGCCTTGCGGTCGAGGAGCATCACCAATCGGGGCCGCTTCTCGCCCTCGAAGTCCTCAGTGATATCGCGGACCACCGCCATGCCGCCCATGCTGTGGATCTGCAGGTCGACGAGCACCACGTCGACCGCCGTCTCGTAGGCAATCGTGCCGGCAGCCTTGGGATCGTCAGTGGTCTCGATGTCCCATTGTGAAGAGCCCAATGAAGCGAATACGTCGTTCGTCACCCAGGGAGAATCGGAGACGACGAGCACCTTGGTCATGGACCGGGGACGATAGCGGCCGAGATGACGGCGATTCCTAGTGGTCGGTCGGGACCTAACCTGCCTGCGTCTTGCGCCGGTTGCTCCTCATCTTCCTGCTGTTGCTCATACCGGCGATCGTGTATGCCCAATCCGACGAGCCGGGCATCGACGTCATCGACGTCAGCGGGCCGCTCGACTCTCTCGCCCTCGAGTTCATGACCGATTCCATTCATGACGCAGCTGCCTCGGGTCAGGAGCTGGCCGTGCTCCAGATCGACTCGCCGGCCGTGCTGGATGGGGACGCTCTCGACGAGTTGATCTCGGTGATCGAGGACCCTCCGCTGCCGCTTGCCGTATGGGTGGGCCCGGCGCCGGCCACGGCATTCGGCGGGGTGACTGCGCTGGTTCTGGCGGCCGATGAGGCGGCGATCGCCCCCGGCTCGTCGATGGGTCTGGCTTCACCCGTCGTCGCCGGAGAAGGGCCCGCGGCCACGTCCGTTCCGGCGGGCTTCGAGGCTCGGGTGGCAGCCGAGGAGACCGGTTTGAGTCTGCAGCCGACCATCCGTCAATTCCTCCAAGCGCTCGACGGCGTCACATTCGCCACGTCGAAGGGCCCCGTCACCGTGGAGACACTCAAGCCGTTCGAAGACGGCGTCACGCTGAAGACGGTGACCTTCCAGAAACCCGGGATCGCAACGAGGTTCTTCCGGCTCGCCGCCACCCCGGAGGCCGCCTTCTTCTTCCTCGTGGTCGGTCTGACCATTGCATCGTTCGAATTCTTCGCCATCGGCCCCGGTGTGGCGGCCGGTGTGGCCGGGATTTCATTGGTCCTGGCCTCATGGGGGGTGGTGAATCTGCCCGTCCGTCCCTGGGCCCTCGGTGTCGCAGTCGTCGGCTGGGCACTCCTCACCATGGCCTATCAGCGTGGTGGGGTTTTCGCCTTGACCGTGCTCGGGGCGATTCTCCTCCAGACCGGGGGCATGTGGCTCGTCGATGGCTCGGGCCAGATCGACCCGCGTTGGTACCTGGTGCTTCCCTCCGTCCTCGCCGCCCTCTTCTTCTTCCTACTCGCCATGCCCACCGTCCAGAGAGCGCGCTTCTCGACGCGGACCATCGGGCGTGAAGGGCTGATCGGGGAGACGGGCGTGGCCCTGGTCGATTTCGACCCGGACGGCCTGGTGGAGGTTCGAGGGGCGCGGTGGCGGGCGACGGCCCATCGGGAGGCGGGGATAGGCGCCGGCGACACAGTGACCGTTGCCGGAGTCGACGGCATGTTTCTCGAGCTGGAGCCGGTAGCGGAGTTGGGGAAGTCAGATGCAGACCGCGAAAACTGAAATAGCCCTTCCCAGGTTCTTCCTTGTCGCCGGCTTTTCATGTGAGTAGGTTCCGACCGGTTGTCGCTAGACAGGGAGGAGTCGAATTGTCCGCCATGGACGATTGGCAGCTCGACGCGCTGTGTCGGGG
>JBAULI010000077.1:0-4019 GCA_049578105.1 Acidimicrobiia bacterium | reverse complement strand
GAGCCGATGCCAGCTCGAACCAGTCCTCCACATCGTGCTCTTCGAGCCAATTGCCGATCTCGTCTTCCTGTTCCGAGCGCTGCAGGGGGTCGAGGGATTGGGGCTGGGCAGACGGCACGTCGAGGGCACCGACCTCACCGCTGGCGGCCAGTCGAAAGGCCGCCTCGCCCAGTAGCTCGTATACCTGGCGGGTTCGCGCCATGGTGCGGCTCAACGCTGCTGCGGGGTTGTTCAGCTCGTGCATGAGCTGGGCCGCCATACGACCGAGGGCTGCCATCCGCTCTTCGTGGCGCAGGGTCTCTTCGATGCCCCGGAGCCGTGAGGTGACGGTGCCGAACATGCGTCTCACCACTCGCGAGTCCTCGAGCAGGGTCTCGAACGCCGCCGCCGGTATGCGAATCACCGTTGCCTCCGTGGCAGTGGTCACGCTGGCCGTCCTCGGGGCGCGATCGAGCAGTGCTATCTCACCGACCACCTCCCCGGGGCCGAGCGTGGCCAGGACCACCTCGCGATCGCTTCCCGCCTTGGTGACGCGTAGCTCGCCATCGACGACAACGAACATGTCCTCGGAGTGCGACCCTTCCTCGATTATGAGCTCGCCGGGCGGCAGGGTCATCTGTTCGGATTGCGCGCAGACCTGATCCAAGAGATCGTCTGGAAGGTCGGCGAAGTATGGAAGGCCCCGCAGGACGTCGGAGATGGCGCTCACAGAGATGCGAGGTGTTGGTGGACGAAACGGATGGCGGTCGCCCCTTCACCAACCGCACCGGCCACTCGCTTGATCGAACCGTGCCGAACGTCTCCGGCGGCGAAGATCCCGGGGACACTCGTCTCCAGCGGGAGAGGATCCCGCTCCACGTTCCAACCTTTGATCGGGCCGATGTCCTCTCCGGTGAGGATGAAATTGCGGTCGTCGAGCTTGACCAGGTCACCCAGCCAATCGGTGTGCGCCTTCTGGCCGATGAAGATGAAGACGGCCCCGGCGTCGACCTTTTCCTCCCCGTCGGTGTCGAGGTCCCGGATCACCAATGACTCGAGTCGCTCGTGACCCGAGCCCGAAACGACCTGAGAGCGTGGGCGGACCGACACCGCCGGATTGGCCTCGAGATTGTCGATCAGGTACCTGGACATCGAGGGGACCAGATCCTTGCCTCTGATCAGGATCGTGACCGAATCGGTGAATCTCGAGAGGAAGAGCGATGCCTGTCCTGCCGAATTGCCACCGCCGACCACGAACATGGGTTGATCCCTGTGTGTCGAGGCTTCGATGGTCGACGTCCCGTAGTAGACGCCGGTCCCCAGCAGCTCGTCGAGACCCTCAGCATTGAGACGCCGATAGGAGACACCGCTGGCCACGATCATCGACTTGCAGCTGATCTCGGAGCCATCTTCCATCTCGAGGAGCTTGTAGGGATCCTTCCGGGTGACACCGACCACGGTTCCGGGCACCAGGATCTCGGCTCCGAGACGCTGCGCCTGTGAGGCGGCGCGCCTGGCCAGGTCGGCTCCGCTCAGCCCACGTGGAAACCCGAGATAGTTCTCGATCAGGGAGCTCTGGCCCGCCTGACCACCCGGTGCCTCGCCTTCGATCAGGAGGGTCTTGAGCCCCTCGCTCGAGCCGTAGACCGCTGCGGCCAGACCGGCCGGGCCGCCACCCACGATGACGACGTCATACACGTCGGCCGTCGCCTGCACGTGGAGGCCGACTCGCTCGGCCACCTGTGTGGGGGTGCGCTTCATCAGGGGCGGGCCTTCGGGAAAGAGCACCAATGGAAACTCCTCGGGGCCGGCCCCTGCCTCTTCGGCGAGGGTGGCGGCCTTGGCGTCCGTCTCGACGTCCATCGCCAGATATGGGATCTGGTTGCGGGCGAGGAATGCCTTGAGGGCATGGGCTTCGCGGGACCACTGGTGGGCCACCACTCGCAGCCCCTCGTATGCGGGCCTGTACCCGGCGGCCCAGTCCTCGAGGAGATCGTCGAGGATGGGATAGAGCCGATCCTCCGGCGGATCCCACGGCTTCATGATGTAGTGATCGAGGTCGACCTCGTTGATGGCGCTGATTGCCGCGTCGGTGTCGGCGTAGGCGGTGAGCAGTGCTCGCTTGGCGTCCGGGTGGAGGTCCAGCGTCTCCCTGAGGACATCGATGCCGGTGATACCGGGCATCCTCTGATCGACGAGTATCAGGGCCACCGGGTCGCCTTGCATGGCGAGGGTCGTCAGGGTGTCGATCGCCTGCTGCCCGTCATTTGCCCAGACCACCCGGTAGTCCTTTGAGTAGCGGGATCGAAGGTCCCTCTGAATGGCCTGAACGACTTCGGGCTCATCGTCGACCGCCATGATGATCGGCTTTGCGGTGGCCACTAGGCCACCGTTCCGTCGGCGAAGCAGAACCGCCAGCTCTCGCCCGGCTCGATCGATTTGATCAGGGGATGGCCCACTTCCTGCCAATGCTTCCGGGCATGACGGTTCTTCGAGTTGTCACAGCAGCCGACCTGTCCACACTGGAGACAGGCCCGTAGATGGACCCATCGATCCCCCATCGCAACGCATTGATCGCAGACGTTCGAGGTCGGGGCGACCTCGACCAGGCCATCGAAATGCTCACAAAGTTGACTCATACCGCCTTCGCCTCGTCCGCGCGCTCTCAAAGGTCGACCGGTCCGCCCCGGGACATGGTCATTGGCCCGACTCGGGGGACACGGCGCTCCTGGCAGTCGAGATTAGATCGCGGCGATTGCTTGTCTGAGCGCTCGCCTGACGTAGACCTTGGCGAGATGGCCCTTGTACTCCTCGGACCCATATAGGTCCTCGAGGAGGGTCACGCCATCGAGGGCGTGCTCCGCCGCCGACTCGATGGCTTTCTCCGACCCATCGGTTCCCACCATCGCCTCGGCTACCGATTCGAGGAGTGTCGGTTTGGTGCCGACCCCGGTCAGACCGACACGAGCCGCCTCTATCGACCCGTTGCTCTTCTTGACCCATGCAGCGGCACCGGCAACGGCGTAGTCACTGTGCCCGCCGCGCCGACCCAGCTTGTCATAGGCCGATCCCTCACCCGCGCCGGCTTTGGGGAGTCGGATCTCGGTGAGGATCTCATCCGGTTCCAGCGCAGATGTGAGTGCGTCGACACAGAACTCCGAAGCACCGATCTCCCTCGTGCCCGAAGCCGACCTGGCAATCATGGTGCCGCCCAGGGCGATGACGGCCGCCGGCTGATCTGCGGCCACATCGGAGTGTGCCAGCGACCCGCAGGTGGTCCCTCGGTTGCGGACCTGGACGTCGCCGGTCAGTGATGCCGCTCGAGCCAATGCGGCAGCGTTGGCAGCGATCGCCGGATCGGACGCCGTGGTGGCATGACGGACCAATGCGCCGAGCGCCAGGTGGTCACCCTTGTCCTCGATTCCGTCGAGACCGGGAATTCGGCCGATGTCCACCACCACCGCCGGTGAGAAGAGTCGCATCTTCATCAGTGGGATGAGGCTCATGCCCCCGGCCATCACCTTTGACCCCTCACCGAGGGCCTCCAGCGCCTCGTCGAGTGTCGAGGGCGCCAAGTAGTCGAAGTGCCTTGGATACATGTCAAGCCCTCGCTTCCTGCATCGCCTGCCAGACACGTCTCGGCCTGACCGGCATGTCGATGTGTTTCACTCCCATCGGGGACAGGGCGTCGACCACCGCGTTCACGATCGTGTGAGCCGATCCGATGGTGCCCGCCTCGCCGATCCCCTTCACTCCAAGCGGGTTGACATCCGACGGGGTGACCGTCCGATGCAGGTCGTAGGAAGGGACATCGGTCGCGGTCGGCAGGGGATAGTCGAGCAGGGACCCCGTGAGCATGTTGCCCGAGGCGTCGTATATGGCGTCTTCGAACATGGCCTGGCCAATGCCCTGTGCGATCCCGCCGTGCACCTGGCCGGCCACGATCATCGGGTTGACAACGTTGCCACAGTCGTCAACGGCGTGATACTCGAGGAGCTCGACATCTCCGGTTTCCGGGTCGATCTCGACCATGGCCAGAT
>JBAULI010000076.1:0-2090 GCA_049578105.1 Acidimicrobiia bacterium | reverse complement strand
GTCGATGACCGGTCACATCCTGGGTGGAGCCGGGGCGGTGGAAGCCGTCGCCTGCATCATGGCGCTGCAGGATCAGGTGCTTCCCCCCACCATCAACTATGAGCACCCGGACCCCGAGTGTGACCTCGACTATGTGCCGAACGAGGCCAGACCGGCCAAGGTCCAGCACGCCATGTCGAATTCATTCGGGTTCGGTGGGCACAACGTCAGCCTCGTCTTCTCCAAGGTCTGATGGCGCCATCGCTCAGCGTCGGCGTCGGCCGCCTTCGCGCCACTCGGCGATGCTGCGATAGACCAGCACGAGGATCAAGGTCACCCCAATCGTGACGGTAATGAAGGCGACGATGGCGACGAGGGCTGCCCAACCGACACACGTCCCGGCTTGATCGGGCTGGCGACAGCTCACGTCTGTGACGACCCACCCCAGCGTCGCCGCCAACGCCCCGAGGGCGAGCGCAGGCAATGCGATCCAAGGATTGGGCCGCCGTCTCAACCGAGCGTTCGTCCCCGCTCGTCGATGCGTGCCGCATCCCGAATCTCCGAGGGAGCCAGCTCGGGTGGTATCGGGTAGACGGTTCCGCGCTCACGTGGCGGGTGGAAAGCCACCTTCACCGACTTGTCCCATGCGAGAGCCAGGACGCAAATGGCGAGGGCCGCGGACACGACGGCAGGCGTGAGGGGTTGGAAGGGCGCCAGGGAGACCGCCAGGATCGGCCACCCGACCCGAATGGCGAGCAGCCCCCCGGGGAAGACTCGTGCGTACCAGAGCGCCACCACCGGGGCGGTGATCCCGACGATCAGGATGCCGAGCCCCGCGGCCTGCCATGCGGCGAGGCCGACGAGGAATGGCGCCACGACCAGGAGGAGCGGGATGAGCACGGCCTTCGCCGGCGGGCCCGTCGCCGACGGCAACTTGCGAATCCCATCCGTGATCGCCGGTAGGAAGGAGGCCGAAGAGGCGGTGGCCACAGCAACCAGGAGCAGCCACCACCACAGGTCGATGGGTCGGATGACAGCGACCACCAGGCACATTGCGACCGAGAGGCGGGCGATCCGCAGAGCCCACCTGCCTCCCACGACCACTATGCCGATGACACCGACCGATGCTGTGCCCAAGATTCCGAGACCGACCAGAAACTGTGCTCCGGGGCCCAATGGCCCCGGGTCGGCGACCAGTGCGGCCACTGCGAGGACGGCTGCGATCAATGGCGTGGCGGTGAGGGCGGATCTCACCCACCGAGTTTCGCATCAGAGATGCTCAAGCCGAAGTCGGGCCCTCAGGCGCTCCAGGTGATGTCAGGACCCGCAGGTCGCCCCTTTCCCCGAATCGGGGAGTCTCGCTCGGCTCCCAGACCGTCTCCTCACGCCATGTGATGTCGGGTCTGAGAGTTATCACCGCGCCGTGACCGGGCTTGTCGTCCTGCAGGCTCGACAGGGGCGATCCGATCAGACGAAGCCGACCGGCCTGGATCGGGTCCTGATGGGACACGATCACGACGTCTCCGTGAGGGTGGGTTTCATCGAGGCGTCGCGCCACCTCCGCCATGCGGTCGGCCACTTCCTCCAGGCTCTCCTCGGTGAACGGGAGCTTCTCGGGTGTCTCCAGGTAGGCCTCGAGCTCGCCGGGGAACCTCTTTGGCAGGTCCCGCCAGGTGTGGCCCTTCCAACGACGTGACACGCGCCACTCGGTCAGATCCGGGTCCACCTTCACCGGTACGCCGCTGCGCGCCGCGATGGCCTCCGCCGTGCGTAACGACCTTTCGAGCGGTGACGACCATATGGCTACGACGGGGCGGGGCCCGAGATACCGTCCCACCCGACGAGCCTGCTCGGTTCCGTGTGGTGAGAGTCCGAACCCGGGCAGATCGGCGTAGACGAGGTGATCCGGGTTGTCGACCTCGGCGTGGCGGACCAGGTGTACGAGTGCTGCCATGACACCCATTGTGGCCCTTGAGGCCCGTTGTGCCGGGTAACTTCGTGTCGTGTGGCCCGAGCACATCCTTCACGTCGACATGGACTCCTTCTTCGTCGAAGTCGAGCGGCTGAGTGACGAATCGCTGATAGGGCGACCGGTCGCGGTCGGCGGGACG
>JBAULI010000075.1:0-2124 GCA_049578105.1 Acidimicrobiia bacterium | reverse complement strand
GCCTAGGAGTGCTCGCTCACCGGATAGATCTCGTCCGCCACCAGGCCATGGGCCTCGCGATGCACCGTGTTAGCCAACTCGGCGCTCTCGGCCTCGACCAGACAGAAGATCTTGCCACCGCTTTCGTCCACCCAATAGCGCTTGTACGAAACCCCGTAGTCGCCCTGTGTCTTCAGGTCCTGGGCATGGGCCTCGGCCACGTCGGCCTCCGATACGCCACCACCGATGGTGTGCACATCCATGAACAACGGCATGAGAGCTCCTTTCTGGTCTCTGCTCACAACGTATGAGATGAGGCCACCAAGCGCATAGGGAGAACTACCTATCTTGGGAAATGGGCCGGTGACGCCTCACGATTCGGCGTGATCGGAACGGCGTTGTTCGCAGTCTTCGGGTCTTCCCACCCGGCATCCGATCCGACTCCCCTCTCGTGTGGGTATCGCCCACCTCGAAGATGGGGTGACCTCCCGATGTGCCCCCATCAGCTCCGCCATACGTTCGCCGTGTGATGAGCACAGCGACGCTCCCCGACGGGAAGCGTCCCCGATCAAGGAGGAAGACATGACCATTGCGATTCACAGACAGCGGCAGCAGAGGACGATGATCGGTGTCGGCCTGGTGGCCGTCCTGACCGTGGCCACCGTCGTGGCCCTCCGTCTCGACAGTCGGCCGATCACCGTGGCGGACGATCCGACCCCCGCGGTCCAGAGTGGTGCGGTGGATTCGGTCAAGATTGCGCCGACGGCGCAGTCACTCCGGGACACGGCGATTCATCAGAAGTGGGTCGCTTCGGTGCCGAACGGTGTGATCGAGCCCGGTCAAGCGGCCGATCGCGGAAGCGCCGCATTCACCGTGACCGCGGCCGGGGACCTGGTTCCTGGTCCCGTCGTGCGACCGTACACCTGGGACGATTCCCTCCCCTCGACCGTGGCGGCGGAACCCGGTGGGGCGGGCAATGGGTTTGGAGCCCTGCCCGCCCGATAACCCCCCAATCCACCCGACGACAGCACCCGGATCCTCCCTTTCCGGGAGTTGTCGCGTCCGGGGATGTGCTGCTTCTCGGTTTGGAAATCGGACCCCCCTGCTTGTCTCACCTCGGGAATCAGTTATCAGATCTGGCTCGGCGGAGTTCTGGTGGATCGGCTGTATGCGTGCACACCAGACGAGCCGGCGACCGCATGGCTCTACGCTGGCGAAATGGCCGAACATCTTGTAACCGGTGACCGGCTGCCTTCGCTGTACGGAACCGACTTGGAGGGCAACGAGGTCGACATCACGGCTTCGATAGCCGGGAGATGGGCGGTCGTCCTGTTCTATCGCGGCGACTGGTGACCGTACTGCCGTCAACAGTTGGTTGACTTTGCCGTTCATGCCGGCCCGCTGAAGCAACTTGATGTGCGGGTTGCAGCAGCCTCGGTCGATCCCGTCGACAACGTGCGCCGTTTGAAAGAAGGCCTGCGTGTCGGCTTTCCGATGTATGCCGAGGTGGATGCAGCCGCAGTGTCGGCGGCCACGGGGGCACACATGCATTCCGGGGAGAAGACGTACCTCCACGCAACAGGGTTCCTCGTGAACCCCGAGGGGACGATCATCAACGCGGTCTACTCCACGGGCCCCATCGGCCGGTTCACGGCCTCGGAGATCCTCCGCAAGGTTCGCTTCGAGATGGACAAGGTGAGCAATACGGATGTTCGGGGAGGTCCATAACCGAGGGTCATTCCTACGGGTTCCACGTTTGAAGGTGGTGGAGCCGCCGAACGCCCTCTCCGAATTTGAAGAGACCGAGGACTGAGGCAGTCGGCATGGGCTAGGGCCTATTGGCGGTGCATCACGACTCGTCCTCCCGATGGTGACCGGCGGCCACCTTCTCCAGGTCGGACTTGTCGAATCCGTTCGGGTCGATGTCAGCCACACGCACGTTGGTCACAGCTTTGACGGTGGCGGTGGCGTCGCCACCCTCGAGGATCGCCCTCTCACCGATTATCGCCCCCGGGCCCAGCTCGGCCACGACCTCACCGTCGATCTCCACCTCGAGCATGCCGTCGAGGATCAGGCACACGGCAGATCCTGGCTTCCCTTGCTCGGCTAGGACCGAGCCCGGCTCGAAGCTGGTCAGCTCGGGTC
>JBAULI010000074.1:0-6391 GCA_049578105.1 Acidimicrobiia bacterium | reverse complement strand
GTCTCGGAGTGTTGGGGCGCCTGCACGAGTTGTGGGAGCGTGTGGGTTTGTGGGTCAGCGCCCAGCACTCGATCCATCGGCCCGGGGAGGGTGGTGGCCAGGATCTGTCGGACGCCGTCGGGCGGCTCGCCTCGGCGCCACCGGACATGGTGCAAGGGATGCCGGTGCTCGGGGTGACCGACTTCCGCACCGGTGGGGAAGGGCGGCCGTTCTGGCTGGGGGAGCAGGACCTGGTCGAGCTCGACCTGGGAGAGCCGGGACGCATCCTGGTCAGACCGAGCGGCACCGAGCCCAAGCTGAAGATCTATGTCGATTTGTGTGGTGAGGTGGGCGAAGACCCCGAAGAGAGCCACGATCGGCTGGTTGCCGAGGCGGAGCTGCTCGCCGTCGCAGTGGGGGAGGGGTTGGGTCTCTAGAAGTCAGCCCCGCATGTGCTGTCGATACAAGAAGAGCCAACCGAGACCGTGGATTGCCACGCCTCCCAGCAACACCACCGCCGCAGCCGGATATCCGGCGATGAGGGCTGCGATGGCCGCCACGACTGCAAATGAGACCAGGGCGACCCTGACACCGTTCAATGGCCCGAACACGTCTCCAGGCTAACCCTCCGAGACGGTTACCCGCTCGTATCGTCATAAGCTCCACGGCGATGCGGTCCCTCATGGCAATCGTGGTCGCCCTTGCAGTGACAGGCTGCAGTTTCGAGGCCCTCCAATCCGGCGACGGAGCGCTCGAGGAACACGCCACACCGACAACCACCACATCGCTGGTCACCACGACCAGCACGACGACTGCAGCCGTGGGCGATGCCGAGACGACTACGACGACCACCATCGATCTCATGACCGCCAACGCGATCGTCACCCCCACGGGCGTGGTCGTGGCAGTTCTCGACCACACCGACCAGGGCATCGTCGTGCGGTCACCGTGTGGAAATGAGACGACCGTGAGCACCGGGACGCCAATCGGCGACGTTCAGGTGGTGCTGGACCCGGGTCACGGGGGAGAGACGGACACCGGTGCGGTTGGGGCCAATGGACTGGCCGAACGCGATCTGAATCTGCGTGTTGCACGGGCCGTCGAGGCCAAGCTGGGGGAGCGGGGAATCGGGGTGGTCCTGACTCGGACCGGCAACTATGCCTCGACGCTCGAGACTCGCTCCGCGCTGGCCGATCAACTCGATGCCGACGTCCTGGTATCGATTCATCACAACGCTCCGACACCGAATCCATCACCGACACCCGGCACCGAGGTGTTCATTCAGACGAGCTCGGCAGCCTCCAAGCGTCTGGGTGGGCTCATCTATGACAGCGTGGTGGAGGCATTGGACCAGTTCGACGTTCAATGGGCGGCCGCGCCGGACGCAGGAGTACTCGTCGTCCACAGCACCAAGGGGTCGGATGCCTACGGGATGGTCAGAAACCCGGACACCGTGAGCGTCCTGGCAGAGCTGGGCTACATCTCCCACCCACCCGAGGCGGAGCTCTTCGCCACCTCCAACTACGTCGACGTGGCTTCGGGGGCGGTAGCGGACGGGATACAGGCCTACCTGGAGACCGGGGAAAAGGGCAGTGGATTCGTTGATGAGCCGAGGGTCTTCACCCCGAACCGGGGGATATCGCAGAGTGCCTGTGTCGACCCGGTCTTGGAGTGACTCCCGGGGTAGCGTCATCCCGAGATGAGCACCGTCGAGGTGAGCGATCGTGGTCGGGTTCGGGTCGTGACGATCAATCGACCGGAGCGGCGAAACGCCGTGGATCGCGCCACCGCCGACCGGCTGGCGCACGCATTCGCCGACTACGACTCGGATGACAAGCTCGATGTGGCGATCCTGACCGGGGCCGGAGGGACCTTCTGCTCAGGTGCCGATCTGAAGGCCATGGCCGAAGGCGACGCGAATCGAGTGGCGCTGGACGGGCCGGGACCGATGGGTCCGACGAGGATGAGCCTGTCCAAACCGGTTTTGGCGGCAATCGAGGGCTACGCCGTGGCCGGCGGGCTCGAGTTGGCGCTGTGGTGCGACATGCGAGTCGCAGGGGACGACGCCGTGTTGGGAGTCTTTTCCAGACGTTTCGGTGTGCCCCTCATCGATATGGGGACCATTCGCTTGCCCAGGATCGTCGGCCACGGGCGGGCGATGGATCTGATCCTGACCGGAAGACCGATAGAAGCAGGCGAGGCGTTACAGATGGGTCTCGTCAACCGGGTGGTGCCGGCCGGCCAGGCACTGACCGAGGCCATGACCCTGGCCGAGGCCATCGTCGATAAGCCGCAGACCTGTCTTCGCAACGATCGCCTTTCTGCCATCGAGCAGTGGGACCTCGTGGAGTCGGAAGCGATCCGCAACGAGCTACAGCACGGGATGCGAACGATCGCCTCTGGCGAGCTGCAGAGTGGTGCCGAGGCCTTTGACCGGGGTGCTGGACGTCACGGGAGTCAGTCGGCCTGAGCTGTCACCCTCCAACTTGACATAAGCCTTGGGGGGTCGATTGTCTTGTGAGCTGTGCTGTCACCCTCCAACTTGACATAAGCCCTGTTGGATCGATTGTCTTGTGAGGTGAGCTATCCACCTCCAACTTGACATAACGTGGATTATGGGCGCACGAGGATTCGGACTGCTCCCTTGGGAACAATCTCCCCCGACCTAGTGTTGATCACCGATGTACCCCATTTACTGGAAAGGCATAGCCATGGCCACAGTGGCCCTGACAAAAGACACATTCGATGAAGCGATCAAGGACAACGACACCGTCCTGATCGACTTCTGGGCCGAATGGTGCGGTCCCTGTCGCTCTTTCGCACCGACCTATGAGTCTGCGTCCGAGAAATACGACGACATCGTCTTCGCCAAGGTTGACACCGAGGACCAGCCTGAGCTTGCCCAGGCGTTCGGTATCCGGTCCATCCCGACATTGATGGTGTTCCGCGACCAGATCGTCCTTTATGCCCAGCCTGGCGCCCTCCCCGGGAACATGCTGGAGGATCTGATCTCACAGGTGCGCGAGCTCGACATGGATGATGTGAGGGCCCAGATCGCCGCCCAGGAGCAGGATCACGAGAATCATGATCACGAAGGTGAGCATGACCACGATCATGCTCACGACCACGAGCACAGCCACTGATCCTCGGATCAACCGGATCGACAGCCGACCGTAACGGTTTCGAGATTTCCGGCGGGCCGCTCTTCCCGCTTCACGTCGATGACACAGTTGGAATACTCGCCACTGTCAGTGGTGTAGCGGCCACGCTCCGCCTCGATTGACTGAATCGGTCGCTCCATATAGGCAAACCCAGGGGGCGCCGTGGTCACATCGAGGATCGCCGAGCCATTGATCAGATAGGAGTGGAGGGCGGCGCCGGCATTGCCGCCGGCCCTACCCGATCGTTGCAGTGTCCCATCGACCACGACCTGCTCGACCAGAGCCTGTTCTTGCTCGAAGGTGGGGTCGCACCAGGAGCGCTGGATGGTGAGGTCGCAGTTGACTGTGATCCCGACCCCCGCTGCGCTGAGGATCAATGCCGCCACTCCCCCGACGATCACCGTTTGACGTCGGGCCCGTGGGGCGGTCCACCAGGCGACCAGCGATGTGATTGTCCCGGCGATGAGGGCGGCCCAACCCAGTCGCACCCAGGTCCGTGACGAAGACTCGTCCGCGGTCAGTCCGATCACGACGATGGCACCAAACAAGCCAAAACCTGTGAGAAGCCAACGAATCAGCGTGGCACGCTGTGGATCCGTATTGGTGAGTGAGACCGCGGCCAGGACGAGAAATACGACTGTGAGCGCCGTTTGAATCCACTCGAGGACATGTGCCCCTCCCGGTGTCGAGATCAGGATCAGCCCCCAAATCAGGAAGCCCGAGGCCGTGACGGCGAGCAGAAGCGCCGGTAGTCGCTGACGATTCATCTAATCCAGCCTCAGTCGGGCTTCCGGTACACGGAGACGTGCTGACCCGATTTCTCGGTGAAACGGCGCCGGTCGTACCAACCCCACCTCTGCTCGAGCTGGAGACCGGCGAGACGCGCCATGAGGTCCAGCTCTGCCGGCCACGCGTATCGAACGTTGACCGGTAGCACGACCGTGGTGCCGTCGGCGAGACGGCGTATGTGGTGTGAGACGACAGTCTGCTCGACAGGATCGTGGATTGACATCTCATAGGCATGTTCCGTCGTCGACGAGATGCTCGAAACCCCCAGGCGCGTCCCGTACTGGTCGAACCTCGACAGGTCGGGGACGAATGCGTCCAAGACGAACCGGCCACCGGGCTCCAGCGCAGCAGCGACGTTGGCGAAGCAGTCGACCTGGCGGTCCTGGTTGGGCAGGGCGAACAGCGTGTTGAACGGCAGATACACGAGAGGGAATCTCTCCTCTACGTCCACCTCTGCGAAATCGCCCATGAGAACAGTGATCTCACCTCCACCTGGTTTTGCGCGCAACCGGGCGATCATGTCATCGCTGATGTCGATGCCGGTCACGGCAACACCCGCCTTGCTCAGGGGCAAGGCGACTCGACCCGATCCGACGGCCAGCTCGAGCGCTCGTGGCGGTTCCCCCGCCAGGGGCACCAGAAACCCGATCTCCGACTCGACATCCGAGAAGATCTCGTCGTAATAGGGGGCCCAGGTCTGCCCATAGGTGCGGATGTCGTGATCTCGCATCCCCCGACTCTGGCAGCCACATCGGCCAAACGCATGTCATTTCCTCCTACCCTCCGGCCCATGTCTGCTGATCCTGCCGTCATCGCCGACCTCGATCGTCTCGGTATCGAATACGAGGAGATGCCATGTGATCCCGAGTTGGCCGACACCGCACAATTCTGTGAGGCGTACGGAGTGCCGCTCGAGCGTTCGGCCAATGCCATCGTGGTCGCTTCCAGAAAGCCAGAGGGGCACTTTGCGGCCTGTTTGGTGTTGGCCACCACGCGTCTCGACGTGAACGGCTCGGTGCGAAGGCGTCTCGGGGTGCGCAAGGTGAGCTTCGCCAACGCCGAACAGACCAAGTCGCTCACAGATATGGAGATCGGCGGCGTGACCATATTCGGTCTTCCGAAATCGGTGCCCATTTGGATCGACTCTCGAATCATGGATCTCGATTGGGTGGTGGTGGGTGCCGGCTCGAGATCCGCCAAGATCAAGTTCGATCCTCGCCAATTGCAGGACCACGATCGATTCGAGGCGATACCCGAACTCGCCCAGGACCCATCAACCTGATCTCTTTGCCGAACGCCGGATGAGGGCGGCATAACCCACCAGCCCGATGATCGTGAATGCGAACCATTGGATCGCATAGCCCAGGTGAGGCCCCTCGTCGTCGAAGACGGGCACGTCGACAGGCACCGGGAGCCGGCCTTGATCGGCCCCGAGCTCCACGATATAGACCGGTGCGAGAGGGTACGAGACCTGCTGTGAGATTCGATCGATGTCCACCCGATTCATCGCCACGAGACGACCCTCGGCGGGGTCCTTGGGCCCAAGCGCCGGTCGTGTCTGGGTTGGGTGAGCCCAACCCTCGATCGTCACCGTTCCCACAGGAGGAGGCGCATCGGTGACCGGCGTTCGATCCATGTCAAGCGGGACCCAGCCCCGATTGACCAGAACCGCGGTGCCGCTCTCATCGACCAACGGTGTTATGACATGGAATCCGGCCACGCCCAGATGGACCTCGCTTCGGATCAAGACCTCGTCTTCGGGGTGAAAGACTCCGGTCGCCGTGACGTGTCGATACTCGAGAGAGCCGAGGTCGTCACCAGCCGCGGCGATCAGGGTCTCGATTGGCGTCGGATCGGCCTCGAACCGCGACTCCCCCACCGCATTCGCCAACCGACGCTCGTCCAGACGTCTCAATTGCCAGAAGCCGAGATTCACGAAGACCACGGCGACGACGATCACCACCAGATGAGAGATGATCCAACGAGGGCTCAGGAACCACTTCAAGACTCAGGCGGCTAACGGGATCTCGTCGTCGTCGATCAGCCCTTGGGCCGCGGACTCGATATTCGGCTCCTGACGTCGGAACGCAACCGGGACCGAGGCCATCGAGTTGGCCGCTTCATCACTGATCCGTCCGGAAGCGACGAGAAGGCGGGCGATGTCGTCAGTCCAATACCAGGGCACGAGCAACCTCCGATGACAAACGAGTGAGTGGGGACTGAGCCCACTGTACCCCCGCTGTCAATCCCTGAAATTCTCAATGATCATGGGCATATCGCTAGTGGCTCGAGAGTATCGACGTCCTCGAGGTTGATCTGTTCGGCGACGACCTCGAGCCGCGACCTGCGACCGTCCGCAGACTCCCAGAAACGTCTCTGAACGGCCCCGCACACCCAGATACGCCTGCCTTTGGGGGGTGGGTCATTCCACAGATCGTCGGCGGGGTCCCACAACGTGACCG
>JBAULI010000073.1:0-5771 GCA_049578105.1 Acidimicrobiia bacterium | reverse complement strand
CAACGAGGGATGTCCCCTGTGCCTCGTGCTGCATGAGACCGAGAAAGAAGATGGTCGACGGGACGATCACCACGCCGCCACCGACACCGGCGACACCGGCGAAGAACCCGGCGAAGAGCCCGATCCCCACTGCGACGGCGATCCCAGCGAAGTCGCCCAGTTCCCCGGAGCCGGGCAGAGGGTTGCCACCGAAGAGCATTCGCATTGCGGCCACCAACAACACGACGCCAAAGACGAGGGACAGATTCCTCGAAGTCATCCGGTGCATGAGAGAAGCACCGAGCACCGACCCCAAGACCCCTCCAATCCCGATCGTCAGACCCACCCCGAGCTGCAGCTCGCCGGAGAGCCCGAAAGAGATGGACCCTGTCGTGGCTGTCAGGACGATGGCAGCCAATGAGGTGGCGTGGGCCCTATGACGGTCCAGGCCGACTGCCACCAAGAGAGGGACGAGGACGATGCCCCCTCCCACACCGAGACCGCCACTGACCAGCCCGGCGCCGAGACCGATGAGGATCAGCTTCCATGGGTCGATCGCGACAGGTCGACTCATCGGGCCGGCCTCACCCACACCGCGGTGTCGATCGGCACCCGGCCATCGAGTAGGGGGCCCGAGGCGATCAAAACGTGCCCGGCCGGGACGGGTACCGACTGTTCGCCCAGGTTGACCAGGCAGATCAAACCTTCCCCTCTCTGGAAGCAGATCACGTCTTCCGGGCTATCCAGCCAGCGAAAGTCTTCGTTGTCGCCGACGACAGAGGAGCGGATTCGCAGCGCCGACCGATACATCTCGAGAGTCGATTCTGCAACATCCGTCTCGGCCTCCACCGAGAATCGCCCCCATCCCTCGGGCTGGGGCAGCCAGGAGCCGTTGCTGCCGAATCCGAACGACGATCCCGACACCGTCCATGGGATCGGGACCCTGGCCCCATCCCGGCCTTTGAGCGTCCGACCCGAGCGCTCCCAAACCGGGTCTTGCAGGACTTCGATCGGGAGATCGATCACCTCAGGCAGACCCAACTCCTCTCCCTGGTACAGATAGACCGACCCGGGAAGGGCAAGGACCAGGAGACTGGCCGCTCGCGCCCGCCTCAACCCCAGACCGGGGTCATAGATGGCGCGGTCCCCCTCGAGAAGCCACACCCGAGCATCGATGTCCGACGGGAAGCACAGTCTGGTTGCGTGACGGACCACGTCGTGGTTGGACAGGGCCCAAGTCGGTATCGCCCCGACCGACGCGGCGTGGACCAGGGCATCGTCGATCGCTTGCCGGATTTCGACGGTGGTCCACGGTGTCTGGAGGAATAGGAAGTCGAAGGCTTGATGGAACTCACCGGGCCGCAGATAGGCGGCGAGATCGTCCCACGAGTCGACCCAGGCTTCGGCAACCATCACCGACTCCGGGTACTCGTCGAGGACCGACCGCCACTCGCGGATGATGTCGTGAAGCTCGGGACGGTCCCAAAACGGGTGATTCTCACCGTGTCGTGTGGCGAGTATGCCCTCGTGCCTCGACCCCAAGTCGGGGTATCCCTCGGCCTTGGCCAGCCCATGGGCCACATCGACCCGAAATCCAGATGCGCCACGATCGAGCCAGTATCTGAGGATCTTTTCGAACTCCGCATGCACCTCCGGGTTCCGCCAATTCAGATCGGGTTGCGTCTCGTCGAACAGGTGCAGATACCACTCCCCATCTGGAACCCTGGTCCATGCCGGGCCTCCAAAGACACTGGTCCAGTCGTTGGGGGGCGTGGTGCCCCCTCGCCCACGCCCGGGTAGGAAGTGGTAGCGGTCTCGCGACGGGCTGCCCGGACCGGCCTCGAGGGCCTCGACGAACCATCGGTGCTCGGAAGAGGTGTGATTCGGGACCAGATCGACCAGCACTCGGATGCCCCGGGACCGGGCATCCGCGATGAGCCCGACAGCCTCATCCATCGTGCCGTAGCTGGGGTCGATGTCCCGGTAGTCGGCGACGTCGTATCCACCGTCGTGCATCGGCGACCGATACCAGGGATTCACCCATATCGCGTCAACACCGAGGCGCTCGAGATAGGGAAGCCTCGATCGTAGGCCGGCGATGTCACCGGTCCCGTCACCATTGCCGTCGGCGAAGGAACGCAGATAGACCTGATAAATCACGGCATGACGCCACCAGGAGCGGGTTTCTGGCATCGGGTGATTATGGTCCCGGCGGCCCTAGACCTCGATCGTCGTGCCGATCTTCCCCGCCGTGATCGACAGATCCGGAGCGATTCCCGTCAGTTCTGCATGCACCTCGTCCAGCATGTCGTCCGAATGAGAAGGGTCGTGGTGGAAAGTGATCAGGCGGCCAATCTCCGTCAGCCGGGCAAAGTCGAGCAGCTGGCTGAATGAGGTGTGTCCCCATCCGACTCTCTCCCCGTACTCGTCATCGGTGTACTGGGCGTCGTGGATCAGGAGGTCAGCCCCATGTGCCAGCCGATAACCGGACACCCATTCCGGTGTCGTCATCATGCCGAGACCGCCCAGAGCGGGCTCGTGGTCGGGCATGTAGGTGAGTGTCGAGCCGGATTCCGTGAGTCTCAGGCCCAGGGTCGGCCCGGGATGCGATATCAAGTCGGCCGTGACCTCGACCCCGGCGAGATCGTACGAACCCGGCGAAACGTCGTGGAACTCCACACTTGGCAGATCCCTGATGCGGACCGGGAACAACGGTGGCGACAGATATCTGCCCAATCGCTCACGCAACGACTCCGTTGTCGAGATCGGTCCCCAGAGATGCACCTCTACGTCCGGGTCGAGCATGGGTGAGAAGAACGGAAGACCGGATATGTGATCCATGTGGAGATGGGACAGGAGGATGTCCACGCGTTTCAGGTCACCCAAACGACCCCCGATCGGCCGGATTCCGCTCCCGGCGTCGAGTATGAGCAGCTCTCCCGACGCCGTTCTCACCTCGATCGAGGCGGTGTCACCCCCGTATCGGGCCGTGTCGGGCCCGCCTGTCGCCAGCGATCCCCTGGTTCCCCAAAGGGTCAGCTTCAATCTTCGGACTCCCAGAATGCGGCGAAGGCACCGACGAACCGGTTGCCCTGGCCCCAGACGGGCATGGCGGTGACATCCACCTTGTGCGACACCCCGTCCATGCCCCGATAGCGAACGGCGCGATGACTGGGCACCTGCTTCATCAGTGCAGTCAGAAGCGGGAAGTCCTCCGCCTCGATCGGCTTTCCCTCGAGATCGGTCACTGTGAACATCTCGGAGAGTTGCTCGGCCCGGAGCGGGCCGGCGTCGTCGAACCTGATTCCCAATAGCTCCTCGGCGGGCTCGTTGTAGTAGAGGAGTGTCCCCGACTGATCCATTATCCAGAACGGGACCGCCAGGTAACTCGCCAGCTGGCGTAGCAGGATCAGCTCGATCGGTTGCTGGTCAGGCACAGGTCGAGACTACGCGATACGAACATCCAAGCAACGACTTCATCCTCATGACCAGATCCGGGTGGGCCGATGTGGGTCAGCCGGTGACCGTCAGCTTGGCGACCATGCCCATGGCGTAGTGACCGGGGAGATTGCAGATGATGATGTATGTCCCCGGGTCCAGTCGGAGTCTCAACTCGGGGTTGCCACCCGGAAGGATGTCCTCGACCTCGTCGACGAGGTCCATGTCTCCGGTGTCGGCGACACCATTCGAGATCGGGAGGTCGACACTGTCACCGGAGAAGACTTCGATCTCGTGGACCATGGAGCCTTCGTTCGTGACATCGAATGTCACGTTCCCGGCCGATACCGCTTCTGGATCGAGCGTGATCTTCCCGTCTTCGAGCGTCACCGACACCTGAGACTGGTCGGCTCCAGATCCACCACCGCCACAGGAGGTGAGGATGGCGATGAAGATGAGAGCCCCGGCTATCGCTCGAATCACGTGCTCGATCTCCTGATCACGCCGACAGTGGGCGGGGCGTCGGGCGTTGGGGCCGGACCACGTACCAGGTCGCAAAGACGAAGAAGATGATCCATCCGGCCAGCTCGGCATAGGTGGGCACGGGCTGAACACCGAGGAAGGCAGTCAGGAGGCCGGCGCGCAATGTTCCCGGGGCGACGATCGCAGTCAGGTCGACGGCCGGGCTCTGTCCCCAGGTCAGGACACCGGCTTCTGCAAACTCGTGGATCGCTGAGGCGACCAGCCCCGCCGCAACGAGGACCAGGACGAAACCGGTCACTCTGAAGAAGCGGGCGAGATTGATCCTCGCGCCACCTCGATAGATCGAATAGCCCAGACCGGTAGCCACCGCTATCCCGAGGATTGCTCCGAACAGGCCGAGACCGACACGGGTGCTGCCGCCGAGGATCGCGAGAAGGAAGACCGCCGTCTCCAAGCCTTCGCGGATCACCGCCACGAACGCCAGCGCTATCAGGGCTCTGGTCGAGTTGCGCCCGAGGGCATCGGCGGCCTTCTGTTCGAGATCTGACTTCAGATCGCGACTGTGGTGACGCATCCACACCAACATGTACATCACCCCTGCGACCGCGATCAGGGTGAAAGTCCCCTCCATGATTCCCCGGGCGACGAGCGGGAGACGCTGGCCAACCACGGCGAGCCCAATCGCCGCGGCGACGCAGAGTGCGACCGCCAACCCGACGCCCGCCCACATCGCGCGCAGGGCGCGTCGATCACTGTTCTTGAGGAGGAAAGCCCCGACGATGCCGACGATCAGCGCAGCCTCCAGACCTTCACGAAGACCGATGATGAATGTGGTGACCATGGATGCGGGTGGAAGCTCGACCGGATATCGTTTGGTACCTAAACACTACCGCCATAGTGCAAATAGACGCAAGTCGATGGCTACCTTTCCAACACATGTCGGATGGGTATCACTTCGTCACCTCGATCGAGCTCGCAGCACCCAGCCACGACGTTTGGGATGCCCTGGCCGACTCCGAGACCTGGCCGACCTGGTGGCGATGGCTCCGAGAGGCCGAGGTCCTCGAATCTGGTGCCGAAAACGGTCTCGGTCGGAGAGTGAGGAACCAAATCGCTTCCCCCCTCCTCTACCGGCTCACCTATGACGGATTGGTCACAACGGTCGAAGAGGAGCGATTGGTCGAGTTCGAGGCGTCGGGAGATCTGATCGGTACCGGCAGATTCACCCTGCAATCGACCGGATCTGGCGGAAGCATGCTGGTCTTCGACTGGGTCGTGGAGACACCCAAGCCATGGATGAGGGCATTGGCCCCCATCGCCCGCCCGCTCTTCATCAGAAGCCACCACCGTCTCATGGACGACTTCGCCCGCGGCCTGTCGGGCCACCTGGAGGCGCCACTGATCAGCGTCGAGAACCGTCACATCGACCCGGACGGCGAGCAAGCAGGTTCATCCTGAGCCACACGACCAATCGCCGATGCTCGAATCGCCCAATGAAACGGGACATTGTCCCCTAGCGCCGGAGACGCCACCGGCCGAACATCTATTCCAGGAGGTGTCTCAATGAGCCACACATTGGTTCCGCCCCGACAGGCACACCGACGTTCGAGTGTGCAGGTTCACATCCCACGTTGGCTTGCAGTCTCGGTGTGGTTGATGTTCATCGCCCTGTGGATCGGCTTCCTCGCTGTCCAACTGTTCGCCCCGGACACCCTGGGTCAGATCTGGACCGGGATAGCGGATCTGCCGATGCTGGTCGAAGCCGCCGTGTGGATCGGCTTTCTGCCGATCGTGGTTGCCCTGGCGGTCATGCAGGCAGGCTGGGTGCTTTGGCTTCAGTTGATCGTGATTGCGGCCTGTGTCATCTGGAC
>JBAULI010000072.1:0-9281 GCA_049578105.1 Acidimicrobiia bacterium | reverse complement strand
GTTCACGATCGTCCCCTGCGAGGCGTCGACCGTCGTCGTGTCGGGCCAATGCTCGTTGAATGCTCAGGGTGCTCCGGTTGGTGAGGTTCAGGTTGTGATCGACCCGGTGTCGGGTGCGACTGTGGTCTTGTCTGGTCCCGGTGGTCCCTATGACTTCTCTGGTTCTGGTGGGACGCAGGATCTGGCGCCGGGGGATTACACCTGGCAGGCGACTGCCGGTCCAGGCTTTGCCCTGACGGGTGATTCGAGTGGTGAGTTCACGGTGGAGCCGTGCGCTGCCACCGTGATCGTCACCCACGGTGACTGTGTCGCCGGCCAAGGCGGGGCGGTGGGCAGTGTGACGGTCGTGATCGATCCCGACTCCGGGGCGGTTGTCACCGTCTCCGGGCCGGGAGGCCCTCACCAGTTCGACGGATCAGGCGGCACGCAGACGCTCGCACCGGGGGATTACAGCTGGCTTGCAGCCCCCGGTGACGGGTTCACCCTCGAAGGTGAGACCTCGGGTGAGTTCACGGTGGAGCCTTGTACCGCCGGTGTGATCGTCACTCATGGTGGTTGCTCGTTGAATGTTCAGGGTGCTCCGATTGGTGAGGTTCAGGTTGTGATCGACCCGGTGTCGGGTGCGACTGTGGTCGTGTCCGGTCCCGGTGGTCCTTATGACTTCTCTGGTTCTGGTGGGACGCAGGATCTGGCGCCGGGGGATTACACCTGGCAGGCGACTGCCGGTCCAGGCTTTGCCCTGACGGGTGAGACCTCGGGTGAGTTCACCATCGCACCTTGCGATGCATCGCTCGTCGTGTCACTCGGTGAGTGCGAGCTGCTCGATGGGCCGCTGGCACCCGTGACGGTCTTCATCGACACGGAGTCTGGGGCGACCGTGACCATATTCGACAGTGAGCACCAGATGGTCGCCAGTTTCGATGGGACCGGTGGGGTGGCCGAGCTGCCACCTGGCGCGTACACCTGGGCGGCCGAGCCCGGTGACGGCTTCCAATTCCCCGACGGGCAGGCGACCAGTGGCTCGTTCACCATTGCGCCATGTGTGGCCACGGTTCTGGTGACGCATGGCAACTGTGTCCAGGGATCACAGTCGGCGTATGGATCGGTCGATGTCAGCATCCTCCCCGACTCGGCTGCGATCGTCACGGTGAGTGAGGTCGATGTGGGTGTCGTCGGGATCTTCGGTGGCGCTGGCGGATCGGGGCCATTGGCAGCAGGCGACTATGAGTGGGTGGCCGACCCCGCCCCTGGATTCGTGCTTCAAGGCAATCTGAGCGGCGAATTCACCGTGGTCGAGTGCCCGGACGAGGTCTTGGCCGAGGAGATCGACCCCACCGACTCTCTCCCGTTCACGGGAATGGACAGTGAGATGATGTTTGGAGCCTCGGTAGTGATGCTGGGCATGGGTCTCGCGCTGGTCCGATACGCTCGGAGGCGAGGCCAGGACTGAGTCGTCCCTATGGGCCGGAAATGGTCCGTGTGGGCTTGCAATAGGGTGGAACGGCCCCGGGATTAACCTCCCGGGGCCTTGCCCATGGATTACATCGAAGCTCTCCAGTACATAGACAGCCATGTCGCACTGGGAGTTCGGCCCGGTCTCGATCGGATCGAAGCTCTCCTCGACGACATGGGTCGACCCAACGAGGGCTATCCGATCATCCACGTCGCCGGGACGAACGGGAAGACCTCCACCACTCGGATGGCAACGCTGCTACTGGTGGGCCACGGCCTCAACACCGGCACCTACACCTCGCCCCATCTCGAGAGGGTGGAGGAGCGACTCGGTGTCAACGGCCGGTACGCCACGCCCGAAGAGTTCGCCCTCGCCATCAGTGACGTCGCTGCATTTGCCGACATTCGGGAGGACAGAGGCCTCGAGCCCAGCACCTACTTCGAGCTACTGACCGCCGCCGCGTTCGCCTTCTTCGCCGATCAGGCCGTCAATGCCGTGGTGCTGGAAGTCGGGCTCGGAGGGCGGCTCGACGCAACGAATGTCGTCGACGCCGAGGTTTGCGTGGTCACCAGCATCGGGATCGAGCACACCGAGTACCTCGGATCCGACGTGGCCACCATCGCCGGCGAGAAGCTGGCGATCGCCGGTCCAAACTCCATTCTCGTCAGTGGACCTCTGCCCGAGCCCGCGCTCGAGGTTGCCGAGCAGCGCGCTCGCGACCTCGGCATCCATCATCGGCACTACGGAAAGGACTTCACCGTCCTCGATGCGGAACGAGGCATCGGTGGTTGGCTGACCACCATCGAGGGCGCCGAGGCCACCTATGAGGACGTCTTCTTACCTCTTCACGGGCGATATCAGGTGGTCAACCTCGCCAGCGCCGTCGCCGCCACCGAAGCTCTGCTGGGAAGACGTCTCGACACGGAGGCGGTGAGAACGTCGGCGGCGGCGATGACTGCGCCGGGACGCATGGAGCCGCTGGGCACCGATCCCCTGATGATGGTCGACGGTGCACACAATGCCGACGGTGTCATCGTTCTCGTCGAGTCTCTCAAGGAGGAATTTCCCACAACGCGATGGCAGATCCTGCTTGGAGTGCTGGGTGACAAGAACGTCGAGGCCATGGTGGCGAGTTTGGCCCCGCTGGCAGTTGGGTTCGTGGTCACCTCGCCACAGTCGGGCCGCGCGATAAGCCCGGCCGAACTGGCGGCACGGGTCGAGCAGCTCGTTGACGTGCCGGTGCTGGTTTCCGAGGACGTGGGACATGCCATCGACATGGCGAAGGCCGAAGCAGGCCCGATGGGTGCGGTTCTGGTCACGGGATCCCTGTATCTGGTGGGCGAGGTTCGGGGCCTGCTCACTCGTTGAATTCCGATCGGGCGGCGGCTGGGATACGCTCCTCTTCGATGTCGAACGAGAACACATTCATCATGGTCAAGCCGGACGGGGTCGAGCGCGGGTTGGTCGGCGAGGTCATATCCAGATTCGAGAACAAGGGTCTCACGATGGAGAGAATCAAAAAGCTGACCATCGACGAGGCTCTCGCCAGGCGGCATTATGAGGAGCACGTCGCCAAGCCATTCTTCCCCGATCTCCTCGAATTCATCACCAGTGGACCGGTAGTGGCGATGGAGTGGTCGGGAGAGTCCGCCGTCTCGGTGTGTCGCACCCTGATGGGCGCCACCGACCCCAAGCAGGCTGCGCCCGGGACCATTCGAGGCGACTTCGGGATAGAAGTGACCAAGAACCTGGTCCACGGATCCGACAGTGTCGAAAGTGCCGGTCGGGAGCTGGCCATCTTCTTCGACTGACGGGGAAGGCGCCACGGCCCGTGGCGCAATGGCACAAGCCGTGACCCTCCCCTACAATCGCCAGGTCATCGCGGGAGTCATCATCAGCCATGGCTGAAACCCTTTTTTCTTTTGCCGGTCAAGACATGGCCATAGACCTCGGCACGGCGAACACGCTGGTTTACGTGCGAGGTGGAGGCATCGTGCTCAACGAGCCCTCTGTCGTCGCGATCAACTCGCAGAACGGCCGAGCCCTCGCCGTGGGCATGGAGGCGAAGAGGATGATCGGGCGCACCCCGGCGCACATCACCGCGATTCGGCCCCTCCGCGACGGTGTCATTGCCGATTTCGACGTCACGGAGAAGATGCTCCGCTACTTCATCCAAAAGGTGCACCGTCGCAAGTGGGCCCGTCCCCGGATCGTGGTCTGCGTCCCGTCTGGAATCACCCCGCTCGAACGAAGAGCCGTCGAAGAAGCGGCATACCATGCCGGCGCTCGGAGGGCGTACACCATCGAGGAGCCGATGGCTGCGGCAATCGGCTCGGGTCTACCGATCGGTGAGCCCGCCGGCTCGATGGTCGTGGACATCGGCGGGGGCACCACCGAGGTCGCGGTTATCTCGCTCGGTGGCATCGTCGTCTCTCGATCTATCCGCGTCGGCGGTGATGAGCTCGATGCCGCCATCATCGACTGGGTCAAGAAGGAATACAACGTCCTCATCGGTGAGAGGACGTCGGAACAGCTCAAACTGGCGGTCGGATCGGCCTGGCCCTATGCGGACGAGCCGTCGGCAGAAGTGCGTGGGCGGGACCTGGTCACCGGTCTGCCCAAGACCGTTCTCCTCTCCAGCCCGGAGATAAGAGAGGCGATCGAGGAGCCCACTCAGGCGATCGTCGATGCAGTGAAGTTCACCCTCGACAAGACGCCTCCCGAGTTGGCGGCCGACGTCGTCGAGCGTGGGATCGTGCTCACCGGAGGAGGAGCTCTTTTGGTCGGGCTGGACCATCGTCTGGCCCATGAGACGGGGATGCCCATCGTCACAGCGGCCAATCCGCTGCAGTCGGTGGTGCTCGGCTCGGGGAAATGCCTGGAGGAATTCGACACGTTGCAGAACGTGCTTGTTTCGTCATCCCGGCCATGACCGCCACCCCCGTCTCGACCGATGCTGACCACGAAGAGATCCGACCGCGCCCTCCCCACTTTCATAACGCTGATGGTCATCGGGGTTCTGCTGATGACGTTCGACGTGAGACTCGAGGGCGGGGGAGTGGTTGGTGTGCTCCGCAGTGGGACCCAGGCGATCATCTCACCTCTGCAAAGGGCAGCCGCCTTCGTGGTCAACCCGGTGGCAGACGCTCTGGACAGCCTGTCGAATGTCGCCTCACTTCGTGAGCAGAATGCTGCATTGAGCGCCGAGCTCGCTGATGCCGAGGCCCAATTGGTTGCGGTGCAAGACCAACTGGCGAAGCTCGACCTTCTCGAGCACGTATACGGGCTCGATGTCGACGAGAGCCAGGTGGGCAGGACGATTGCGGAGGTCATCGGAAAACCCGACCCCCTCGATGCCGCGTTCATAATCAACAAGGGGAAGTCCGATGGGGTCCTGGTCGGTCAGCCTGTCGTCGACACCAGTGGTTATGTGGTCGGCACCGTCAAGTCCGCCTCCGCTCACAGTGCCACGATTGTCCCCATCACCGCCTCGCGAGAGGGTCTGACCGTCCTCGTGGGGAATCAGGTCGGCACACTGGTCTCTCAGGCTTTCAGCGAAACATTGAAGCTGACCATGGATCTCGAGGTTTTCGACGCCCGGGAGCCGGTGCTCGCCGGTGACCGCGTGTTGACCTCCGCTGTGAGCACGGACTATCCGGCCGGTCTGCCGGTGGGTGAGGTCCTGGAAGACGCCTCGCCCGAGACCGGCTCGTTGACCACTTCTGTGCGGCCCTTCGTCGACCCCGAGTCGCTGCGCATCGTGATCGTCCTGGCGTGGCCACCGGACCCGCTCACGGCCGCAACCGACGACGTGCCCCCGGTCGACGCGACCACGACGACGACCACGACCACCGTCGCCGGCCAGGAAACAACCACGACGACAGGCGGCGGATGATGCGAGGGCGGAGCGCTCTCATCGTCTCCTTCAGTGTCCTGGCTGCGGTGTTGATTCAGACGACCTTGTTCGGCAGGGTGCGGATCGTCACGCCCGACCTGGTGATGCTGGTCGTGATCGTTCTCGCACTCACCAGGATCAAGGTGGAGGTGATCCTGGGCATTGGCTTCACTGCCGGATTGATCGTCGACCTCCTCGGATCGTCCCTTCTCGGGCTGAGGGCGATCGTCTTCACCACCGTGGCATATATCGCGGTCCGCACCAAGGAGCGGGCGGAGCTGGGGAGGATCACGGTGGCGGTGTGGGCCGGATTCCTCACTCTGATCGGGATGGTGCTGTTGATCCTCATCGGGACCCTCTTCGGCCAGAGCAGCCTGCTGGGACAGAATGCCGTTAGCCGGATGATCCTCGTACCGTTGGCCAACACATTGATAGCGGCGCTCTTCGCACCGATGTTCGTCCGGCTGGTGGATGGTGATCGAACCGCTTTGAGATACCCGTGAAGTTTGCTCTACGACTGACCACTCTTGGGATCGTCTTCATCACCATGTTCTCGGTGATAGGGCTGAGGCTCTGGTTCGTCCAGGTCGCCCAAGGCCCACAAATCGCCCAGGCGGCCGAGGATGCGACCTGGATCGGGAAGTCATCGGAGGCTCCCCGCGGTGACATCTACGATCGGGACGGCACGCTTCTCGCCACCAGCCGTTTGGTGCCGGCTGTGGTGGTCGACCGAACCTTTGTCCAACCCGACGACCGAGATCGGCTGATTCAAGAGCTGGCGTCGCTGGTGGGGGTCGATCCCGGGACGCTCGACGCGATGTATGAGGACGCCGGGATCAACGGACGCTTCCAGGTGGCCACGGTCTCCAACGAAACCGCATATGCCATCAACGAGAGTCTCGATGATCTCCCCGGAGTGGAGATCATCAAAGTGCCGGAGAGGGTCTATCTCGCCGGGCCGACCCTCGCCCATGTCATCGGTCATCTAGGTCTTCCCGAGGCATCCGATCTCGAGACCCGGCCCGACCTCGATCCCAATGTGAGGATCGGAAAGCTCGGCGTGGAGAGGATCTACGACCAGTACCTCCAGGGCACGAGTGGATATGTCGAGTACAAGGTGCGTCGGGGCCAGATCATCGATCAGAAGCCGGCGACGGCGCCCCAGGCCGGCGACTCGGTGACCCTCAACATCGACCTCGACCTCCAGGAGGTGGTCGAATACGCCCTGGAGGAGGGCGTTGCCCTGTCCAACTCGGTCAAGGACGCCGCTCGGGCAGCCGGCAAAGAGGTGTTCAGCGAGACGAAGCGGGCGGCGGCCGTCGTGCTCGATGCCCAGACCTTCGAAGTCCTCGCACTTGCGTCGTATCCCGACTTCGACCCCCAGTTGTTCGTCGCCGGGATAGACAAGGACACCTTCGACGGGTTGACCGCAACACAGGCATTCAACAATCTGGCGGTCAGCGGCCTCTACCCACCGGCGTCGACCTTCAAGGCAATCACCTACACGGTCAAAGAGGAGGAGAACCTGCCGTTCCCGGAGGGGGTCGAGGGTGTCGATTCCGCTCGTGACCTGATCCATTGTGATGGCACCCTGGTTCTGGCCGATCTGGAGGATGGCTCGCAGCAGGTCAAACACGACTGGTATGCGCCGCGGGACTTGGGTTGGTTGAACATCCACCAGGCGTTGGAGAATTCGTGCAACATCTTCTTCTGGAACGTGGCCTTGGGGACGTGGCTCGCCTACAAGGACAAGCCCAAGGAGAACATCATCCAGGACTGGGCCATTCGCCTCGGTTACGGCCATCCCACCGGCATCGACCTCACCGGTGAGGCTGCCGGCACCGTTCCCACCAGAGAGCTCTTCGAGGAATGGGCTGCCTATCAGCGGGAGAACCCCGACAAGCCCCCGCGTCTCGAACCTGCCCGCTTGGATTTGGCCACGCCCTGGCTGGGCGGTGACCTGATGGACCTCGCCATCGGTCAGGGCGCCTTCACGGCCACGCCGCTTCAGGTGGCGGTTTCGTTCGCCGCACTGGCCAACGGCGGCACCATCATCGAGCCTCGAGTGGTGAAAGAGGTGATCGGCCCAGACGGCAATCCCATCCCGCTGCCCGACCCGAAGGTCTCCACGGTCGACATCAGCGAGGCA
This sequence comes from Acidimicrobiia bacterium, assembly GCA_049578105.1. GTDB lineage: Bacteria > Actinomycetota > Acidimicrobiia > Spongiisociales > ZC4RG35 > JARDZU01. The sequence goes on along the minus strand of JBAULI010000072.1, from coordinate 1,784 downwards.
ACGCACCAGGAGCTGTTGACCGACCTCGGGCTCGTTGTCAGCAATGGCACCGCCGCCAAGGCCTTCGCCGACTTCGGTGACGGCGTCGAGGAGATCGGCGGGAAGACGGGGACCGCCCAGTCGTCCAGAAACAAGGACAACCATGCGTGGTTCGTGGGTGTCGCTCCTCTGAGCAACCCCAAGTACGTGGTGGCCATCCTCATCGACGAAGGTGGCTCGGGTGGGCAGATCGCCGCGCCGGTGGCCCGATACATACTGCAATACCTGTTCGATCAGCCGCAAACACCGATCGTCGAGGGCGAGCAGGCCGACTGATGGCAATTCTCTCCCGTCTCCGCGAGGTCGCCGTTGATCGGCGTCGCAACAGGCCAGACCGGATCCTGTTCGGGACCATGGTCGCCCTATCCGGCCTGGGTTTACTGATGATCTACTCGGCGACCAGCGCCACGGCCGGGTCCGTCGGGATGGAGCGGCAGATGATCTTCGTCGCGGCCGGCCTGACCATCTACATCATCCTCTCCAATATCGACTACCGGGAGTATCGGCCCTTCATTCCGATCGTTTCGGTGATCGTCCTCCTGCTGCTGCTGGTCGTATTCCTCTTCGAGCCGGTGAATGGGTCACAACGGTGGATCCCACTGGGCTTCTTCAAACTCCAGCCGGCCGAGTTCGCAAAGGTCGCCGTGATCCTCGCCCTGGCATCCTTGTTGTCACCACGCAATCGCGAGGAGATCGGGAAGCGTCGGCTCTCATGGTCGACGGTGTTGCAGGCCCTGGTGATAGTGGGCGTGCCCGGTGTGCTCATATACAAGGAGCCGGATCTCGGGACCACGCTCGTGTTCGGTTTCATCCTGATCGTGATGCTCTTCGTGTCCGGAGCGACGTGGCGTCAGCTCGTCGCCCTGGTCTCGGCTGCCACACTCTCGATCTTCCTCGCCCTACAGCGGGGATGGCTGGCCGACTACCAGCTCAACCGGATCCGGGTGCTCTTCGACCCGACGATCGACCCACAGGGCATCGGCTACAACCTGCGTCAGTCGAAGTTCGCAATCGGCTCGGGCCAATTGTTCGGCAGAGGCCTCTTCGCCTCTGGGACCCAGACCTCGTTTCAATACGTGCCGGAACAAGAGACGGACTTCATCTTCACGGCCGTGGCCGAACAGCTCGGCTTCATCGGGGCGATCCTCGTCCTCGCGGCGTTCGCAGTGATCATCTGGAGGCTCCTCGTCATCGCCATCAACTCGCGGGATAGATTTGGCGCCCTCATCGCCACCGGGCTTGCCGCGATGATGGTCTTCCATGTGTTCGTCAACGTGGGAATGACCATCGGCATCATGCCGGTGACCGGGCTTCCTCTCCCATTCCTCTCTTCGGGTGGATCGTTCTATCTGGCAATGACCATCTCCCTCGGTATGGCCAATTCCATCTGGCTGATGCGCACACCGGTCCCCGGCGAGAACCAACTCACGTAACTTGATCGCCGGCCGACTTTGACAGCTTCTCTTGGCGGCGGACTTTGCCTCGGCCCACCCTCATTTACGGAAATCTCCCGGTGGTCGCGTGTGCGCGGCCTCGGCAAACAGACGCCGGTCGGCTCAATCTTTGCCGGCCGACTTTGCCTCGGCTCACCCTCATTCACGGAAATCTCCCGGTGCTCGCGTGTGCGCGGCCTCGGCAAACAGACGCCGGTCGGCCGGATGTCTACGCTGGCCGTCCATGTATCGCAGGTCTCAGGAGGGTTGGGTCGAAGTCATCTGTGGCCCCATGTTCTCGGGGAAGAGCGA
>JBAULI010000071.1:0-3858 GCA_049578105.1 Acidimicrobiia bacterium | reverse complement strand
GGCCGAGCGCGATCGTGCCCTCTCGAATCGGGTTCTCGAGGATGATGAAGCTGGCGATCGAGATGGCGAGTGTCAATGCGAACTGGCCGAGATTGACCATCCGGCGCTCCCAAAAGGTGAGACCCGCAGGCACGGCAAGCCAGAGGATCACTGGCCAGTGCCAGAGATAGAAGCCGTAGGAGATCCTTCCCAGTTGCTTGAACGGCTGCCAACCAAGACTTCGCGCCATCCAGCCCTCAGGTGCCTGCTCTAGGGCGTAGATGAGCATGGCGGCCGCCACAGCGACGAGAAGGCTGCCCCCGCGGTAGTAGGCCGCAGAGTCGCCTGTGAAGACCCGAGCAGCGGCGAAGAGAACGAGGAGCGCCGAAATGGCGATCGTCGGCCACAAGTAGCGGTTTTGGGCGGTACTTCGCTCCCTGTTGGCCAGCCGATGGGTCACCATCGCCAGCACGGCACCCATCAACGGCTGCTGGACGCGGGCGTCCGTCCCGTAATACGCACGAGCGATGAGTTGCGGCTCGAAGAGGACGGCCATGACAACAGCGGAGGCAGCCACGAGACCGGCGACGATGCCTATCGAACGCCATGGGCGCTTGCGACCCCAGATGAGGATGGGAAGCAGGAGAACCGGCCAGAGGAGATAGAACTGTTCCTCGATGCTGAGCGACCAGGCGTGTCGAAGGGGTGAGGCGCTGGCCGACTCGGCAAAGTACTGGTCTGCCTGAGAGATGAGGTTCCAGTTCTCGAAGTAGAAGAGCGTGGCGATGGAGTCCTTGAGTCGCCCTGCCAACTCCAGCACGTCTCCCCAAAGTGCCTCCCGCATCACGACCACGACCACGAGGAAGACGACGGCCGGCATCAGGCGCCGGATGCGTCGTGCATAGAAGTTCGCTATCCGGATCCGACCCGTCTTCTCGTACTGGGAGAGCAAAATGCGAGTGATCAGGTAACCCGAAAGCACGAAGAAGATGTCCACGCCGATGAAGCCTCCCGGCAATCCGGGGCGGGCGGAGTGGAAGGCGAAAACCAGAAGGACTGCGATTCCTCGCAGTCCATCGAGATATGGTCTGTATCTGAGAGATCTTTCGGTCACTGCTGGTTCTCGTCAGCGCATTTGGGATCTTGCTTCAAACCGCCAAATGCTCCCTGATCTCGGCTGACCCACGTGCTTCCGAGGTCGCCGTTTCGCTCATCGAGACGAAGGCCTCGAACCACTTTGAACCACGATCGCGCGTTGCCTGACCGGATGGTGGCAGCCGGGTCAACGCCGAGGCGAGGCTGGGCGAATCGGACGTTATCGGGTATGCGTCGCTACCAGCATTGAACGTCTTCACGGTTTCTCCGTGGGGGTTGTGGTAGATGAATGGCACACCCCTCGCCATAGCTTCGAAGGGCATGGTGCTGAAGCGGCTGATCAGGACACTGGCCCGCGGGAGGAGTCTCGATGCCGAGATCGATGTGACCCAATTGGAATCAACTCTGGCCTTCTCGGCAGGATGAACCGAGATCACGTAGGGGATCCCTGCCCGCTCACACCCTTCGATCGCCGTTTCCAGCCACAGTTTTCGATCGGCGGTGCGAACCCCGTAGACGAAGTTGAGGTTGATGACCGCCAAGGGCTCGGTGACCGTGACCGGTGGAGCCCACCACAGACGTTCGAGTCTGGTGCTCCCCACGATCGCCGTTGGACGGTCGGATAGGGCGTCGGCGTCGAATTGGCCCTGGCACAACACCAGATCCAGGTTTCGATATGGCCTCCGCTCCTCGGGTGTGTCCGAATCCCAGAAGTCCTGGGCGCCTTCGACCTTGCCGATGGTCGGAATCCCCAGGTCACGACAGCTCTGCACGAACGGACCGAGACTCCCGGTGTCCTTCATCACCAGCACGGCGGCCACCTTGCCGGCGATCTCCTCGGGCTCAGGAAGGGCGTAGACCTCCTGGTCGTACCAATGAAAAGCGGGCCATGTCCGCTCCCATGGCGAGGCGCCGATGGCGAGTCTGGTGGGGATGCCCATCCGGTTCAGCTCGTTGGAGAGCGGGACCACCTCGGCCAGGTGGTAGTCGGCGGCCGGAACCAGCAGAACGGGTCGCTCGCCGGGCGTCGGCGCCCTCCATGGCAGTGTCGTCGGGTCCCAGGGTCGTCGTGACTCATCGGCGAGCACCATGTCGTGGATACGGCCGAGCGCATCGTCGCTCCGTTCGCTCACGGCGTGATCGTCGTCCCGGACGAGGGTGAGGCCGAGGGCGACGACGGACAGCCCGAGAACCAGCGCCCTGATGACGGGATCGAGGCTTTCCCACTGCCAACCCAGCCATGCCGCGACCAGGGCGATGACGGCTATCGAGAGCAAACGCCAGCGATTGTTTGAAGCCATGAGGATTGGGGAACGGTACCCGCCTTGTCTTCTCCGGAGACGACAAGAGGTCGGCGCCTAGTCGGGTCCGGGACTCAAGGGGCGGGCTTTCACAACCGATATGCGCCCTAGGAGGAGATCGATCTTGCGCCGACTGACAACGCTTCTCGTAGCATCCATTCTGCTCGTCTCCACGGCGGTGCCCGCCTTCGCCGTTGGATTCGACCCGGTCAACATCCTCTTCCCCCTGGGTGGCGAGCATCGTCTCACGGACAGCTTTGGCGATTGTCGCGGGACCAACTGCTCCCGACGACACGAGGGCGTCGACATCATGGCGGCGAAAGGGATCCCGGTCTACGCGGTCGCCGACGGGACCGTGACCTGGATCTCACCCGGACCTTCCGACTGCTGCTATTTGGGTATCGATCACGGCGATGGCTGGGTCACCAGGTACATCCACCTCAACGACGACGCTCAGGACGCCGACGGGAATTACATCGACAACACGGATGGCCAGGGCTGGGGAATAGCCGATGGCATCGTCAAGGGCTCAGTAGTCACCAGAGGTCAGCTCATCGGATGGGTCGGTGACTCGGGCAACGCCACCGAGACGGTGACGCATCTTCACTTCGAATTGCGCAAGGACGGCACCGCCATAGACCCCTACGACTATCTGATCCACGCCGAGGCGAACTGGACGGGTGTGTTCCGGGACGACGACTACTCGGTCCACCAGAACAACATCGACAAGATCTACGCCGAGGGAATCACCGTCGGCTGCAATCCTCCATACAACGACGAGTTCTGCCCGGAGCGAAACATAACCCGGGGCGAGATGGCCGCCTTTCTGGCCCGAGCCCTGCAACTGTCAGCGATGACGGGTGTGCCGGCATACGACGACGTCGGGGGGCACCTCTTCGAAGTGGCGGTGGACAAGATCCAGACGGCCGGGATCGCTTTTGGCTGTGATGCCGACAGCTATTGCCCCGACCAGCCATTGAACCGATACGAGATGGCGGAGCTCCTGGTGCGCGCCTTCGGCTATGAGAATCCCGACGGGATCGACTTCTTCACCGACGACAACGGAAACCAGTTCGAGGAATCGATCAACAAGCTGGCTGCAGCAGGGATAACAGTCGGCTGCAACCCACCGGCCAACGATCATTACTGCCCCGATCGTCAGCTGACCAGGGCCGAGATGGCGACCTTCTTCGTCCGGGCCCTCGGGCTCTAGCCGACCACGTCGTAGTAGTGGTCGATGATCCCGAGCCGGGTCTGGCGGTAGGCCTGGCTCGACCCGGGCAACAGATGCTCAACGGGTGAGTCTCCCCGGAGATCATCTCCCGTCACCTGCTCGGTGAAGGCGAGTGCGATCGGTTCCTCCGACCCGGCCTCGGGAGAATCGACGATGCGAACCCGTGAGCGTCGGCCGACCGGCGTCGGGGCTCGCCCCAGCATCCGCTTCATGGCTTCGGTCCGCTCATCACCCAAGGCTCTCTTGACG
>JBAULI010000070.1:0-2400 GCA_049578105.1 Acidimicrobiia bacterium | reverse complement strand
GAGCCCGAGGGCGATGCCGAATGCGATGGCGGCGTGTGCGTCATGTCCGCATGCGTGCATCCAACCCGGATTCTGTGAGCGCGGGACGTTCTCCTCCGGCTCGTCTATCGGCAAGGCGTCGATATCGGCCCGGAAGCCGACTGTCGGTTCCTTGGAGCCGATATCCAGCCAAAGCCCGGTCTTCGGACGTCGGTCGTGATAGGCGAGGCCGTTCTCGTCGAGCGACGAAGCGATCAACGCAGTGGTCTGTGTCTCGCGATACGAAGGCTCGGGATGGCGGTGGAGGAGACGACGCAACTCGACGGCCTTGGGGACGACTCCCTCCACCAGCCGGTCAAGGGAGTCGGCGGTGATCACATCGAGAGGTTAACGAGCTCACTCGAAGAACCGCCCCTCGAAGATCCGACGAGAGCGTCGGGTCAATCGTCGGTAGTCCTCCCTGAGCCCGGCAGATCTGCTGTATCCGAGTGAGCTGGCCAGACGTCGCAGATCGTCGAGGTCAGGCGGGAGGGAGTCGACGGAGCGTCCCGCCTGGAGATGAAGTCGGAGGCGAATTCTCGTGCAGAACAGGTAGGCCTCGGTCAGGCTGCGTACCTCCGTCGAGGGAAGGATGCCCGCATCACCGAGGACACTCAACGCCTCCAGCGTTCCCGTGACCCTCAGCTCGGGGACGTCGCCGCCGTGCTGGAGCTGGAGAAGCTGTGTCAGGAACTCGACGTCCGATATCGCCCCGGGCCCGAGTTTGAGGTGATAGTCGGGGTCCTCGTCGGCCGGAATGCGCTCTTTTTCGACCCTCGCCTTGATCTCCCGAATCGCACGGGCCTCGGCGGCGGGGAGTCGAGCCCTCCACAACCGGCCCTCGATGACATCGAGGAACTGGCTACCGGTGCCCGGGTCCCCGGCCACTGCCCGAGCCTTGACGAGTGCCATCATCTCCCAGGGCTCGGCCCACTCTTCGTAGTAGCGCCGATAGCTGTCGAGTGACCGGGCAAGGGGGCCCTTCCTGCCCTCGGGGCGCAGGCCGGCATCGAGCGAATAGGCGTCTCCGTGCCGGCTGGGCTGGCTGAGTACGACGGCGAGCTCGGCCGCCATCCCGAGCGCCTCGTCCCTTCTGGGCTCTTCGTCGAACACGTACATGAGGTCGAGGTCGGACCCATAGGAGAGCTCGCTTCCGCCCCACTTGCCCATGGCTATGACGGCGAACCCGTCGAGGACACCGGCGGCGGCGACATGAAGGCCCCCTATGACTGTGGCATCGGCGCTTTCGGTGAGCGCCCGGAGAGTGTCTTGGACAGGTGGCTCCTCCAGGATGTCACGGGCCGCGATTCGCAGCTTTCGTCGTCTGGCGAATCGCCGCACCGTCCCGATCTTGTCGTCCGGATCGGGCCGCGAGTCCAGGAGCGGCAGGAGCCGGCCCACTTCGGCACTCCCACTCCGTATCTCATCCAGCTTGGCGTCGTCGGCGAGACGAGGGATGAACTCGGGTATGCGATCGATGAGGTTGCCGAGGAGACGGCTCGTGCCGAGGAGGCGGCAGAGCCGTTCACCGGCCAGAGGGTTGGTTTGGAGAAGCGTTACCAGGTTCGAGTGGTCGCGGGTGCGAGCCAGGACTGTTCGCAGCTGAGCCAGGCCGAGGTCCGGGTTCGGCGTCAGTGAGAGCCAATCGAGCATCAAGGGGAGAACTTGATGCATTGCCTGTGATCTCCTGGTGAGACCTTCGGTGAGGTCTCCGAGAGCCCTGGTGGCGGCGTTGACGTCTTGAAAGCCCAGGGCCTCCAGCCTCAGCGCCGCTTGGTCGACTCCGAGGCGGGCGCTGGGCGAACCAACGAGGCTCTCGAGGATCGGTCTGAAATAGAGTCTCTCGTGGACGTCGCGAACCACGCCTTTGACCTCCGCGATGCTGTCGGCGAGGTGCCGAACCGGGTCTGCCGTCATCCCCATCGACCGGGCGATCCGCTCCATTTGCTCGGGGTCGTCTGGAACGGTGTGGGTCTGCTGCAGGTCCCAGAGTTGAACCCGATGTTCGAGGTCACGGAGGAAGCGGTAGGCGTCTCCGAGTCGAAGACGGTCCTCGTCCGATACGAAGCCATGCTGGTGCAGAGCCTCCAGGGCATCGAGAGTTGCAGGCACCCGCAGATCGCGATCGAGCCGCCCGTGGACCAGTTGGAGCAGTTGGATGGCGAACTCCACGTCCCGGATCCCGCCCCGCGATCGCTTGATGTCCGACGCCGTCGCCGTGCTCTCGACTTGCTCCTTCAGTTTCCTGATGCTGCGAAGCGCCTCCACGTCGAGACCCTCGGTCCATACGACTCTCTCCACCAGGGCGCCGAAGCGCGCTCCGAGCACTCCATCACCGACGGTGGCCCTCGCCTTGAGGAGTGCCTGGAGCTCCCAGGGTGC
>JBAULI010000069.1:0-5289 GCA_049578105.1 Acidimicrobiia bacterium | reverse complement strand
TGTGGCGCAGGTGGAGCGCGGTTCTGGATGGAGGAGAAGATCGGGAAGAAGGTGAACATCGAGCGGGCCGAAGAGGCTCTCGCCACCGAGGCGGACGAGATCGCCGTTGCCTGCCCATTCTGTCTGGTGATGCTCGATGACGGTGTGAAGGAGTTGGGCCGCGACGACGTGCCGGTTCGGGACCTGGCCATGATCCTGGCCGACGGGCTCGGGGCCGGGGAGGGTTGACCGTTCGCTTCGCCGCTGCTCTCGCGGTGGCATCGCTGGTTCTCGGTGCCTGCACCTCTGGTGGGGCAGGCCCTTCTCCCACGGACGACCGTGGCACGGTGACTACCGCATCGTCGACCACGACCACATTGGGCTCCACCCAAGCAGTCGAAGAGTTCCGGCAGTGCCTGGCCGGGAAAGGGGTCGATATCGAGGCAGTTCCGCTCGATGCCACGGGCAGGCCACGTCTCGATCTGGTCTTGGGAGACCTCGACTTTGCCGATCCGATCGTTCGAAATGCTTTGACCGAGTGCTCCCACATCCTGGAGACCGGTGCCCTCGACCTCGGTGGTGAGGAGGTGCTGCGTCGTGACATCTACGACGAGTTGAAAGACTTCAGCGACTGCATGGTCAGGCTCGGCGTGGAGGACTTTCCCGATCCGGTTCCGGGATACCTGGGCGTGGGCTCACCGTTCCCAGTGGCCGAGATCCCCTACTCGGACCCCGAGTTCGACCAGGCCGTCACGACCTGTCGTCAAAGTCTGTTGAAGAGCCTTGGCGTCGACGTAGGGGATTCCTGAGCCGGCCTACGATCACAGACGTGTCGACGACCGCTCCCACACCCGTAGTCCGACCCGGTTCCAGGGAGGACCAAGACATCGACAGACCCTGGAAGGTGGTGGTCTGGAACGACCCCGTCAACACCATGTCGTATGTGGTTTACGTGTTCCGCAAGCTGTTCGGGTACGACGAGATGAAAGCGACCACGCTCATGCTGCAGGTGCATCACGAAGGGAGGGCCACCGTTTCCGATGGACCTCGCGAGAAGGCGGAGGTCGACTGCTTTCGCCTGCAGGGCCATGGTCTCTGGGCGACGATGGAGCAGTGATGTCAAAGCGGTTCCGATCACTGGGCGACGGTGTGATGGTGTCCCTCGAACCCGAGGAGAAGGTGTTTCTCTCGGAGATGCTGGAGATGTTGGTTGCCCTCCCGAGGGAAGGGGACGACCCCGCCTCGCGAAGACTCCGGGTGCCGGTCTATCTCGACGATCAAGAAGCGAACCAGGAGTGGTGGCGGCTGATGGGCAGCGAGCTGGATTCGGCTCGCACGGACGATCGACGCTTGTTCGAGCACGTGCTGACACGACCGGAGAGCACCCTGCTCACGGACGAGGAGGCGGACGCGTTTCTTCGCGTGCTCAATGAAGGGCGTCTCGCCCTCGGCGCCCGGTTTGGGCTCGACGTGGAGGAGGACCACGAGGCGCTTCCCGACGCCCAGCGAGACATCCTCGACTTTCTCGGATGGCTTCTGGAGGAGCTGACCACCGAATTGAGCCGCTCCCTCTGACCGTTTCAACCCCATGGCGCGATGTGTAGGTTCGGCCGAACGCGCCCCGGTGCTTCCGCCCGGTGGCACGACGAGTGACTGCGGAGGCGGTGTTGCTGGCGGATCCCATAGCCGAGTTGAGGAGCCCTGCCGGCTCCCTGATTTCTCTCTATCTGGACAGGCCGAGCCCGGGTGGGATGGCCGCCCTTCTCACGGACTTGCTGAGACCCCTTCGCCAATCTGCAGAGAGACGAGACCGGATGGTCCAGAAGTCCGTCAGGGCAGATAGCGAGCGAATTCATGGCTACGCCGAGCAACTGGAGTCCGATGGCGCGCCCTCATATGCGATCTTCGCCTCCGAAATCGATGACGTGTTCTCCCTGGAGGCGCTGGCCCACCCGGTCCCCAACGTGGCTTCACTCGGTCCCCGCCCGTACCTGCGCCCGCTTCGCGCCGCCCCGCGGATGTTGCGAGCCGGGGTCCTCGTAGCGGACCGGGCCGAAGCGCGTGTCTTCGTTGCTTCGGGCGATCTGGTCGAGGAGCTGGGAACGCCCTTCATCGCCGACATCGGCAAATCCAACTTCGGCGGCTTCTCTGGCTACGAGGAGCAAGGAGTCAGGGCCCGGGCCGACGAGGCTTCGTCGCGCATGTGGAAGGAAGCCGGTGCCTCCTTGCTGGAGAGTCACCTGGACCGGCCATTCGACTATCTGGCCATCGGCGGGCACGGCCAGGCCATCGAAGAGATCGGACGCGCCCTTCACCCTTACCTCGCCAGTCTCTATCGGGCCAGCTTCGTGGCCAATCCCCATGCGCTCACCCTCACGACGTTGCGGACCGACCTCAACGACATCGCGGTCGAGGTCCGACAACATCGTCAGTCCGCCCTGGCCGGTCATGTGTGCGACACGGCATGGAGCAATGGCCAAGCCGTTCTCGGGCTGGTTCCGGTCTTGACCGCTTGCAACGCACAGGCAGTCGACACCTTGGTAGTCGCCGGGGATTTCACCCGACCCGGCGTCATCTGCAACAACTGCGGTCACCTCTCTCGGGCCGGGAGTGTGTGCCCGATCTGCTCTTCCACCACCTTCGAGATAGACGACATCGTGGCGGCCGCGATGGAGGCGGTCATCGATGCCGGTGGGAGGGTGCAGCAGATCGCCGTGGCGTCGCCACTCGACGTGGCCGGCATCGGAGCACTCACTCGATTCTCGGTCGTCGTCTGACCCAGTGACACGGGGTCGTTAGCCTGACCCGATGAGGCAATCGCTGTCACAGAGGAGCCGCTGGGTGGAGGAGGGAAAGAGGGTCGCTAGAGCGACGGTCGTCAAGGCTTACGGATCGGCGCCGCGTGGCCCCGGGTCCGACATGTTGGTCTCCTCGGATGGGGAGATGAGCGGCTCGGTGTCAGGCGGGTGTGTCGAAAACGACGTGGTGGTGAGGGCCCTCACCGTCATGGAGAAGGGGGAGCCGGAGTTGGTCACCTACGGCATCGCCGATGACGACGCCTTTGCCGTCGGTCTCGCGTGCGGGGGCACGATCCAGGTCTATATCGAGCCGTGGTGAGTGACCCACTCATCGAGGCCATCGAGAAGCTGGTGGCCGATGACCGATTTGGATGCGTCATAACGGTCATCGATGGGGAGGGTGCCGGCACGAAGGGTGTGCTCGACGAGGAGGGCCGGCCGTTGGCAGGGGTCATCCCGGAATCTCTCCACGACGTCATACGCCACGATGCCCTGGCATTGATGTCTCAGGAGCTGAGTGCTGCCGTTGGCTACGACGGGATCGAAGTCTTCTTCGAAGTCGTGGCTCCGCGGCCGCGGCTCTTTGTCTTTGGAGCCGTCCACATCGCCCAAGAGTTGGTCCAGCATGCGTCGCTTCTCGGCTACTACACCATCGTCTCCGATCCGCGGCCTGCGTTCCTCACCGCGGATAGGTTCCCCGAGGCGGACGAGCTCCGGGTCGGCTGGCCGGGCGACGTCGTCGATGAGACGTCCTTCGACAGCAGGACATTTGTCGTGGTGCTCACACACGATCGGAGGTTCGAGGATCCTCTTTGGCCGCTGGTACTACCGACACCGGTTCGATACATCGGCGCCATGGGCTCATCGAAGACCACGGCCTCACGTCGGGAACGTCTCATCTCACAGGGGTTCTCCGACGAGGTCGTCGATCGGATCAACGGTCCGATCGGTCTCGACATTGGCTCACGTGAGGCCGGAGAGACGGCCGTGGCGATCCTGGGCGAGATGATCTCTGTCAGGTATCGCCACGACGACCGGCCCGAGCTGGTTGGTCGCCTCCTTCGAGCCTGACAGGTAGGTTGCCGCGATGTCGACTGCCGCTCTCGTGCTCGCTGCCGGATCGTCGCGGCGTCTGGGTCGCCCCAAGCAACTCGAACCGTGGGGAGAGACCAATCTCCTCAGTCAAGTCGTGTCCCGCACGGCGGAATTCCCCGTCGACGAGATCTGGGTCGTGCTCGGATCAGACATGGAGCGAATCCTGACCGAAACCGATCTCGGCGATGCCGGTGTCATCGACAACCCGGAGTGGGAAGAGGGCATCGCATCTTCGATTCGGGTGGGCCTCGACGCCCTCCTCCGACTCTCACGTTGTGATCGCGTCCTCATCGTCCTAGGTGATCAGCCCGCCGTGCCCGTCGAGGTGGTGGAGGAGTTGATGAAGTCCCACGAGAGCTCATCACAGCCGGTCTCGCTGCCGAAGTATCGATATTCGTGGGGCAACCCGGTTCTGGTCGACCGCCCGTTGTGGCCCCGCCTCATGTCCCTCGAAGGTGACGAAGGCGCTCAGCGCATGTGGCAGGCACATCCAGAGTGGGTCAACGAAGTGTGGTTTCCCGACTTGGCCCCGAGGGACGTGGACACCGAGAGGGACGTGGTGGATCTTCGCCCCAAGCACCCTGGCTGACCCCGCGGCTCGTGGTCTAGAGTCGGGAAAAGCGGTTCCGTAGCGGAGTGAAGGAGCACATGGCTCGTATCGATCAGGTGGCCGGCATCAACCACAAGGCCGCCACCAAGCTGAGAAAGTCTGGCGTCCGCACCAGCAACGGACTGATCGACTCGGCTACGTCCCGTAAGGGAAGGTCCCAGCTCGCTGCAGAGACCGGCATCGATCCGCGCGATCTACAGCATTGGATAAACCACGCCCATCTGCTCAGGGTCAAAGGTGTGGGTGCCGAGTACGCCGAGTTGTTGGTTGCCGCCGGAGTTGACACCGTCCGTGATCTGCGACGTCGCAACCCCACTGCTCTTCTCGCCAAGATCATCGGGCTCAACGGCAGCTCGAAGGTGGTGCAACGTCTCCCCACCGAGGGGATGGTCGAGGGTTGGATCGAATCGGCCAAGGACGTCGAGACTGATTGATTGCGGCTTGATTTGCCGGCCGACTTTGGCCGAGACTCGCCTACAGCCGTCCACGGATCTGACCTTGGTCTCAAATGGGAGCGTCTCGGCCAAACAGACGCCGGTCGGCCGGGGCTTCCGCCGCGTGGGGAGTGGCGGACCGCCAAACAGACGCCGGTCCGCCAGATGCCAAACAGACGCCGGTCGGCCGGGGCTTCCGCCTCTTTGATTGCCGGCCGACTTTGCTCTCTATCGCTGGCGGACTTTGACCGTTTGGCTCCTGGACTCTTCAGTTGTCTCGAGCCGGGGACTGCTCTCCAGCTTGTGCGACGTCGGTAATGACCTCGGTCAAACAGACGCCGGTCCGCCAGATGCCAAACAGACGCCGGTCGGC
>JBAULI010000068.1:0-1686 GCA_049578105.1 Acidimicrobiia bacterium | reverse complement strand
TTGGTGAACTGTCCAATCAGCCCGCCTGACCCATCCCGCTCGGCACCGCCACGGCATCTGACACGGCCCACCGCCGATTGCATGAGCCGTCGACGGGGAAAGAATCAAGTAACGAGGCAATCAGGAGACTTCATGAGCGACCTACCACCAATGGACCCCAACACCGACGAGGCATCGATCGAGCAATTGCGTCGCGCCCGCGTGCAAGGTGAGGCTTACGGCCGAGCCCTCGATCACATGGTCGAAGACGTCGCCGATGGCGGTGACGAGCTCCGTTCAGGCGACTATCTCATCGGCTATGCGATCGAAGATGCCGAAGGCCTCTACTGGCTGGAAGGTGGAGAGCTGGTCTGGAAGGAGCCCGATGAGGAGAACACCCACATCGAGATCACGGTCCGCGATGCGTCCGATGGCCGGTTCATCCCCGGTCTCGACGTGGAGGTGACCCTGGTCGACGACACCGGTCAGGAAATCGGGACCGAGTGGCACCAATTCGTGTGGCACCCGATGCTCTATCACTACGCCCGCAACTGGCGCGTCCCGGCCGATGGCGTCTACAAGCTGAAGGTCGACTTCGAGGCCCCTGACTTTGGGCGTCACGACAAGGTCAATGGTCGTCGTTTCGCCGAAGGCGGTCATGTCGAGTTCGAGAAGGTGGAGATCGACCCGGGATCCTGAGCCGCCTCGGCTGCCGTCCTCCTAGGCTCGTCCTCAGGGGCGTCGGGGATCATTTCCAGTTGCGACAGGGTCATGTCGCGGCACCACTCGGTAGTGGCGCGGTGATCGGTGCTCAGACCAGGGTCGACGTGGGACTACGTCACGCAACCCTCGGTCCAACGCGCTTAACGGTCACGATTCCGAGATCATCAACTCGTGCGAGTGAGTCTCGCCGGTGAGCCTATGTCGGATCATTCTGCTGAGGCATGGTTGGCCATCCACCGTGCGCCGTCCCGCCATTACGGGACCTAGGGTGTGGGGGAGTCCCCGTTTCCGTCGAAGGGGACCCACATGACTGTGAGTGATGTGCCGGTGATACCAGTGGTGCCTGGATTGACGGTGTCGAATCGAAGTGACACTTGGTGAGTCCCCTTCCCGACGACGACGCCATCGTTGGTTGAGCAGTTCTCCTCCTCGTTGGTACCGGTTCCACCGTCGATCTGGATCCAGCGCTGACTGGTATTCAAGCCAATGCCATCGACGACGAAGAGACAGAAAGCCGGTCCCACTTCGCTGTGATTCCATGCGTCGATGGACCCATCGAGAACCAGCGTTCCGGGAGCCGGTGCCACTATTTCGACGAACAACTTGTCACCTGCTCCATCGGCGGCGTCTTCGGTGCTGTCGAACGCCACGCGTGTCGCCAACTCCGCGGCGGAAAGACCTTCCAGGCTCTCAGAGTCCCGAGCGTCGACGACAGACCCTTCGGAGAGGCGTTTGAGGAATGCGGCCATCTGACCGCGGGTCACGTTGTCATCAGGGCAATATCTGTTGTTGTCCGGTGGATTGCATCCCAAAGTTATGCCGTGGTCCGCCATCCAGGCAATCGCCTGGTGGAATGTGTGACCGTCGCCGACGTCTACGAATTGATGGCTGGCAAACACCGCCAATGGAGCGGCGAAGACCAATCCAAGCAGCGCAGCGGCGACCAGTCCTACATGTTTGGTGGTCAATGAAACTCCTTCTTCG
>JBAULI010000067.1:0-37863 GCA_049578105.1 Acidimicrobiia bacterium | reverse complement strand
CCGGCCGCGCTCATGCTGAAGATCTGAGCGCACAAGACTTATACTCCCGCGCCCTCAGCGCCCAACAACGAGTGGAACCATGGCAAAACAAGAATCTGAAGAGCTGATCGAGGATGAGGACGTCGAGCTCACCGATGACGAGGACGATCCCGAGGTCGACCTCGATGATCTGGATATCGAAGAGGACCTAGAAGAGCCGGCGCTCATCGACGATGACTTCGAAGACGACGTCGATGAGGATGAAGAGGACGTCGTCGAAGAGGGGTTTGACGACGACGAGGACGACGGCGAACAGGACGAGGAGACGACAGAGGCCCTGGAGGAGCTCGAGACCGAGGAACTGCAGCTCCTCGACGAGGAGGCTGGAGAAGCCTTGCTCGTGGACGAAGTGGAGGAACTGCGCGCCATCCGCCGTGAGGAATTGACCATGAATGTCGACGCTCAACTGCAGAGATCCGACGAGTTCGTGTGCCAGTCCTGTTTCATGGTGAAGCGGACCAGCCAGCTGGCGAACCGCAAGAAGATGCTGTGCGCGGATTGTGCCTACTGATCGTGTAACGGTCGTAATACCCACTTACAACGAGCGGGAGAACCTCCCGCACATCGCTGCGGCCGTCACGCACCAGGGATATCGGTTGTTGGTCGTGGACGACTCGTCACCGGACGGGACCGGTGAGTTGGCCACGCGCCTGGCCGCTCAGGATCCCCAGGTATCGGTGCTCATCCGACCCTCGAAGGAAGGTCTGGGACCGGCCTATGCGGCCGGGTTCGATCGGGCGCTGGCCGACGGCGCCGAGATAATCGTCGAGATGGACGCAGACTTCTCGCACGATCCCAAAGACCTTCCGCGTCTGGTGATGGCGGTTGATGACGGCGCTGATCTGGCAATCGGGTCTCGATACGTCCCCGGCGGCTCGACCCCCGACTGGCCGTGGTCGAGGCGTCTCATCTCCAAGGGGGGAAACCTCTACGCCCGATTCATGCTGGGAGCCCCGATCCGCGACGCGACGGCAGGCTTCAGGGCGTTTCGGGCGGAATCACTGGCCCGTCTTCCCTACCGCGAGGCTCAGGCATCCGGATATGCCTTCCAGGTCGAAATGGCATGGAAGGCACATCAAATGGGTCTCGACGTCGTCGAGGTGCCGATCAGCTTTCGCGATCGGACCCGGGGAACGTCCAAGATGGGAACCGGGATCGTCTTGGAGGCGATGAGACTGGTGACCGTCTGGGGGATCAGGAGATGGGGACGGGCGGTTGCGTTTTGGAAGCGATGACCGTCACCGCTCGGCCGGCCGGTCATGAGGATGTCGACTCGCTGGTCCGGCTGTACCGACTGCTCGAGATCGAGATGACCGACCTCCATCCCATGTGGCCCCTGGCGGACGGACTGGCCGAACCGGTCGCGGAGTCGTTCGAGTCGATCCTCGACGACCCCCGAACCATCGTGGTGCTGGGCGAGATCGACGGCTACCCGCTCGGTTTCCTCGTGGCGGTCGTGGAGGACATCCTTCCACAGGCGGGGGGCGAGGAGGTGGGATCCATACGCTTGGTCTTCGTGGAGAGAGAGGCCCGAGAGGTGGCGATCGGTGAGACGATGCGTGACCTGGCCATGGAATGGCTCCGTCAGCGCGGCATCAGGAAATTCGATGCCCACGTCCTTCCCGGGCATCGGCTGGCCAAGAACTTCTTCGAAGCCGGGGGCTTTTCGGCACGTTCCATCATCATGCACCACGACGATGACCGGACCTGAGGGGATCCTGGTCGGTGTGGGGGTGGTCATCCTGGATGACGACAAGATCCTCCTCGTCCGCCGTCGAAACGATCCCGGCCGGGGTCTGTGGGCGGTGCCCGGCGGGAAGGTCGATCGAGGCGAGACACTGGTCGCCGCCGCGGCGAGAGAGGTCAAGGAGGAGACTGGGCTCGAGGTCGAAATCCACGAGGTGGTATGGGTGGGTGAGCACATATCCGAGGGCAGGCACATCGTCTTGATCGACTTCATGGGGTCGCTGCGAGGAGGTTTGCTGGAGGCGGGAGACGATGCTTCGGCGGTGGATTGGGTCGCACTGGGCGAGGCGCGGGGGAGACCACTCACCTCGACCATGTATGAGCTGATCGACCTGCTGGCCGAGAGACGCTCCTCTTAGAGTGAGCCCGATGAATGAGGAAGTGGTCCAACTGCTTCGGGCGCTGATTGCCAACGCCTGTGTCAACGACGGAACTCCTGGGAGTGGCAACGAATCGTTGTCCGTCTCCACCATCATGGATTTCCTGGGCGTGGAGGGGCAGGTATTCGAGCCGGCTCCTGGCCGGCAGTCGGTCGTGTACCGGATCGAGGGGAGTGAGCCGGGTGCGCCATCATTGGCATTGGTTCCACATCTCGACGTGGTCCCCGTCGACCCTGATGGTTGGACGGTCGACCCATTTGCCGCCGAGATCGTCGACGGCATGATCTTTGGCCGGGGGGCGGTCGACATGCTCAATGTCACGGCGGCGATGACCGTTGCCGCCGCTCCTTTCATCCGTGGCGAGCGAACGCCCAGGGGTGACCTGGTGTTTGCTGCCGTGGCAGACGAGGAGGCAGGTGGGAGGCTGGGCGCAATGCGGTTGGTGGCAGACCGTTGGGATCTCGTCGGAGCCGAATTCCTGCTCACCGAGGTCGCATATCCGGCCCTGCCCCTCCCGAGTGGCCGGGCCGTTCCCGTCTCGGTGGGGGAGAAGGGCGCCTACTGGTCGATCCTGGAGACCCATGGCTCACCGGCGCACGGCTCGGCGCCATACGGGACCGACAACGCTTTGGAGAAGCTGGTCCGGGCCTTGGCCGGGATCATGGGCTCGCCTTCCCCTGCGGCCATCACCGATGACTGGGTGGCGTTCGTCGAGAGCCTGGGTCTGGACGGGGACACGGCAGCGCACCTGGTCGACATCGACCAATTGGACGAAGAGATAGATCGGATCGCGGTTACCGACCCCACCCTCGCCCGATACATCCACGCGGCGACACATCTCACCATCTCTCCAAACGTGATGAGTGCCGGGACCAAGACCAATGTGGTCGCTGATCGAGCCCGCGCCGAGATGGACATCCGGGGTGTGCCGGGGATGGATCGCGACTTCGTCGACCAGCATCTCCGCAAGGCGATGGGGAGCGCGGCGGACCAAGTCGACATATCCCCGGTGATGGATGGGGACGCGACGATCTCCGACGTGGGAAACCCGCTATGGACGGTGATCGGCGATGCCGTAGAGCACCTGGACGGCCACCGGAACCTGGTGCCCACCCTCATGACGGTTGCGACCGACGCCAGGTTCTGGAGGGCGCGGGGGACCGTCGCCTACGGAGTCGGGCTCTTCGACGATCGCATGACCTTTTCGGAGATGTTGTCGTTGTTCCATGGGCATGACGAGCGGGTCTCAGTGGACTCCGTCGTTCGCACGACCGCCCTCTATTCGGAGATCCTCGGCCGGTTCCTCGAGCCGCGATGAATGTGATCTGCGACATCGACGGGGTCTTGTACCGCGGGGACGAGCTGATCCCCGGCTCCGACACCGCCCTGGAGCGGCTGCTCGACGCAGGCGTCAAACTGTTGTTCGCCACCAACAACAGCACGAGATCGCCCGCTTCGATCAGCAAGAAGATCGCAACCATCACCGGGGTGGCGATCGCTTCGGATCTGATCGTCACGTCCTCGCAGGCGGCGGTGCGGTTGCTGGGCGATGATCGAGGACCGGTGATGGTCCTCGGCTCCGAGGGGATCCATGCAGCGCTGGCAGAGGCCGGGGTCCCGGTCACGGAGGAGCCGGAGGAGGCGACTGCCCTGCTCGTCGGTCTCGACTGGGACCTGAACTACCAACGACTGGCCCGGGGGGCGGACGCGGTCCGCGCCGGCGCCCGATTCATCGCAACCAACACCGACCCGACCTATCCGGTCGCAGCCGGGCTTCTGCCCGGTGGCGGGGCGGTGGTGGCGGCCGTTCAGGCGACGACGGGGGTGGTGCCCGAGGTGGCGGGAAAGCCACATCTCCCGATGCGTCAGTTGTTGAAGGAAAAGGCAGCCGGGAAAGCCTGGGTGATCGGTGACAGGCTCGACACGGACATAGCCCTCGCCGACGCCGAACCTGATTGGTCGTCGATTCTCGTCCTCTCGGGCGTCACCGGGTCCGGTGATGGCTCGGCGGCGGATCGAGTGGCCCGCGATCTCACGGAGGCAGTCGACCTGATCCTCTCGTAGATGAGAGTCGCGCCATACTGCGAGCCATGACGGCCCACAACGTTCTCGGCGGCGACCTAGAGCCCTGCGGTATGGATCCCTTGACCGGGTTCTTTCGCGACGGGAGCTGCAACACCCATCCTTCGGACGTGGGGAGTCACACCATCTGTGCCTTCATGACAGCCGAGTTTCTCGACCATCAGAGGAGCATCGGCAACGACCTCATCGAGCCGATGCCAGAGTTTCAGTTCCCGGGTTTGGCGCCCGGGGACCGTTGGTGCGTGACCGCGGCGAACTGGCTGAAGGCACACATGGATGGCGTCGGCGCCCCAGTTGTATTGGCTTCGACCCATGAGTCGGTGGTCGAATGGGTTCCCCTCGAGATCCTGAGCGAGTATGCAGTCGATGTGCCTCCCGATGCCGGCGGGCTCGAAGGAGACGTTCTCTGATGAAGATCACCCGGAGGCGATAATCACGCCATGAGTCTGACACAGGATCAAATCGATCGGTTGGAGGCGGCCTTGGGGAAGCTTGAAGAGCTGGACCCCGCCCAGATTCCGGAGCCGGCCGCCGAGCTGGCAAATCTCCTGGCCGGGATTCTCGAGGAGGACGTGTCCGGCGAAGACGAGGAGTCACCCTGACCAGGCGCCGGCTCGACGCCGAAATGGTGAGACGCGACCTCGCCAGGAGCCGCGCCGATGCCCAGCGACTCATCCTGGACGAGAAGGTGATTGTGAAGGGGATGCCGACGCCAAAGCCTGCATCACTCATCGACGCGGACACACCCGTCGACATAGTGACCAACGAGAGGCGATGGGTTTCCCGTGGAGCTTTCAAGATGAGAGCCGGATTGGAAGCCTTCGCGATCGAGGTGGACGGAAAGGCGGCTCTCGACGTCGGGTCGTCGACCGGAGGCTTCACCGAGGTATTGCTCGATGCGGGCGCCGTTTCGGTGCTTGCCCTCGACGTCGGCCGGGGACAACTGCACGAGTCGCTTCGCGCCGACCCACGGGTCAGGTCGATGGAGAGGACGAACTTCCGCTTGGTCGACATAGCCGAGATTGGCGGGCCGCGTGACGTGGTGGTCGCCGATCTGTCCTTCATCTCCCTATGTACGGTGGCATCGAAACTGGCCGAGGCGTGCTCGCCGGAAGGAGATCTCATCGTGCTGGTCAAGCCTCAGTTCGAGGCGGGAAGGCGCGAGGTGCCCAGGGGCGGGGTGATCAGGGACCCCGAGGTGAGACGTCAGGCGGTCATCGGTGTCATCGAATGCCTGGCCGATGCCGGAATGGGGGCGCGGGGGGTGATCCGGTCTCCGGTCGAAGGCGGTGACGGGAACGTCGAATACCTACTCTGGCTGAGACACGGGCCGTCAGATGCCGTCTTGGAGGTGCCCCGATGAGATTCTCACTCGAAGTTCGGCAGGGCAGCATCGACGTCATGGAGTTCGGCACGCGTCTCGGCTCCGTCATCGAAACTGCAGGTGGCGAGGTGGTCGGGGAGGGCGGCGAGGCCCCGGACCTGGTCATCGCCGTTGGTGGGGACGGAACCATGCTGGCCGCCACCCAGAAAGCCCTTCGTCACGATGTCCCCATCTTGGGCTTCAACCTGGGGACCTTGGGCTTCCTCGCCGAAGCGGAGCCCGACGAGATGGAGACCGTGGTGGAACGGCTCTTGTCGGGAGACTTCGACGTGGCGGAGCGGATGACCCTGAAGGCCGCCATCGGGGATCGCATCGCTACGGGTGTCAACGATGTGATCGTCGAAAAGGTGGACTCCCAGCGACTCATCCATCTGAAGGTGGACATCGATGGGATCCCATTCATCACCTATAGGGCCGATGGGCTGATCGCCGCCACGGCAACCGGTTCGACCGCCTACTCCTTCTCCGCCGGCGGTCCGTTGCTCTCTCCGGATCTGGAGGCGGTCCTTTTGACACCTGTCGCCGCACACTCCCTATTCGATCGCACGCTCGTGCTCCCGCCTGACACCACGATCGATGTGACCGTCAGCCGTGATCGCCCTGTCAAGGTGACCGTCGACAAAGAGGACATGGGACACCTGGGTGAAGGCGCCACGGTTTCGATCACCCGTGGGGAGCGGCCGGCGAAGTTCGTCGACTTTGGGCGCCGGTTCGCCGAGCTGGTCGGCCAAAAGTTCGGGTTGAGCTGATGTTGAGCCATCTTCGGGGTAAGAACCTCGGTGTCCTGGAGGATGCCGCCATCACCCCGGCCGATGGGTTCACGGTGATAACCGGCGAGACGGGTGCAGGCAAGACATTGTTGTTGGGCGCTTTGCGATTGCTATCCGGGGGCAGGCCCAACACGAGCGCGGTCGGGCCGAAGGCCGACGAGCTCACAGCCGAAGGGCTGTTCGTGGATGGGGATTCAGAGTTGGGTGTCACTCGGGTCGTGCCCCGAGACGGCAGGAGTCGCGCCTACCTCGATGGGGCGATCGTCTCGGCCGACACGCTCGAGCAACGGCTGGGTGGCCTCATCGAGATCGTGGGGCAACACGATCAGATGCGCCTCCGCCAACCACAGGCGGTCATCGGCTTTCTCGATGGGGCATTGGACGCCGACGGTGTCGTCGTCCGCGATCAGTACGCCCGCGACTGGATCGCCTATCGGGAGGCACAAGACGACCAGAAGCGGCTGGGCGGAGACACGATGGCGCTGGAGCGAGAGCTGGATCTGGTCAGGTATCAGGCACGGGAGATCACAGAGGCAGGCCTCTCGGCCGGAGACGATGCCGAGATGGAGCGTCTCGCCACCCGTCTTCGTAATGCGGGACAGATACGGGAGAGCCTGACGCTTGCCTTGTCAGAGCTGGAGACTGCGTCGGAGTCCATGGGGCTCGCCATTGGGGCACTTCGAAAAGCCGAGTCCGCCGGAGCCGACCTGGGCGAGGCCCAAGTCATGGCTCAGACCTCGGCAGACGTGACGCATGACCTCATCAGGGAGATCAGGGACGCCGCGGACGAGCCCGATGACGCCCCGGCCCGTCTGGAGGAGATCGAGACGCGGCTGACACGGCTCGGGGAGCTGAAACGCAAATATGGGAAGACTCTCGACGATGTCCTCGAATTCGGCGCCGAGGCCGGTAGACGTGCCGATGAGTTGGAGGAACTCCTCTCCCGAGCCGCACACATCGACGAGCTGTTGCGGCAGCGTCACGACCGGGTCGTGGAGACCGGTCACCGGTTGAGCGAGGCGCGTCTCCAGGCGGCGGCGAGGGTCGAGGGCGAGACCAAGGCCCATCTCGCCTCCCTGGGGCTCGAGCGGGCGACCCTCCGCATCGACGTCGAGGCAGGCGACCCGGGGCCGACCGGATCCGATCGAGCCCGTCTCCTCTTTGCCTCCGACCCGGGATTGGAGCCGGGCCCGATCGCCGATGTGGCCTCGGGCGGCGAGCTATCCCGGCTCGTTCTCGCCCTGCGTCTCGCCACCAGGCCAAAGGATGTCGACACCCTCGTCTTCGACGAGGTGGACGCCGGTGTGGGCGGGGCCACCGCCCTGGCCCTGGGTGAGAAGCTCGCCGAGCTGTCCAAGTCGGCTCAGGTCCTGTGCGTGACCCATCTGCCCCAGGTCGCGGCACGAGCCGACAGCCATTTCGTCATCGACCGTGTTGGCTCGACGGCGACCGTCACCCGTGTTGAAGGTGATGAGCGTCTCAAAGAGCTCTCGAGGATGCTGTCGGGATTGCCCGACAGCGCCGCCGGTCGCGACACGGCGGCAGAGTTGCTGGAAGGGGCCGGAACATGAGGATGCCGGTATCCGCCCACGTTGGTGCTACATTGGCATCCCGTCATGGACGGGCCGCTTTTTACACCGGATTCATCGCCCCAAGGCACCGGTGACACTCCCTCCGAGGACACACCCACCAAGTTCATCTTCGTGACCGGAGGTGTCGTCTCGTCTCTGGGGAAGGGCATCGCCGCATCCTCGCTGGGGCGTCTCCTCAAGTCTCGGGGGATACACGTGGTGAATCAGAAGCTCGACCCCTACATCAACGTGGATCCGGGGACCATGAACCCCTTCCAGCATGGGGAGGTGTTCGTGACCGACGATGGTGGCGAAACCGATCTCGACCTTGGTCACTATGAGCGGTTCACGGGGGAAAATCTGCGGCGAACCTCCAATGTGACTTCAGGCTCGATCTATCTCTCCGTGATACAGAAGGAGAGACGCGGTGACTATCTGGGGGACACGGTCCAGGTGATCCCCCACATCACGAATGAGATCAAGGATCGGATTCGGCGTGTGGCCGAGCGCGACGTGGACGTCGTCATCACCGAGGTGGGCGGGACGGTTGGCGATATCGAGAGCCTTCCATTCCTGGAGGCGATCCGGCAATTCGGGAACGAGGTCGGGCGGGAGAACGTGGCTTTCGTGCACGTCACACTCGTCCCGTACATCGCCACCTCCGAAGAGTTGAAGACCAAGCCGACACAGCACTCGGTGGCCGAGCTGCGTTCAAAGGGAATCCACCCTGACGTGATCATCGTTCGGTCGGACCGGGAAATCGACGAATCGGTCACGAAGAAGATCAGTCTGTTTTGTGACGTCGAGCAGCGTGCCGTGATCTCGGCTCCCGACGCCCGAGACATCTACGAAGTACCTCTCATACTCCACGACGGTGGCCTCGACGGGGTGATCTGTGACCGGCTCGGCCTCGTGACGGGACCCCCGAATCTCGACAGCTGGAGGGCCATGGTGAACAAGGCGCTCTCCGCAACGAGAACGGTGCGTGTGGGCATAGTCGGGAAATACGTGGGATTGCCCGACGCCTATCTCTCGGTCGCCGAGGCGTTGCGTCATGCGGCGGCAGGCCAGGGCCTCAGGCTCGAGGTGAGCTGGGTGCCGAGCGATGAGCTGACCGGTCTGCTCGCGGACTCCTATCTCGAGGATCTCGACGGCATCGTGATACCCGGTGGGTTTGGCTATCGGGGCGTGGAGGGGAAGATCCAGGCGATCCGATTCGCGAGGGAGAATCAGGTGCCGCTCCTCGGCCTCTGCCTCGGTCTCCAATGCTCGGTGATCGAGTTTGCCCGGAACGTCATCGGTCTGACCGATGCCAACAGCACCGAGTTCGATCCGGCGACCCCACACCCCGTGATCGACCTCATGTCGAGTCAGGAAGACGTCGAGGACAAAGGGGGGACGATGAGGCTCGGCCTGTACGCGGCCAAGCTCGCCGAAGGGTCCCGTGTGCGCGACCTGTACGGGCAGGAGCTGGTCTATGAGAGGCACCGGCATCGATGGGAAGTGAACAACCGGTACCGCAAGGACCTGGAGAAGGCCGGGATGCGGCTCTCGGGCCTGTCTCCGGACGACAATCTCGTCGAGTACATCGAGCTGGTCGACCATCCGTTTCTCGTCGCCACGCAGGCACACCCTGAATTTCGCTCCAGACCGGACCATCCTCATCCATTGTTCGCCGGGCTCATCGCCGCAGCCGCCGAGAGACAGGGGACCGTCGAGGTCCACGAGACAGTCGATCTCACGGCCGACTGAGACATCGCAGACGTCATCTGGATAGCCTGACACTGATTGTTTCTCACGAGGAGGAATGGACTTGATCGTCGGTGTGCCCAAGGAAGTGAAGACGGAGGAACACCGCGTGGCGATCACGCCCGTCGGGGTCAGAGAGCTGACGGAGCGGGGCCATTCGGTGCTGATCGAGCGGGGAGCCGGAGAGGGCTCGACGATCCATGACGATGAGTACGAAGCTCAGGGGGCGACGATCGTCCCCTCGGCCGAGGGGGTCTTCTCGGAGGCCGAGATGATCCTGAAGGTGAAGGAGCCTCAGAAACAAGAAGTCGACATGTTCCGTCCCGGTCAGATCCTCTTCACCTATCTTCATCTGGCTGCGTACCCCGATCTCGCCACGTCGCTCCTTGGGAAGGGCCTCGTGGCCATCGCATACGAGACGGTGCAGATGCCGGACAAATCCCTGCCGTTGCTCGCTCCCATGTCCGAGATCGCCGGTCGGATGGCGACTCAGGTCGGCGCCTACTTCCTGGAGAAGGCGCAGGGTGGCCGGGGGGTCCTGCTCGGTGGGGTGACCGGCGTGAAACCGGGGAAAGTGGTGATCCTGGGAGGCGGGATGGCCGGGGCCAACGCCGCGGCCATCGCCATCGGGATGCAGGCCGAAGTTACCGTCCTCGACACCGACATCAACAAGCTGAGATGGCTGGACTCGCTCTATCACGGTGGGATCCGAACCCTCCATTCCAACAAGCTCACCGTCGAGGACCTCGTCTTGGACGCCGATCTGGTCATCGGCACGGTCCTCGTGCCAGGTGCCTCCGCCCCGAGGCTGGTCACCGAGGACATGGTTCGAGGCATGAGGCGTGGGTCGGTGCTGGTGGACGTCGCGATCGACCAGGGGGGTTGTTTCCAAACCTCGAAGGAGACGACCCACACCGATCCCGTCTATTTGGTGCACGACGTTCTCCACTACGCGGTGGGCAACATCCCGGGTGCGGTACCGCACACGTCGACCTATGCCCTGACCAACGCCACCCTCCGATATGCGGTGAGCTTGGCCGATCGCGGCGTGAGAGAGGCGGCGTCGCGTCATCCCGAGCTGATGGCGGGCCTGAACGTGATCGGTGACTCCGTTGTCCACCCGGCCGTGGCCGAAAGCCTGGGGATTGCCCACGTTCCGCCGCTGGAGGCTCTCAAGACGGCTTGAGCCCCGCGTCGATGCCGCTGGATCAGTGCGTCGAGGAGTATCTCCTCTCATTGGATGTCGAGAGGGGCTTGGCGGCCAACACGATCGCCGCCTATCGGAGGGACCTCGATCAGTACCTGGAATTTCTCGAGGGCCGCGAGCCGGGCCCAGCCGACGTCGAGAGGTATATCGAGCGTCTGAGGGAACTGGACCTTGCGTCGTCCACCGTCAGCAGAAAACAAGCAGCGATAAGAGGCATGCATCGGTTCCTGGTCGCGGAAGGCCTTCGTGGCAATGACCCCACGGTTCTCGTGGAGTCTCCGAAACGCCCCGAGCCGTTCCCGAAGGCGCTCACGGTCGACGAGGCGATCCGTCTCGTGGAAAGCCCGGACCTGGCAACCGTCAAGGGTCGCCGAGACTCGGCACTCCTCGAGTTTCTCTACGGCACCGGAGCCCGGGTGTCAGAGACGGTGGGGCTCGACCTGGGCATGGTCGATTTGGAGGATCGGGTTGCCATAGTGACAGGCAAGGGGTCGAGACAGCGGTTGGTGCCCATGGGCGGCAAGGCGGTGACGGCGATAGGCCGCTGGCTGCCGGATCGGATGCGTCTGCTACAGCGGAAAGAGAGGGGCGACCCGCTCTTCCTCAATCTGCGGGGCCGGCGCCTCACCCGCCAGGGAGCCTTCGACGTGGTCCGAATCGCGGCAAGGAGAGCCGGAATACCCGAGGGGAAAGTGTCTCCGCACGTGCTGCGACATTCGGCCGCAACCCATATGGTGGAGGCCGGCGCCGACCTTCGCACCGTACAAGAAATCCTGGGGCACGCTACGATTTCAACAACCCAGATCTACACGAGGGTTAGTTCAACTCATCTCGTGGAGGTCTACGTCCAGGCACACCCGAGGAGCAAATGACGACGCTTGACATCGCCAACGCCGAGAAATCCCTCCGTGAGGAGCGGGCTCGACTGGTGCACCAGCTCCAAGAGTTGGGTGCTGCAGAAACGGGCGATCTGCGTGCCGACATCGATTTTGGCGGGAGTTTTGCCGACGCGGCATCGGTGACCGCCGAGCGAACGGAGGTATTGGGTCTGGTCGACTCACTCAAGTCACAGCTCGACGACGTCGACCTGGCCCTCAGTCACATCGAACATGGCACCTACGGCACGTGTGACAACTGTGGCACCGAGATCTCGCCCGATCGCCTCCAGGCTCGCCCGGAGTCGGTGCTCTGCGTCAACTGCAAGTCGAAATCCACGGGTTAGCGATTGCCCGGCTCACTGAGCCATTTGTTCAGGCGTTTCTTCGACGTCCTTTTTGCCCGACGCCTGAGCCTGGAAGAGATCTCGAGGGTGGTGGAGCGGCTCGGTCCGGCAGAAGCAGACTTGTTCTTTCGCCAGGGCCGGGCGGATCAGCGGCACGGATTCCATGCCATGACCGTGGTGGAGGCCTCGTTGCCGGACAATGGCACGGCGATCAGGGCCGCACTACTGCACGACATTGCGAAGCGTCACGCCGGGCTTGGCGTCATCGGTAGGACCTTCGCCAGCATCCTCATCAGGTCTGGCCTTCCTCTCTCGCCCCGTATGAAGGCCTACCGAGACCACGGGGAACAAGGCGCCCTGGAGTTGGAGGGGCTGGGCGCCGAGGACCTGGTGGTGGAATTCGCCCGATGTCACCATGGCTCCCGGCCCGGGTCGATCCTCCCCGATGTGTGGGCCGTGCTTCAGGAGGCGGATGAGCCTCCAAAGACGTGGAGCAACTCCCCGGCGCGCATATCCTGACCAGGCTCATGCCATTCCACGTGAAGACAACCGTTTTCGAGGGGCCGCTCGATCTCCTCCTCCAGCTGATCACCAAGCATCAGGTCGAGGTGACGGCCGTGGGGCTCACCGAGGTGGTTGGGGACTACCTGTCACTGTTGGAAGAGATGAGCGACCTAGATCTCGAGGTCACATCCGAGTTCCTGCTCATCGCATCGACTCTGGTGCAACTCAAAGCGCAGTCACTCCTGCCAGGACGCGGCGAGATGGATCTCGACGAGGAGCTTGCCCTGATCGAGGAAAGGGATCGCCTCCTCTCCCGGCTCCTCATCTGTGTGACCTTCAAGGATGTCGCTGCCGTGCTGCTGAGGCGGTTCCAGGAAGCGAATCGCTTCGTACCGAGGATCAGCGGAATGGATCAGGTGGTCGCTCCACCGGTGGCCCTCATCGAGCTGCCAGTCGATGTCGCTGCTCTCGGCCAGATCGCCCAGGGGATATTCAATCGTCGTGACCCCGAGCCCGACCTGGACCATCTCGATCTGGACCTGCCGTCGGTGGAGGCCGCCATATCGGAGATCCGCGGCCGGGTTTCCGCCAATGCGGTCGCGAGCTTCGAGGACCTCACCGTTCATTGCACACGACGTGTGGAGGTCGCCGCCTATTTCCTGGCCCTGCTCGAGTTGGCAAGGTGGGGTTTGATCGAGATAGCGCAGAGGGACTGGCTCTCAGACATCACCGTCAAGGGCTCCACGAGCGACGAGGTGGACCTGACGTCGGAGTGGGCAACATGAACGAGATCGGGGCCCTGGAAGCTGTCCTCTTCGTCACGGAGGCTCCGGTGCCGTTGGGTGAGCTGGCCGAGGTCCTCGAGCTCCCGGCGACGAGGGTCCAAGAGCTCCTTGACGAGCTCGGCTCCCAGCTCTCAGACCGGGAATCAGGCTTGGTCCTTCGATCGGCGGCCGGTGGATGGCGCCTCTACTCCCATCCGGACGCATATCCCTATCTGGAGCGTTTTGCCACGTCTGCCACCGCCCGCCGCATATCGCCCGCAGCCCTCGAGACGTTGTCGGTGGTGGCCTATCGACAACCAGTTTCCCGTGCTCAGATATCGGAGATCCGGGGGGTCGACTCGGACTCGGCCGTCCGCACCCTCGAGCGGTTGGGGCTCGTCGAGGAGAAGGAGAGACTCGCCCTCCCGGGTAATCCGGCCGTATACGTGACGACCGACTTGTTCCTGGAGAAGATGGGGCTGGAGACACTCGGCCAGTTGCCACCCCTGGCCGATCACATTCCACCCGCCGAGACGGTCGACGCCCTCGAGGAGACGCTTCGCCCCGGATCGGTCTGAGCATGGCCGAGCGCATTCGGGTGCAGAAGGCACTGGCCAATGCTGGGCTCATGTCCCGACGTGCCGCAGAGGAGGCGATCAAAGAGGGTCGCGTCCAGGTAGATGGTGTCACTGCGATCCTCGGTGACCGGGTCGATGTCGAGGCTCAGACGGTCACTCTCGATCGTGTTCTCATCCCGGTCGATCCAGAGCTGGAGACCTATCTCCTCTACAAGCCGGTTGGTGTCATCTCCACGGCCGATGATCCGCACGGTCGCCCGACAGTGGTCGAGTTGGTCTCGTCGACGAAGCGGCTCTACCCGGTCGGTCGGCTGG
This sequence comes from Acidimicrobiia bacterium, assembly GCA_049578105.1. Taxonomy (GTDB): domain Bacteria; phylum Actinomycetota; class Acidimicrobiia; order Spongiisociales; family ZC4RG35; genus JARDZU01. The sequence continues at coordinate 23,552 of JBAULI010000067.1, read as the reverse complement.
ACCAGGACTCCGAGGGATTGATCCTGGTGACAAACGACGGCGAGCTGGCCAACCGGGTGACACATCCCCGATATGGCATCACCAAGAAATACGTGGCTCGGCTCGACAGGAGACCAGACCCGGGCCAGATCAGGAGTCTGCTCCAGGGGGTCGAGCTGGATGATGGCCCGGCTCGAGCCCTGTCCGCCAAGGTGATCGGCGAGGCAAACGACGTCGCATTGGTCGAGCTGGTCATGGGTGAGGGGCGAAACCGGGAGATTCGGCGGATGTTCGAGCGCCTCGGGCTCGAAGTGACGAGCCTGGTGAGGGTGGCGATCGGAAAACTGAGTGACCGCCGGCTCAAACCGGGGCAGTCGCGGCTCTTGACTCCCGCCGAGATTCAGCTCCTACTAGGGCCGTCGGAGGTGCGGCGATGAGAGGGAGCAGGGCAATCGAGCCGGTGTCCGAACCGATCGACACAGTGGTGCGGCCACCAGGGTCGAAGTCGGAGACGATCCGAGCCTTGGTCCTCGCGTCATTGGCAAAGGGAGATTCCATCATCACCCACGCACTCGATTCCGATGACACGAGACACGCAAGGGGCGCTCTGTCGGCTCTTGGAGTCGATCTGGAGGAATCGGGTACCGCATGGACCGTCACCGGGACGTCCGGGCAGTTCGGATCGATCTCGCCACACGTCGACGCCGGTGCCTCCGGGCTGACCGCCCGATGCCTCATCGCCATTGCACCATTGGTCAACGGGATTGTGACGATCGATGGGCGCGATCGGCTGCCGGAACGCCCCATGGCACCGATCCTCGACGCCCTCACCGCATTGGGTGTCGCCGTGTCTTCGAGACAGGGCCGGCTGCCGGTCGAGGTCGTCGGAACGGGCGCCGTGTCGGGCGGTGACGTCCATGTTGACTCGGCCCAGTCGAGCCAGTTCGCCACGGCCCTCCTGATGGTTGCACCGCTGGCCAACACTCGGATGCGAGTGTTCCCCACCTCACTCGCCGGATCTGCCGGCTACCTGGACATGACGCTGGAGCTGATGGCGACGTTCGGAGTCGTGGCGGAATCACTCGGTGACGGCTGGAGTGTCCCCAATTCCGGATATGCAGCGACCACCGTCTCCATCGAGCCCGACGCCTCGGCGGCGGTGTATCCGATGACGGCGGCCGCCATCACGGGGGGTCGAGTCACCATCGCCGGGCTGGGTGGGGGGAGTCTCCAGCCTGACTCGAGGGTTGCCGACGTGCTGGGGGAGATGGGGTGCTCCGTCGAGAAGACCGGTGACAGCATCACCGTTGATGCTCGCGACCGAGACCTGGTGGCTGTCGATGCCGATCTCTCGTCACTGCCGGACGGGGCGCTGGCAATCGCCGTGGCCGCTCTGTTCGCCAGGGGGAACAGCAGGTTGCGGGGCCTTGGCTCGCTGAGATTCAAGGAGTCCGATCGTCTCGCTGCCCTCGCCACCGAGCTGAACCGCCTGGGAGCCGACGTCGTCGTCGAGGACGACGATCTGTTGATCAGCCCCCGAGCCCTTCGGCCCTCCACGATCGATACGTACGGCGACCATCGAATGGCGATGTCGCTGTCGTTGGTCGGCCTGGCAGTTCCGGGGATCGTCATTTCGGAGCCGGGTGTCGTGGACAAGACGTGGCCCGGATTCTGGGAGATGCTCGAAGATCTCCGAATCCCGAGAGACCGACCTGGCGGGGCGACGTGAGCACCGCCCGCGCTAGGTTTCCGCTGGCGGAGAGGAGCCCCTGGTCCCAAAGCCCCCCATTGTCCGAATACCCCCATAGGACACCCCCAGGGATCGGGAGCCCTCTTCGCATGTCGCGGCGGTCATCGACATGAATGAGCTCGTCATAGCCATGGACGGCCCGGCCGGCACCGGGAAGAGCACTGTTAGCCGCGCCGTGGCGAATGAGCTGGGGTTACCCCATCTCGATACCGGTGCGTTCTACCGGGCGGCCGGGCTTGCCGCTCTCAGGTCGAACCTGGACCTTGGGGATGAGGCGGCAGTGGTGAGAAGAGTCGTCGAGGCGATCTTGGAGCAGACCGAGGGGCGCATGTACCTGGACGGGGTCGATGTGACCAGAGATATCAGGACGGCGGCGGCCACCAACGCCTCGTCGGTCGTTTCGGCATACCCCTCGGTTCGGTCGACCCTGGTCGGGTTACAGAGGGCCTGGGTGGGCGAGCATGGGGGCCGCGCCGTAGTCGAGGGCCGGGACATCGGCTCGGTGGTCTTCCCGGACGCCACGGTGAAGGTCTATCTGGACGCCACCCCCGAGACACGGGCTCAACGACGTTCGGACGAAACCGGTGAGCCCTATACCGAGGTGTTGACACAGGTGATGGAGCGAGACTCGAGGGATTCGACCCGCGCCGACTCACCCTTGATCGTGCCATCGGGGGCACACGTTATCGACACCTCCGCGTTGGGGCTCGAGGAGGTCATCGAGCATGTTCTTGCTCTCGTCGAGTCCCGGCAAACCGACCGATCCTGAATGCGCACGAGGACCCTCGGGGTCTATCATTCTCCGCAGTGCGCATCGGGGCGCCTCCTGTCCGCGGCGAGAGCTGAGCTCACCCGAAACGTGGTGATGAGAGAGATCTTTCTTCAGCCCGATCTCAGCGGACAGCCGGGCATGGAAGGAAGGTCTGTATGTCCTCGTCGATCCCGTTGCGGCAGCTGCCCGCCAATCCCAACATCACGCAGCTGAAGAAACAAGCCAAGGATCTCAAGGATGCCGTGGCGGCCCTAGAGGCTGCCGCGCTGGAGCGGGCTCTGGCCTCGCACCCCTCCCATTCCTCCAAATCGGAGTTCGATCCAGCGGCATTCACGCTCCGCGATGCGCAGGCAACCCTGGCGCGGGAATACGGCTTCGACGGCTGGCATCAGCTCAGTACGCACGTCGGAGAGCAGATGATCGACGAGCGGGATCTGCATTCCTGGTTTGGTGTGCATCTGAACAATCAGATGTGGGCCGAGATCGAAGACGACCGTCTCGGGCCAGGCACGCCGATCAACGAAAAAGAGAAGTTGCTGTATTCCGCCTACGCATCTGCCTACCACTGGCGACAGGTCGGCAACGAGGCCAACTTCGCGCGTGGGGAGCACCTCATCTCACGGATGGCGGCGCGTCTCGGGGATGGAGAGCGAGCACTGCACCATGCTCGCCGCTGTCTCGAGCTGGTTGAGGCCAATCCTGAGGTGATGGAGGACTGGGATCTCCCGTTTGCCCACGAGGCCCTTGCCCGGGCTTTGGCCGCATCCGGAGACATGGTCGAGGCGCGGTCCCACCGTGATATCGCCTTCGAGCTGATGGGCGAGATCGCCGACGAAGAGGACAGGGCGATCGTCGCTGAACAGTTGGGTGCTGGTCCCTGGTTCGGATTGGATTAGAGGCCGTCCTGAGGGTCGGTTTGGCCCATCCCCCCACCTACCATGAGCACATGACGGTAGAGAGGGTCCTGGTCGCCGAGCCGCGAGGCTTCTGCGCCGGCGTGGAGATGGCCATAAAGGCGCTCACCTGGATGACGCGCATATTCGATGGCCCCGTCTACTGCTATCACGAAATCGTCCACAACGAGTGGGTGGTGAAGGCCTTCGAGCGTGTTGGCGTCGTATTCGTGAACGACATCTCCGAGGTTCCCGAGGGAGCGCCGGTCATGCTTTCCGCACATGGCTCTTCCCCGGAAGTCGTGGAGGCAGCCGGCAAGAGGGCGGCCGTCGTGATCGACGCAGTGTGCCCGTTGGTCACCAAGGTCCATCACGAGGTCAAGCGGATGGCGAGGGAGGGCTTCGACATCATCTATGTCGGGCACGAGGGTCACGATGAGGCGGTAGGCACCGTCGCCGAGGCACCGGAGGCCATCCGACTCGTCGAGCCGGAGTCAGGCTTGGGTGACTATCACCCTGACGACCCCGCCAAGGTGGCTCTGTTGGCCCAGACAACGCTCGGGGTGCACGAATGGATGGCTGTCATGGATGACGCCCGTGAACGATTCCCCGACCTGCAGATGTCACGGAAGTCTGACCTCTGTTACGCGACGACCAACCGCCAGGAGGCCGTTCGCCAGTTGGCCAACAAGTGTGACTTGATCCTCGTCGTGGGGTCGCACAACTCCTCCAACACTCAGGCCCTGGTTCGCGTGGCGAGAGAAGCCGGGGTCGCGTCGCATCGCATCGATAGCGCCGAGGACATACAAGAGTCGTGGCTCGAAGGCGTCTCGACGGTCGGGCTCACGGCCGGGGCCTCGGCACCAGACCATCTGGTGCAGAGCGTGATCGACCGTCTCGACCCCACGGTTGGATTCGAGCTGTGGTCGACGATCGAGGAAGCCGAGTATTTCCCGCTCCCTCCGCAGTTGCGATCTTTCGTAACGACATTGCAGACGATGGTCGAGGCAGGAGTAACTGCCCGTCAGCCATCCGAGTCCGGCTGGTTGCAGCGGGACCGTGACTGGACCGCAGCCGAAGCCCTCGATGTCATAAGCGCCTGAGGCGCACCATGAAGACATGTAATGGTGCCGTGTCGTGAGTGCACTCCCGGTGGTCGTCGTGGTTGGCCGACCAAACGTCGGCAAGTCCACCCTCGTCAATCGCATAATCGGATCCCGCACTGCGGTGGTCGAGGAGCTTCCCGGTGTCACTCGAGACAGACGCGAGTTCCAGGCAGACTGGTCTGGGCGCGAGTTCGTGCTCGTCGACACCGGAGGATGGGAGGTCAAGCCCATAGGCGACATCAACGCCTCTATCCGTGAGCAGGCAGAGGCGGCCGTTTCCGGGGCGGATGTCGTTCTCTTCGTGGTAGACGGAACCACCGAGTTGACCGACGACGACACAGGCGTGATCTCGATCCTGAGGGCAGCCGACGTGCCTGTCTTGTTGGTCGCCAACAAGGTCGACAATGACGCCTTGGAGGCCAACGTAGACCGGCTCTGGAGCCTCGGGCTCGGTGAGCCCCATGAGATCAGCGCATATCACGGTCGTGGGATCGGGGACCTTCTCGATCAGGTCGTGTCCCACTTCCCGCCCGACAGTGGTCGGGAGCGAGAAGACCCGACGCCTCGGATTGCCATCGTGGGTCGGCCGAACGTCGGAAAGTCCACCCTTCTCAATCGTCTCACCGGTGAGGACCGTGTGATCGTGTCGGCCTCCCCGGGAACGACGCGTGACCCGATCGACGTCGACGTCGTGCTCGACGGCCGGGGATATCGGCTCATCGACACCGCCGGGATCAGGAGAAAGCCTCAGATTTCGGAAGACGCCGATTTCTATGCCGTCCTGAGGGCACGAGAGGCGCTCGCCTCTGCCGACGTCGCCCTGTTGATGGTCGACGCAACAGAGGGCGTGACCCATCAGGACCAGCGCATCGCCCGAGAGGTGGTGGATGCCGGAGTGGGTCTGGTGATCGTCCTCAACAAGTGGGATGCCCTCGACGACGAGCAAAGAGAGCAAACGGAGCGCTCACTCCCGGATCGTTTCGGATTCGTGGGATGGGCCCCGGTGGTCAGGATGGCTGCTCTGACCGGTGCTCGGGTCAAGCGTCTTCCCGGGGCCATCGAGGCGGTGGTGGAGGCGAGGTCGACGAGGTTGTCGACCGGCCATCTCAACCGGTTGGTCCGCCAGTGGTCCGGCGCCCATCCGCCGCCGGTGAGAAAGGGTCGCCGTCCCAAGATTCACTATGTGGTCCAGGCGGGGATCGCTCCACCAACATTTGTCGTGTTTCTCTCCGGTGGCGATCTCGGCGACGATTATCTGAGATTCCTCGAGAACAAGCTCCGGGAGGAAGACGACTTCACCGGGAACCCGATCCATCTCGTGTCCCGGGCGGGGGAGAGACGATGACCGATCCAGATCGACCTGAGCCCGAGGAGGACGTCAAGGCGCCGTTCAGCTTCAAGCTGATGATCGCCCTGACCGCCATATACCTCGGCTGGAGACTGGTTCAAGGAATCGTGTGGGTAGTTCATCAGCTGACGTGAGGTGATCCGGTAAGGGGTTGTCTGTGTCTCTCCTCCGCACTCTGACGAGTCTCTTCACGAGGGGAGCGGTGGCCGTCGAACTTCTCTCGATGCTCGATCGCCAGGACAAACCTGATCTCAATCTGCTCCGTGAAGCAAAGATCGTGCCCGCAAGAGAGACACTGCCGTCTTCGAGTCGGTGATCTCTCCATCCTCGGCCATTGTGATGGCCCGAGAGAGCGGGATTCGCTCCAGTTCGAGGACTTCGTTGTCCTCGAGCGCAGCTCCGCCAGGCGCCGGTTCCAGGTCGGTTGCCAAGAAGAGCCATATCCGCTCGTCGGTGAAGCCAGGGGTCGTCAGGATGTCTCCCATCGGCTGCAGGCGCCCGGCTTGGTACCCGATCTCCTCGATCAACTCCCTCCGCGCACAGTCCTCCGGCGACTCGTCACCGTCGAGCTTTCCCCCCGGCACCTCGAGGAGCCAACCGTCGGCGGCGTATCGGTACTGTCGCACGAGGAGTGCCTCGGCCCGCTCACCATCACCGATGATGGGCAATGCCACGGCCGCACCGCGATGTCGGATGATCTCGAGGTCGGTCTCGTTCCCATTGGGGAGGAGAACATGGTCCAACGCGAGGTCGATCACCTTGCCCTGATAGAGCCTCTGGCTGGACATTTGGCCCACATTTCCAGTGCGATGGTGGTCGTTCATCCACGGCGCTCGTTTCCCCGCTTGTAGTTCCCGGTCAATCGGGCCATCAGCTCTTGCTCGTCCTCGCTCTGGACACGATCGAGAAAGCGCTTCGCTTTCTCGTGGCGAAGTACGGTCACGACCGTTCCTAGGCGCTTGATGACCACATCGCCGCTCTTCCACACGTCGTAGCTGAATTCGGACGGGCGAACCATACGACCAGTTTGGTCCCTTCGCCGGCCCGTTCGTCGCCGAATCGGAAGGGAAGTGTTGAGGCCCCTCCCTCCTGTGGCGTGCTCGGAACCAGTTGCGTCTCTGAGAAGAAGAGGAGGGGCGATCAGCTCGGTTGAGTCTTTCGGCCCCCTGTGGCGAGATCCTTAGAACCTATCTCCGCCGAGGTAGCTGCCAGCGTCGAAAATTGGTGGGTCTCGATACTCTCGCTGCTCGTAGTCATCGATGTCTTGCTGGTACCGGCGCAATCTCCAGCCCAGATACGCCGTAAGAGCAAGCGACCCGATCCACAACCAGAAACCCATGGCTGAATACTACGTGAGACCTCCTCGGGGAGTTCCCGCGCAGTGCAAAGCCCGGTCGGTCGGGCTGAGAGGATTTGAACCTCCGACCTCTTGACCCCCAGTCAAGCGCGCTAACCAAGCTGCGCCACAGCCCGAGTGTCTGAATCGTAGCCCGGCCCCGTCGGCTCCAAAAGCGTGGTGGAGTCTCTGCGGCGATCGTTTCATCAAGTGCCCCTGGGGCGATGCCGATCTTCCTCGTGGGAGGTTGGTGCTCATTTGAGGGACAAGACTCTTAGGACGATCGGTGCGACCGCCGTATTGGTGGGCGTCGCCTTGGCCGGACTCGCCCAAACCAGGGCGGACGATCCCAAGGATGTCGAATTGGCGGCCGCTGTCGATCCGGCGGGGTCATCGTCAGTCATGACCCCTCAGTCCGCAGCCGAGACGACGACGAGCACGGTGGAGCCGATGCCATATCGCATCGGCCTGCTCTCGAACGTGACCACCGCCAACTACTGGGAGTTCATCGGGGCCAAGCCAAGTGCCTGGAATAGCTACGTCCTCGGTTTGACCAAGTCGGCTTTGTACGGGGTGGACCCAGTCACCGGAGAGCTCGTGCCGGACCTGGCCGTTGGGCCGCCGCCGGATCCGACATCGGATGGTGACCGCTGGTGGGTCGAGGTGCCGATGAGCTCGGACCGGACCTGGTCGGATGGATCGCCTATCACCGTCACCGATGTCGTCTACACCTTCCATGTGGCCAGGAGACTCGGCCTGGGCGGCGGTTGGGCCGACGGCTTCCCGTCGGTGATCATGGACATGGAGCGCAGCCCCGATGGGCTCTTGCGCATCGAATTTTCGGAGCGGCCCAGCTTGTCGGTCTGGCCCTATGGGGCGGGGCTCGCCCCAATCATGTCGAGCAACGCATGGGGCCCTTACACCGGAGCAGTGACCGACGAGAACGGGCTGTATGCGTTCGACGGTTCGCAGGGCGTCTCCGGGGGGCCGGTGACGATCCAGACCATGTCCGACACCGAGATAGCGGGCACAGCCGAGGGTGGCGCCATCGACGTCACTTACTCGGTCTTCCCCGACGAGGAATCGGCGGTCGCCGCTTTGGCCGAAGGGGACATAGACACGATCCTCAGCCCAAACGGCCTGTCACGAGAGAGCGTCGACGTGCTCTCGACCACGCCGAACGTGACACTGGAGAAAAGCCCTGCCAACGCGGTGCGATATCTGGGTTTCAACCTGCGTCGCGATCCGATGTCGTCATTGGCATTTCGAAAGGCCGCAGCCTTGGTCGTCGACAGGGGGGAGATCACGCAGGCTCTCGTTCCTAACGCAACCCCCGCGTCGAGTCTTCTGTCACCATCCAACCCGAAGTGGTACGACGCCGACATGGCTGGGGAGGTCGTCGACTACGGCGATGGAACCCTTGCGGAGAGAGTCGGCAAAGCCATGACCCTCCTCGAAGGGGATGGGTACACCTGGAGGACACCACCCGCCGTCGACGGCGACACTGTCACGGCCGGGTCGGGGTTGACCAAGGACGGCCAGACCCCGGCGCCTCTGACGATCCTCACCCCGGGTGACCAATACGACCCGGATCGCGTCGACTACGCCGCCGAGATCGAACGCTCGCTCGAGTGGCTGGGGTTCGACGTGCGGACCGTCGTCACCGACTTCGACACCGTGGTCGATTTGGCTTTCACCGACACCGAAGACGGGAACCGTGAGTTCGACATGTACCTGCTCGGATGGACACTGGGCAACCCGGCACTACCTGACTTCTACGGTCAATTGTTCGCCACCGGGGCTCCCGCCAATTCCACGGGCTACACCGATGCCATGTTCGACTCCGCTCTGGCGAGCTTCAACCAGTCAGTCGATGTCGATGATGCCAAGGCGCTTCTGTGGCAGATGGAGCAGAGGCTCTCGGAGACGCTTCCCTATCTGGTCCTCTACCACCCTTCGATAGTCGAGGCGTACCGGAGTGACACCATCAGCTATGGGATCCATGGGTCACTGGGAGGCATTCAGGCGAGACTCGGCGGCATCGAAGACGTCACCACCGCACCGTGAGTCACGCCCGGTACCCTGCCGGCATTGAGCGAGTCAGACTCCAGTAACCGGATTCTCACTATTCCGAACGTCGTGTCGTTCGTTCGTCTCCTTGGGATCCCGGTCTTCTGGTGGGCCCTGCTCGTCGACGACAACGTGGCTTTGGCCGCATGGCTCGTGTTCTTCATCGGCTGGACCGACTGGATAGACGGCTATCTGGCCCGAAGGCTCGATCAAGTGAGCGAGCTCGGCAAGGCTCTCGATCCGATAGCCGATCGACTTCTAATCGCCTCGGCTCTCGTCGGGGGACTGATCGCAGGTGTGCTTCCCGTCTGGTTTGCCTGGGGGACCATCGCCCGCGAGGTGCTCGTCGGTCTGCTGGCGATCACACTCGCGGCACGGGGCGGGGGCACGATCGCCGTCCGATACGTCGGCAAAGTGGCCACCTTCCTTCTCTATGGGGCGATCCCTGCCTTCTATCTCGCAGAGGCCAACTTCCTCGAACCGCTCATGCGCCCGCTCGCCTGGGTGACGGGCATCGCCGGCCTGATCCTGTATTGGTACGTGGCGGTCCTGTACATCGGTGACAGCCGTGCCAAGATCGCACAATTAGAGTCGGCTGACCCACAGGAGGTCTGATGCAGATACCAGAGGATCTGCTCTACACCGAAGAGCATGAGTGGATTCGAAGAGTGGGCGATGACGTGGTCCGTATCGGAATCACCGACTACGCCCAGGACCAACTCGGCGACGTCGTTTATGTCGAGCTGCCCGATGTCGGTGCAACGGTCGCCAAGGACGACATCCTGGTCGAGGTCGAGAGCACCAAGTCGGTCGGTGAGGTCTATGCGCCGTTTCCCGGGGAGATTGTCAACGTCAACGAGGAAGCGGCCCAGGCTCCCGAGCTGGTGAATCAGGAACCATATGGTCAGGGCTGGCTGGTGGAGATCAAGCTCGATGGTGACATGCCCGGAGACGGATTACTCGATCCGGCTGCCTATCGAGACCTGACCGAATAGGAAGCGGTGCCGCAGCCGGCCTCGCTACCTATCATCTCCTTGCAATGAGCGAGAAGGACGAGCGCCCCGAGGTTCAGTCTGAACCTGAAGTCGAGGTCGATGGCGACCCCACGGTCGTCTATCTCCCGATGCAGAATCGGGCCGAACACCCGATGAGCCGTGATGAGGCGGCCCATGTGGAGGGATTCGCGGGGTATGCCCTGGTGGTCGAGAAAGGACCACGAGCGGGAATGACCTACATGCTCCCTGCCGGTAACACCACGGTGGGCCGTCATCCCGAGTCGGACATCTTCCTCAACGATGTGACGGTCTCGCGGCAACATTGCCGATTCGTGATCTCCGATGGGGAGTTGAAGGTCGAGGACAGCGGCTCCACCAACGGCACGTACGTCAACGACGCTCGGGTCGATTCGGCGAACCTCCGGGCTGGTGACGAGGTTCTGGTCGGCCGATTCCACTTCGTCGTTGCGCACGGCGATGAGCGGTAGCGACACGTTCAGCATCGGTGAGGTGATAAATCTCCTCAGAGAGGACTTTCCGGACGTCTCGGTTTCGAAGATCCGCTTCCTCGAATCCCAGGGTCTGATCGATCCCGGGCGGTCCGACAGCGGATACCGGCAATTCAGCGATGAAGATCTCGGCCGGCTCCGGTTCATCCTCCAGCAGCAGCGCGATCACTTCCTCCCACTCAAGGTGATCAAGTCGAAATTGACCTTGTGGGAGCGTGGTGAGGATCTGGAGACGAAGACGGCCGCCCCGATCCGTCAATCAGGCTCCGCCGGGGAGCCCTTGAGCCGGGAGGATCTCCTTCGACGGTCCGGTCTCAGCCCACAGCAGCTGGACGAACTGGAGGACATGAGCGTGGTGCGCACGGTGGGGGAGAGTGACGTCTACGCCCACGAGACCGGTATCGTCGCCTCGGAGGCGAAGCGCCTCCTCGACCAGGGGTTGGAGCCACGACACCTTCGGGCAGTGCGTCTGGCCGTGGATCGGGAGGCGGACTTGATCCGCCAGCTCAGCGCCCCGTTGATGAGGGCTACGAACGCGGAGGCCCGTGCCCGGGCCAAAGACCTGGTCGAGTTCAGCGGTGGCTCCATCCAGGCGATGCACCGGGCAATGCTCGAGGACGAGCTGAACCAACAGATCCAGTAATGAAGAGACTCCGAATACTGCTAGCCCCCCTGGTGGTGTGCCTGGGGCTGATCGCCCAGCCGGCGGCAGCCGCCCCATTCACCTACCCGCCCCCACTTCTACAGGCGTATCCGGCGCCAGATGCGCCAGAGGTTTCCGCCGCCTCCTGGATCCTCTACGACGACACCGCCGGGATGGTGATTGCCGAGCACAACGCCGATGACGAAAGGGCGATGGCTTCGGTCACCAAGATCATGACCGGGTTGCTGGCCCTCGAGGACTCCGATATGTCGGACATGGTCGAAATATCGGATCGGGCCGCGGCCACGGGGGAGAAGGAGATCGACCTGGTGGCGGGTGAGTCCGTCCCCATGGATGCATTGTTCAAGGCCCTTTTGATCCATTCCGCCAACGATGCGGCCACCGCCATCGCCGAGCACGTGGCCGGATCGGTCGAGGCCTTCGTCGACCTGATGAACCAGCGTGCGCAAGAGCTGGGTTTGACCCATACCCATTTCGCCAATCCGCATGGCCTGGACGCCCCGGGCCACTACACGTCGGCCCGGGACCTCGTCGTCCTTGCCCGTGAGGCGATGTCTCATCCCGAATTCGCCGACGTGGTGCGGGCCAAGACGTTGGTGTTTCCACCCGCCCCCGACGGGACACCACGAATCGGGACAAGCACCAACCTGCTCCTCAGTTGGTATCCGGGGACGATCGGGGTCAAGACCGGGTTCACCAATCACGCATTGCTCACCATGGTCGCTGCGGCCGAGCGCGACGGCCATAGGGTCTATGCGGTCGTGCTGGGCTCGGAAGGGGTGCGTGGCCATTTCGCCGACGTCACCAAGCTCTTCGACTACGTCTTCCAGGATCTCCATTACTACGGCTACGCCGCCGGGGGTGAGCCCTATGTGGCCCAAATGAGGCATGCCGACCCGGGCCCGCTGGTGGCCATGAGCAACGTAGAGACCTATCTGCATCTGGCAGGTCAGGGTCTCATGCTGGATCGGCCCACACCGCTCGTGGAATCAGATCAGCCGAGCCTTCCTGCCATCACCGAGGTGGAGCGAGACGCAGATTCGGCTCCGCAATCGGTGTTGGAGGCCATGGGATTCTGGATGGCTCACATGTTCGGGACCGAATGACCTCATTCGAGCATTCCGTGCTGGTCATCCCGGAGGATGAGATCGAGTCCCGCGTTGCCGAGCTTGGCAAGGCGATCGCGGAGGACTTCGCGGATCGGAGCCCGCTGTTCGTCGTGGTGATGACCGGGTCGATCCCATTTGCGGCGGACCTGATCCGTCAGGTGGATCTCCGATGTGAGGTGGACTTCCTCGGGCTCAACCGATTCGGCGAGAGTGGTCGGATCGGTATCGCGATGGACCTTTCCACGCCTGTCTACGAGCGTGACGTCATCCTGGTGGAGGACATCGTCGACACCGGTCTCACCTTGTCGGTGCTGCGACGGATGATGATCGATCGAGGAGCTTCCAGCGTGGCCACCGCTGCCCTGATCGACAAGACCGTGAGACGCGTCACCGAGGTCCCCGTCGAGTATCGGGGTTTCGAGGTGAAAGACGAGTTCCTGGTCGGATATGGGATGGACTGGCAGGGCTATTACCGCAATCTCGGGTCGATTTGGGCGGTGCTCGACCTCGAGACGTTCGTCGGTGACCCACGGGTGCTCGCCAAGAGTCTCGGGATGGTCCACTGACCCCGAAGGCTGTGCCGAGCCCGGTGATAACCTCCACCCATGGCGGAGAAGCCGAGCAGGAATCAGATGATCGCCATGGAAGTAGTCGGCGTGAGAGTGGAGCTTCCGTCGAATCAGCCGATCGTGCTCCTGCGCGAATCTGAGGGGAGGCGGTTCCTCCCAATCTGGATCGGAGGCTCCGAAGCGACGGCGATCGCAACGGCACTCGAGGGTGTCACACCACCACGGCCCCTCACACACGACCTGATGAGGTCGATGATCGATGCGGTCGGAGCGTTGGCGGTGCGGGTTGTCATAACCGAGATGCGTGACTCCGTGTTCTACGCCGATCTGTCGCTCGATATCTCAGGCCGGGAGGTCCATGTCTCGGCCCGTCCCTCTGATGCCATCGCTCTGGCCGTCAGGACGGGAACGCCGGTATTCGCCCTCCCCGTCGTCTTGGACGATGCCGGTGTGTTGTTCGAAGAGGACGAAGAGGACGACGAAGACGCCGCCGTTGCCAGGTTTCGTGAGTTCCTGGAGGAAGCCACCGTCGAGGACTTCCTCGGCGACAGCGAGGATGAGTGACTGCCCTCCGAAGGGTCCAGCTAGGTCTGTTGGTGTTGGCCGCGGTCGTGGTTGCCGGAACGGCAGGGTTCGTCCTCATCGAGCACGCCGGGGTCTTCGAGTCCTTCTACATGGTGGTGACGACCATCACCACGGTCGGCTTCGGCGAGATCTTCCAGATGAGCGACGGTGGCAGGCTCTGGGCCTTGGTGATCATCGCCGTGGGCTTCGGTGTCACTTTCTACACTGCCGGTGCCGGGATCGAATATCTGATCGACTGGAGTGAGGTCCGACGGGGGGCACGGATGCAAAAGCAAATCGATGATCTTCGCGACCACATAATCCTCTGCGGGTTTGGCCGTGTCGGCCGCGCCACCCTGTCGAATCTGAGTGTCCACGGCGATCGGGTGGTGGTGGTGGATCGCAATCCCGAGCGTGTCGAACGAGCGGTCAAGATGGGTGTGCTGGTAGTGGAAGGGGACGCCACACACAACGAGGTCCTGGTCCAGGCCGGCGTCGAGCGTGCCGCCGCCATCATCGCCTGCGTCGACACCGACTCGGACAACCTCGTCATCGCCCTTTCCTCGAAGTCGATTCGCCCCGACCTACGGGTGGTCTGTCGTGCCACCGAGCCCGAGTCGGAGAGAAAGCTTCGCCTCGCCGGTGCCGATGGCGTGGTCGCTCCCCAGGCAGTGGGGGCCGAGCGGCTGGCCGCATTGGCGGTGCACGCCGAGCTGGCACAGATCTTCGACATCGTGCTGGACGGTCGTCCGGTGGAGTTTCACGTCGAGGAGTTGGACATCCAACCGGGATGTGTGGTCGACGGCAAGACACTGCGCGATTCGGGTATCCGTCAGGAGAGCGGGGCTCTCGTCCTCGCCGTCGAGGACAAGCGGGTGAACATGCTGGTCAATCCGGGCCCCGACGTCGTCCTGCGCTCCGGGGACCGTCTCGTGGTCGTTGGAACCAAGGACCAAGTCGACTCGGCAGCGCGTCTGTTGACTCCAACAGGCTGAGTTATCCACAGGAATACGTTGACATCTGCAATCATTCGGGGGTAGCTTGCTGACAACGGCGGAGTTACACGAGTGTAACCCGGAGGATCAGATGACCCAGGCGCCCGAATTGGGCTATCGCGCACCGCAGGTTTGCAAGGTGGTCGGAATCACCTACCGCCAGCTCGACTATTGGGCGCGCACCAGTCTGATCCGCCCTTCATTGCAGCAAGCAACCGGCTCGGGGTCGCAAAGGCTGTATTCTTTCTCAGACGTGGTTCAACTCAAGGTCATCAAACGGCTGCTCGACGCGGGGATGAGCTTGAAGAAGATTCGGTCTGCCGTGGAGATTCTCAAGGAGCAGATGGACTCGGATCGCCCACTGGCCGACGTCACACTCCTCAGTGATGGTCAGACCATCTACGCCGCCCACAGTGAGCAAGAGGTAGTAGACGTCTTCCGGAGGGGCCAGGGCGTTTTCGGGATCGCCATCGGACCTGTACAGGACGAGATCCAAGGTGCGATCCATCATCTTCACCCGTCCGAGGACTACGCCGGGGTCGTCGAGGCAGGAGCGACCTGATCACCCAGCATTTGTCGGCGCATGAGACCGAGTTCGCTCACAACAGTGAGCGGCAGTTTGCGCTCCTCCTGGATTTCTACGGTGTGCCCTGGGATTACGAGCCGACTTCATTCCCCATCGCCTGGGACAAGGACGGGAACCCCTCTCAATTCTTCACCCCCGACTTCTATCTCCCCGACGACGATCTCTACATAGAGATCACCACCATGAGCCAGAAGCTGGTCACCAAGAAGAACCGCAAGGTGCGGCGTCTCAAGGAGTTGCACCCGGAGATCAGCTGCAAGGTCTTCTATCAACGGGACTATCTGAACCTGGTCGTCAAATACGGGCTCGAGGAGCCTGAGACCCTCGACGATGTCGCCGCCCCGACCCGGATCCCGGGCAGACCCGACATCGTGCGTCTCGAGGAGCGTGGCGAGCGTCTGACCGGATGACGCAATCGCCTCTGCATCGGCTCCATCAGAGCCTGGGAGCACGTTTCGTCGACTTTGGCGGTTGGGAGATGCCGGTGCAATACGCCTCGGTTCTCGCCGAACATCGGGCGGTCAGGACCGCCGCCGGCTGGTTCGATGTCTCTCACCTCGGCCGATTCGAGCTGACCGGACCCGGGGCCTTCGACGCACTCAGGCATCTCCTCTGCAACGACGTGGCCGTGATCGAACCGGGGCGAACTCAATACACGATGATGCTCAACTCGGAGGGAGGGATCGTCGACGACCTGATCGTCTGGTGGTTGGACGATGATCGATTCTGGGTGCTGCCCAACGCCGCCAACCACACACGGGTCATGCAGGTATTCGAAGGAGAGCCCGGCTGCCGAGTCGCGGACCTTCGACCGTCCACGGTGATGATCGCGGTCCAAGGCCCCCTCGCCCCGGACGTCCTCGAAGAGGTTCTGGGACAGAAGCCCCGTCGACATCGGGTTGATCGAATCGAGTGGAGCGGTGAGTCTCTCGCCGTGGCAGGGACCGGTTACACGGGTGAGCGTGGGGGGGAGATCTGCGCCGACGCCCTCACCGGAGAGAGACTGCTGGAAGAGCTGATGGCCCGCAACGTCGATCCATGCGGTCTGGCGGCCCGGGACACCCTGCGACTCGAGGCCGGCCTGGCCCTATGGGGAGCGGATATCGATGAGACGACCACGCCACTGGAGGCCGATCTCGAGTTCGTGGTGTCGATGGATCACGAGTTCAACGGACGAGAAGCCTTGCAGGGCCAGGTGAGACTGGGTGTGGGTCGCCGGTTGTCTGGCTTCGTCCTCGACCAAAAGGGGATACCCCGCCACGGTTACCAGGTCCGCTCGGGCCTTTCGACCGGTGTCGTCACGTCCGGGAACCTGAGCCCCATGTTGGACAAGGGGATCGGTCTCGCATATTTCTCGCCGCCAGTCGACGAGGGGGCAGTCGAGGTGGAGATCAGGGAGAAGTGGGTGGGGGGTCATCTGGCTCGCCCTCCGTTCCACAGGGACGGATGATGAACGAGTCACCACCGCTCGTCGACCGCCCAGACCTGCCGGATGGTTACGGCTTGGAGCAGGCCGACTCATTCCTCACCTGGGACGACGTAGAGCAGCGTCTGGTGGAGGCGAAAACCTACTGGCTGGCCAGCACACGGCCCGATGGCCGGCCCCACGTCGTCCCGAGATGGGGGATATGGCTGGACGGGCGGTTCTGGTACGACGGATCACCTGAGACCAGACATGCCCGGAATGTGGAATTGAATCCCTCGTGCACACTTCACCTCGAGGACGGGACGGCGGCGACGATCATCGAGGGGACCTCTGGCCGATCTTCTCCGATCACAGGGGATCTGGGTCGCCGGATCTCCAACGAGTACAAGCGGAAGTATTCCGGCCAGGGATACTCGCCGGAGGCCGATGCCTGGAGCGATGCCATCGCAGGCGGCATGCGCGTCGTGACGCCGAAGCTGGCGTTGGCCTGGTCGAAGTTCCCCGCCGACGTGACGCGCTTCGTCTTCGCGGGTGACGAGACCTAGGGTTTCCTGAAAGCAGAGAAGAGGAGCCAAATTGACCAGTGTCTCCCGTCCGGAGCCGATGGAAGGCGTCGGCATGGAGCTGGTTCGCGAGTGGGCCCCTGACGCCAAACCGCGGGCGATCATCGTGCTGGTGCACGGTTTGGGTGAGCATTCGGGCCGTTACGAGAGAATGGGTGACCAACTTGCCGGGGCCGGCTACTTCGTGCGCGCCTTCGACCTGATCGGGTTCGGTGGGACCGGCGGTCGCAGGGCCGACATCGATGATTGGTCGCGTTATCACGACCAGATCCAGAGTCATATGGAATGGGCCAAGAATCAGGGCGCCCCCGTTGTGCTGTTCGGGTTTTCGATGGGTGGCAATCTCGCCCTCGGTTACACACTGGAGGAGAGACCACAGCCGGACCTCTTGGTGCTCTCGGCACCGGCTCTGGACGGAGGCGCCGCCTGGCAAAAGGGGATAGCTCCGATCGCGGCCAAGCTGGCACCCACCGTTCGCATACCCAACGGGTTCAAGGGGGAGTGGCTCTCACGTGATCCACAGGTCGGCGAGGCGTATTTCTCCGACCCTCTCGTGGAGACCAAATCGAGCACCCGTCTGGGCAATTCCCTGTTCGCCGCGATGACCGCGGTCTCACAGGATCTCGATCGTCTCAGAACGCCGACCCTGGTCTTGCATGGTGGCCTCGACCCGATCGTCCCACCCCAGTCGACTGCTGCCCTCGGCGAGCTGGAGGGAGTCGAGAGGAGGCTGCTCCCGCAGCTGCGCCACGAGGTCTTCAACGAGCCGGAAGGCCCGGAGGTGCTCGGCGAGGTGATCGCCTGGATCGACGCCAGGATCTGAGTAGGGCCGTGCCGCTTCCCGGGTCGCTGGCCCGCTTCAACAAGAGGGTGACCAATCGAATCACCTTGCCTTTCGCCGCCCGTCTCCCGTTCTTCGCCGTCATCGAGCACAAGGGCCGCAGGTCGGGCAAGAGTTACCGGACTCCGGTCAATTGCTGGGTCGAGGGGCAGGAAGCGATGGTGGCGCTCACCTATGGGACCGACACCGATTGGCTGAAGAATCTCCAGGCGTCCGGGGGCGGGTCCCTGGTGATCAAAGGGGAGCGGCTTCTCTGCGGGCCGCCGACGATCGATGGCGACGACATCGGAGTCAGATTGCCTGCCGCTGTGCGGGTGATGCTGAGCCTGTTGGATGTCGATCGATATGCGGTCTTGCCCCTGCTCAGCCGGGATCGGCCCACTTGATGAGGACTTTGCCCGACTCATGTGAGGCGGCGGCGGCAAAAGCCTTCTCGAAGTCATCGGCTGCAAATCGGTGAGTGATCACCGGTGAGATGTCGACGCCCGAGTTGATCAGGACATTCATCTTGTACCAGGTCTCGAACATCTCGCGGCCATAGATCCCCTTCAGGTTGAGCATGTTGAAGATGACCACGCTCCAATCGATCGGGAAAGGATCGGCGGGTATGCCGAGAATGGCCACGTTGGCCCCGTGAATGGTGTTTTGAATGATGTCTTCCAGGGCGGTGGGATTGCCCGACATCTCGAGGGCGACGTCGAAACCCTCGGTCATGCCCAGCTCGTCTTGGATGTCATGCAAGTCTTCGGTTCTGATGTCGACGGCGCGCGTGACTCCCATCTTTCGAGCCAATTCGAGCCGATAGGGGTTCACATCGGTGATCACGACGTTGCGGGCACCCGCATGTGACACGACCTCGGCGGCCATCAGCCCGATCGGCCCGGCGCCCGTGATCAGGACGTCTTCTCCGAGGACCGGGAACTCGAGAGCGGTGTGGACCGCATTCCCGAAGGGGTCGAAGAGGGCCGCTATGTCGGGGTCGAGGTCGTCGGGATGCCTCCAGACGTTGGATTTGGGTATGAGCACGAAGTCGGCAAACGCCCCCGGGAGATTCACGCCTATCCCGTGCGCGTCCTGACAGAGATGTCTTCTGCCGGCAAGGCAGTTCCGGCAGCGATTGCAGACCACATGACCCTCCGCTCCCACCAACTCGCCGACTTCGAATCCCGAGACATTCGATCCGACCGCCGTGATCCGGCCCGAGAACTCGTGGCCGACCACCATCGGCGCCGGCACCGTGGCGCGTGCCCAGTCGTCCCAGTTGTAGATGTGGAGATCAGTGCCGCAGATCCCGGCCGTGATGACGCTGATCAATATGTCATCGGGACCGGGCTCGGGGACGGCGACGTCTTCCAGGCTGAGCCCGACGACATCGGGATGCTTCACCAAGGCCCTCATCTCAATTCCATCCCGGCTGCACACTGGCACCGGCGGACAGATACGAGGGAGCCAGCACGTCCTTCAACAGACGCTCCTTGACCTCTCGGGAACAGAACGCCGCCTCGAGCGATCGTCTGGTGACTCGCGCGATGTCTGTGATGTCGAATCCGTGGAACTTGCGGGCGAAGTCGAGCTCGGTCGTCATGGACGTCGCGCTCATCAGTCGGTTGTCGGTGCTGAGTGTCACGTTGAACCCGGCACGATAGAGCAGGCCGATCGGATGCTCGTCGGGGAGCATCCCACCTGTGGCCAGGTTGGACGAAGGGCAGAGCTCGAGTGGTGTCTGACGATCGAGGACGAGTCTGGCCACCGGGCCTATGACGACTATTTGCCCATCCTCCACGACGCAGTCCTCGATTATCTGTTTTCCATGTCCGATGCGCTCAGCGCCACACGTGTCAATGGCGGACTTGACGTAGGCGACCCCCATTGGGCCTGCGGACTCCCCGGCATGGATGGTCAGTCGCAAGCCGCCTTCTCGGGCTGCCCGGAATGCCGCCACGTGGTCTGCCGGTGGGAACCCCCTCTCCGGACCGGCGATGTCGAATCCGACCACCCCGTCGCCGCGATGCGCCAGAGCGAGCCGCGCCACGGCATCGCTGTCCTGGCGGTCACGAAGGGCGTCGATGATCAACCCCCACATCAACCCGGTTTCCTCGCCGGCCTGTCTCATGCCTTCGGCAACGGCCTCGATCACTTCGTGCTCTCCAAGACCGTTCATCGTGTGAAGGGGTGGCGAGAACCTGATCTCGGCGTAGACGACGCCGTCGTCCCAAAGATCATGCGCGGCCTCGTGCGCCACTCGCGCCAGAGCAGACCGGGTCTGCATCACGGCGATGGTGTGCTCAAAGGATTCCAGATACCGCTCGAGGGACCCCGACTCCGACTGGTCGAACCAGTTGCCCAGAGACGTCGCATCGGTTGTGGGTAGAGCGTCGTATCCGATCTCTCCGGCCAGCTCGATAATGGTGTCGGGCCGTAAACCACCATCGAGATGGTCATGGAGGAGCACCGACGGCAATGGCATCGTCCCGACGGTAGTAGTCCGTGCACGCCTGGCTCTGGAAGCGAGCGAAGACGGCGATCCAGGTCCAGATGTGGCACGATGGAACGGTGAGCGAGAGTCTCGGAGGTCGGCTGCTGGTGGCAACGCCCCTCCTCATGGATCCGAACTTCTGGCGAACGGTGGTCCTGGTGATCGACCATGATGAGGGTGGAGCCATTGGGCTCGTCCTGAACCGGCCGACGGCAGAGCGTGTGGAGACTCACATCCCGACCTGGGGTGCGTTGGCCACCGATCCGGGCACGGTCCACTTCGGCGGGCCGGTTGAGCCTCAGGTCGCCATCGGGCTCGCCAGCGGTCTCTCTGGGGAGCCGACGAGCGTCCCAGGGGTCAGCATGGTGAACCTCGAGTCGGCGCCATCCGGTGATAGAGGTTCGGTCAGGATCTATTCGGGGTACTCCGGGTGGGGCTCCGGCCAACTCGAGATCGAGATATCGGAAGGCTCGTGGTACGTCGTCCCGGCCGCGCCGGACGACCCATTCGATCGACCCGAGGGCCAATGGTCTCGCGTCCTGAGACGACAAGGTGGTCATCTCGCCCTGGTCGCGACGTTTCCCGATGACGTCGAGATGAACTGACCGAGAGTATCGAAATGGCCACCACGACCGCACCGAAACTGAGACCCAGTCTCAGGCGAAAGTCACCCGACCTGTCCATCGAGCGTCGACTCGACGAGATGGGGCATGACTTCGTCGTGGGGATCGACGAGGTGGGTCGAGGCTCCTGGGCTGGCCCCCTGACCGTCGGGGCAGCCGTGGTGCCCCTCGATCGCAGGGTTTACAAAGTCCGCGACTCGAAGATGCTGACCGAGGCGGAGAGGGAGGCTCTCTTCGATCGAATCGCCGACTGGTGCGTCGCTTGGGGTGTGGGTCATGCGAGCCCGGAGGAGTGTGATCGGCTGGGAATGTCCGATGCCCAGCGGTTGGCGGCGAAACGGGCGATCCAAGCTCTCGACGTCGAGCCCGGCCACGTCCTGGTCGACGGGAACTGGGACTTCGTAGGCGGAGCGACGAAGGTGGTCCGGGGGGACAGCAAATCACTCTCCATCGCATCGGCTTCGATACTGGCCAAGGTGACGCGTGATCGGATGATGAGGGAGGCGGCGATAAACCACCCGGGGTACAACTTCGAGGCAAACAAGGGATATCCGTGCCCGATCCACAAGGCGTCACTACAGGCGTGGGGCCCAACTTCGATCCATCGCCGTTCATGGGTCTTCATGGATCACCTCATGTGGAACGGCGTGGTTCGGTACGAGCGGCCCGAGCCCCAGTTGCATCTCCCATTCGAAGCCTGAGGCCAGAACTTTGGACCGATGCAGCTGACAGACTCTGATCAGGCCCTGCTCTCAGGCGAATCCGGTGAGGCGGCGCGGATCGCCATGGAGCTGCTGGTGTCGATTGGGGACGCCGAGGGCGCTCCACGGCTGATCGACATCGTCGGCGCCCATGTGGATGCTTGTCTCTTTCACGGAGTTGCCGGGCTCGACTTCGCCGAGGCACTGGTCGACGGCGGGGGACAGGTGAGGGTCCCGACCACGTTGAACGTCTCGTCCCTGGACCTGTTGCATCCGAGCCTCTATCGAGGACCAGAGGAGACGGCGGTACTCGCTCGGCGGCTGATGGATGCCTATGTGGCAATGGGTTGTGCCCAATCGTGGACGTGTGCCCCATATCAACTGGAACGACGTCCCGCTCTCGGCGATCAGATCGCATGGGGTGAGTCCAATGCAATCGTCTTCGCCAACTCGGTCCTCGGGGCTCGAACCGGCCGCTATGGCGACTTCCTCGACATCAGTTGTGCACTCACCGGACGAGCCCCATACGTTGGCCTGCACACCGATTCCGGGAGGCTTGCCAAGCTGATCCTGGAGGTGACAGTCCCTGATCACTTGCTATCCGACGAGTTGTTCTATCCCATCCTCGGTCATGTCCTCGGACAGCTGGCGGGGAACGAGGTGGCGGCGATCGTTGGCTTGGACGAAAGGGCGACCGAAGACCGGCTCAAAGCACTCGGCGCCGCAGCGGCGTCGTCAGGTTCGGTTGCGATGTTCCATGCCGTCGGTGTCACTCCCGAGGCACAGACACTCGAGGCCGCGTGCGGCGGCGACTTCGATCTGCCACGGGTCTCGGTGGGGCTCGATGAGTTGAGTGCCGCACGACGATCGCTCGGACACCACTCGGGTCGGCCCTTGGGCGCCGTGAGCGTGGGAACACCGCATTTCTCGAGGGCCGAGTTGACGGAGTTGGCGTCTCTGGTTGGGGGTGGACCACAGACCACAGTCCCGTTCTACGTGAGCACGGGCCGAGACGTCCTCGAATCGCTGCCACCCACCGTCCAGGCCAGGATCGAAGGGTTCGGCGCTCAATTGGTGACCGACACGTGCACGTACATCACGCCGATCATCGGTGACGTGGAGGGAATCGTCCTCACCAACTCGGGGAAATGGGCGTTCTACGCCCCGGGCAACCTAGGGGTGGAGGTGCAGATCGCCAACCTGGCGGACTGCGTCCAGTCGGCCATAGACGGCGTCGTCACCGGTTCAGGATGGTGACCTCGGCCGAATACCGGACACTGGTCGCTGGTGTCGCCCAAGGGCCACTCCTGGCCCTCTCCGAGCCTCTCTCCTTGTGGGGCGGTCTGGATCCAGATTCTGGGATGATCATCGACCGGAGCCACCCCGAGGGCGGACAGCGTGTTTCGGGAAGAGTCCTCTACATGAGTCATGGTCGCGGATCGAGCTCCTCGTCATCGGTGCTCGCCGAGGCGATACGGCTGGGCACTGCCCCCTCGGCGATCATCACATCCGATATCGACTCCATCCTCATGACCGGCGCAATGGTGGCTTCGTTGCTCTACGGTCGCAGTTGCCCGGTACTCTGCGGGCCGAAGCCGACGGGGGAGTGGGACGAGATCGACGAGTCCGGAACTGTGAAAGTGCGATGAGTCGCCGTTTCCAACACTGCAGATTTCC
>JBAULI010000066.1:0-2757 GCA_049578105.1 Acidimicrobiia bacterium | reverse complement strand
ACGGTCATGGTCGGGATCCCAGTCGCTCTGTTGTCACGCTCATTTGGCTTCTCCTCGCAGGAGACCCCACTCGTATCGTCGGCGGAAATGAAAGGACCCGCCTCGTTGCCGGTGCGGGTCTCGTCTCTCGTGAGTTTCGGTGCTTGCTACACGATGGAGTCGCACGGCCGGCCGGCCGTGGTCGTCGTCATGGTGATGCAAGCGGGTCTCATCAGGGACTCAAGGTATCCGGTGTGCGAAGACAAGTCAACGTGGCGGGTCGAATCTTGCAAGTAGACGCCAGTGTGAAATAGCCTGTGGACAACGAAGCGCTCATCTAGAGCGGTCGAGGGACTAGGCCCGATGAAACCGCGGCAACCGGCGCAAGCGCGGTGCCAATGCCTGGATCGATGAGTTGCCTGGAGCTGTGATGGCTCCCGGCGCTCTTCAGGCGTTTCGCAAGAAACAGAGGAGTGACCGGTGAGTGAGACCGAAGGGTCTTCATCCAGAGAGACGATGTCGGTGAGGCGGCCGTGACCGGCTACATGGACGCCACCGCAAACGGCGTTGTCATATTCGACGGTGCCACCGGCACCAATCTCCAGACCATCGGGCTCACGGCGGACGACTTCGGCGGAGAATCGCTCGAGGGCTGCAACGAGCTGTTGAATCTGACACGCCCGGACGTGATTCGCTCGCTTCATCGCTCGTTCCTGGACGTGGGTGTCGACGTGGTGGAAACGAACACCTTTGGCGCCTTTGGCATCCCGCTGGCCGAGTACGGGCTGGCTGACAGGTCCTATGAGATTGCTGCGGCGGGGGCCCAACTGGCTCGTGAAACCGTCGACGAGTACGTGACGAGTGACGGTCGGCCGAGATTCGTCGCCGGATCGATCGGCCCGGGCACCAAGTTCGCCACGTTGGGACAGGTGACCTACCAGGAGCTGGCCGAGGCGTATCAGGTGGAGGCAAGCGGCTTGATCGATGGTGGTGCGGACCTCCTCATCATCGAGACGCAGTTCGATCTTCTCGGGGCCAAGGCTGCCATCGAAGGGGCCCGACGCGCCATGAGACAAGCCGGGGTGGAGCTTCCCCTTCAGACTCAGGTCACGATCGAGCTCACCGGTCGCATGCTTCCAGGCACCGAGATCGGAGCGGCGCTCACCGCGCTGGAGGCACTTCATCCAGACGTGGTCGGGCTCAACTGTGCCACCGGCCCCGCCGAGATGTACGAGCCGCTGCGTTTCCTGACCCGGCATTCCAGGGCAGTCGTCTCTGCCATCCCCAATGCCGGTTTGCCCCATGTCGAGGACGGGGCGATGGTCTACGACCTCGGCCCGTCCGAGCTGGCAGAGAATCTCGCCAACTTCGTCTCCGACATGGGTGTGGGTGTGGTTGGCGGCTGCTGTGGGACGAGCCCCGCCCATCTCGAAGCGGTGGTGCAGAGGATTCGCCCTCTCTCCGCACCGGAACGGCACCCCGAGCGGATTGCCTCCGTCTCGTCCATATACAGCCCGGTCAGCCTCGATCAGGACACTTCGTTCACCATCATCGGGGAGAGGGCGAACGCCAATGGATCCCGGGCGTTTCGCGAGGCGCTTCTGGCCGGCGACATCGAATCCTGCGTTGCGATCGGCCAGGCACAGGTGCGGGAAGGGGCTCATCTGGTCGACCTGTGTGTCGATTACGTGGGTCGCGACGGGGTCGCCGACATGGTTCGGCTCGCGTCCTCGTTCGCCACCGACGTGGCCGCCCCCGTCGTCCTCGACTCGACCGAGCCCGAGGTGATGGAGGCCGGTCTCGAGCACCTGGGCGGTCGCAGCGTCCTCAACAGCGCAAACCTGGAGGATGGCGACGGCCCCGGCTCACGGGCCGACCGCGTGTTCGGACTCGCCGGTCGTCACGGCTCGGCGGTCATTTGCCTCCTGATCGACGAAGAGGGCCAGGCGCGAACCCTGGAATGGAAGTTGAGGGTGGCACGTCGCATCTATGACCTGGCCGTGGATCGCTACGGTCTCGAGCCAGAAGACCTGATCTTCGATGCGCTCACCTTCCCCCTCACCACCGGTGGCGACGACCTCCGCAAGGACGGCATGGCAACCCTCGACGCGATCCGGGCCATCAAAGAGCAGATGCCCGGGGTGCGCACTGTGCTCGGCGTTTCCAACGTGTCGTTCGGCCTCAACCCCGCCGCCCGACGGATACTGAACTCCGTCTTCCTCCACGAGGCGGTCGAGGCCGGGCTCGATGCCGCCATAGTCCATGCCGGCAAGATCGAGCCGTTGAACCGGATCGACCACGAGCAGCGAACCGCCTGTCTCGACCTCATCTACGACCGCCGCACGGAGGGCTATGACCCGTTGGAGCGAATCCTCGAGCTGTTCGCCGACGTTCGGATGGTCGAGCGTGAAGAGACCAGGTATGAAGACATGCCGGTCGGCGAGCGCCTGGCACAGCGAATCGTCGAGGGAGACCAGAAGAACATCGTGTCCGATCTGGACATCGCCCTCCAAGACGGCAATAGGCCTCTGGACATCATCAATGAGTATCTGCTCGCAGGGATGAAGACGGTCGGTGACCTCTTCGCCAGTGGTGAGATGCAACTCCCCTTCGTCCTCAAGTCCGCCGAGACCATGAAGAAGGCGGTCGCCTACCTGGAGCCTCTGATGGAAAAGGCCGAAGGCTCCAACAAGGGGACGATCGTGCTGGCCACCGTCTCCGGCGACGTGCACGACATCGGCAAGAACCTGGTCGACATCATCCTCACCAACAATGGCT
>JBAULI010000065.1:0-7762 GCA_049578105.1 Acidimicrobiia bacterium | reverse complement strand
GCCCTCTCTCGCCTGCGTCAGCAACACAAAAAGGTCGTCATGATCACCGGTGACAACCAGCGCACGGCCCGCCGGATCGCCTCCGAGCTGGGGATCGACGACGTCAGGGCCGAAGTGCTCCCGGGCGAGAAGGCGAGCCAGATAACAGCCCTCCAAGATGAGGGCTCGACCGTGGTGTTCGTCGGCGATGGTGTGAACGATGCTCCGGCCCTCACCCAGGCGGATCTCGGCATGGCTGTGGGCTCGGGCACCGAGGTGGCGGTGGAGGCCGGCGACGTGGTGCTCCTCAATGGGGATCCCCGTCTGGTCCCGGCCGGGATCGACCTTGCCCACGCCACGTTCAGGACCATCCGACAGAATCTGCTCTGGGCGTTCGGCTACAACACCGCTGCGATCCCGATCGCAGCCCTCGGCCTGCTCAACCCGATGATCGCTGCCGGGGCGATGGCGTTTTCCTCGGTGTCAGTGGTCCTCAACGCCCTTCGCCTCCGTCGATTCCGACCGTTCTGGGAGTAACACTTTCCTCGACCCGGGTGTAGGTTGAACGTATGGGTTCGTTGCAATGGCTCGATCGGCCGATCGTCCAGGACCCGGTCGGTCTGATCGCATTCGAGGGGTGGGGCGACGCCGGCGAGTCGGCGAGTCACGCCGCGTCCGAGTTCCTGGGCAAGCTCGACGGAGAGCTGTTCGCCATCATCGATCCTGACGACCACTTCGACTTCCAGGTGAGACGACCCATGGTCGAATTGGATTCGACCGGCATCGTCTCCATCTCATGGCCCCGGAACGAGCTCTACGCGGTGCGCGGCACCGAGCGGGACATGGTGGTGCTGCTCGGTGAGGAGCCCCATTACCGCTGGAAGTCCTTCACAAACGACGTGGTCGAAGTCATGACCGTGATGGGTGTCACCCGTGCCGTCACCATCGGTGCCTTCATCGGACAGGTGGCGCACACCCTGCCCGTGCCCCTGGTCGGGTCCGCCAACCGGCCTGACGACCTGGTGATCCACGGTCTTCTCCCCAGCGGATACGAGGGCCCGACCGGGATCACCGGCGTTCTCAATCACGCCCTGGGCAACGCCGGCATCGACGTGATATCGGTATGGGCAGCAGTGCCTCACTATCTCTCCAATCAGGAGTATCCACCGGCCACCGAAGCCCTGGCCGTCAAGGCCGCAGAGCTTTGCGGGGTCAGCCTCGACATCGGAGAGCTCACCAGTGCCTCGCGCCAGTTCCTGTCAACGGTCAACGCCGCCATCGAGGGCAACACCGAGCTGGAGGAGTACGTCGAGCAGCTGGAGCAGGAAGCCGATGACGATCGAGGCGAGCGGTTGATCGACGAGATCGAGAAATACCTGCGCGGCAAGTAGTGGGAGTCGTCCGTTACCTCCATCTTCTCGGGGCAACGGTCTGGATCGGCGGGCTCATCGTCCTCGGCACCACCGTCTCGGCGGTGCGATCGGTGAGCGACGAGCGCAGGATCCTGAGAGCCATCGCCCGGAGGTTCGGTGTCGTCTCCTGGACCGCCATGGGTCTCTTGGTGGTGACCGGCGCCATCCTCTCCGCCGACCACGGTTGGGACTCGGTGCTGGTCACCAAGGTCTCCCTCGTCGTCCTCTCCATCCTCCTGGCGGCCTGGCATTCGCTGGGCGGAGCCACCCAGTCACCCCAATCTCGCGGCCTGATCCAAGGTGTGATCCTGATCCTCGCCCTGGTGATACTCGGGCTCGCCGTCGCCCTCTGATTGTCTCAGTCACCCATCACACCAAGCGCGACGGCGGATAGAGCGGCAACAGCCGCGACGGGGGGTGTCATCACGACCAGCTTCAGTCTCCCAGGCATAGGTGCCACCACGACGGCGTCTCAGGAGTTTCCTGCAGTCACCCGTCTGCTCAACCTCCGCCGGTTCCCGCCACATCGAGGACTTGCTGCACCACGAGATCAGACCGATCCCACAGGATGTTGCTGAGCCCCGTGCCGCCGGCCACCACACGGGTGGAGTTGGTGGAAAGACCGGCGTAGAAGTCCAGGCCCCTTCTCCAAAAGTCGTCGATCCGGGCAGCAGTGGCCTGGCCCGCGTAATCGATGAATTGCTTGCTCTGGAAGACCCTGAGGGGATCATGCTCGATCACGACGAGCCGAGCGCCACCGAAGTCGCCCAGCGAGTCGGAAACACCCTGGTCCAGGTCGAGCCACGGGGGATGGCCTTCGGTTGTGCCCAGTTGCTCGTCGAAGAATGATTGAAAACCCACGGGCATGGGATCGACCAGGACCGCACCGGCTATGTCTGACCTCCCAACGGCGAACAGCCGGGCAGCGTGGACGCCGTCACCGTTGGCCACCAGGACGAGTGGCCCGGAGATCCCAAGGTCGGCCAATGAATCCTCGAGGTCTGCCGCCTGACGTTCGGGTGACACCCCCTCTTCGGTGTAGCCGCTCGCACAGACAGCAAGACCTCGGTTCGAGAGCTCAGCCTGGATCACCGACCACGACCCGTAGTCGATCCAGCTCATCGGCTGAAGGATGATGGTTGGACTACCAGACTCGCCGGCCCCCGTGCAGATGAAGCGGTGCCCATCGACCAAGGTGTTGACGATGGGAGCGGGTGACTCCAAGAGGGGGGCTTCGGTGTCGAGCCGGACCAGCGCGCCCGGGTGGTAGAGGGTGACCCACAACGACCCGTCTGCGTCGAAGACGCCTCCTGGCTTACCGGGTAGCGGAAAACGGGTCACATCGCCTGTCGCAGGGTCGACCCTCATCAACATGTGATCTCGGTTGGAGGTCACCCAAAGCTGACCATCGAAACCGGTCATCCCCAACAACCCGAATGTGAGGGGCACAGACAACAGCTCTCCCGTGCCCGGATCGAATCGGGTCACGTTGGCCCCGTTGGGGATATCCCCGTCCAACAGCCACAAGTAGCCCCCGGCCTCGGTGACGCTCCGGATGGGGCTCTCGGTAGGTATCGAGGTCTCGCCCACTACGCCGTCATCGCCGAGACTGGAGATGACACCCGTCTGCGGGTCGGCGATCCAGTGATAACCGAGCCCGCTCCCCTTCAGTTGACCGTCCAGCGTCCCTATGAACTCCCCATCGGTGCTGATGCGCACCGTCTGATCTTGTTGGGTGCCAACCCAAAGGGTATTGGCGAACCACGCTGATCCGTACCAAGGCTCGCCACCGATCGGAATGATGCGATCCACTTCGCCGAGCCCCGGATCGAAACGGAGGACCTCGCCGCCGTTGTCATAGCTCGATAGCCACACGTAGCCACCCCCGATGGTCACACCCTCCACGTAGGCGTTGATGGAATACGTCTCTTCAACCAGCCCGGAGGAGGCTGAGACCCTCTGGAGTGTGTGAGCGAGGGCGGTCATCGCCCAGAGAGTGTCACCGTCCACGGCAGTAGTCTGAACACCTCCAGAAGCCAGGGGGACCACGTTGTCGACACCGGGCAGGTTCCCCACGGCCGACAGCGAGGGAGCGAAGATCGAAGGTGGCTCGCTTTTCAGGAGCGCCGGCACCAAGGCCAGGAGCACGACTCCGAATGCAGCAACCGCGACCAGCCATGGTCGCCGCCATCCTGCCCGTGTGGGTTGGACGGGTGCAGATATCCCGATCCGCTCATTCACCTTCGCCCTTAGTCGGGCCTGGTCTGTCTCATAGCTCGCGGCCGGGTCGACGCCTTGCAGAAGGTCGAACATCATGAATTCTCCTCTTGCGTCTGCCTGGTTCGTGGTTCCAGCTGCTCGAATCGCGCGCGGAGCCGCGTACGGGCGCGATGGAGCCGCTGGTCGACGGCGTTCTCGTTGATACCGAGCACCTGGGCGATCTCTGTTCGGGTGAGCCCGTCCCAGGAGTGCAGGCGAAGCAGCTCCTGGTCGACATCGCTCAACTTGCCCAGAGCTACGAGGACCAGCTCTGAGTGTGTATCGCCGCCCGAGCCCACCCGCCCGCCCGGGCCGACGAGGTCGGACTCGAGTCGGCGCGTGAGACGAGCGCGACGACGGCGCCCCCGATACTGGTTTCCTACCACCCGGAAGGCCACCCCGTAGAGCCAGGGTCTGACCGCACTGTCGGTTGGCATGTCATCGATCCTCCGCCAGGCAACGGCAAAGACCTCGGCCGCTGCATCCTCACCGTCGTCGACGCCGAGCCGGCGAACGCAATAGCGGCAAATCTCGTCAAAGTGCCGTTCGAACAGATGGTCGAACCGCTCCTGGATCCGTTCGCCCGACTTGGCCTCGCTGCAGTTAGACACTTCCGCCTCTCTGCGGGATTAGATGTCCAGTAGGGCAGTCCTGCTTACACAAAGGGATCAGTGCCAGGGAATGGCAGCAATGTCAACCCGCACTCACCGATCGCTCTGAGCAATGCAAAGGACCGGCCCGGGGCCGGTCCTTCGAAGTCACTTCCGCTTGTGTCTGTTGGCCTTGAGCCGTTTGCGGTACTTGTGCTTCGACATTTTCTTACGACGCTTCTTGACGAGCGATCCCATGCAAAAACCTCACAAAGTTCGGGGGAAACCTCTCATATGGTCGCGCCAATGACGGACTAGGTCAAACCCTGTCGGGGAGATAGATGTCCAGGAGCCGCACACAACACCTCCGATCTTCGGGTCGATCGCGCACGCGGTCCACGACCAGGCCCACGCTCCAAAAAAGTGCAGGGATCAGTGCTGACGTGAACGTGGCCAGGCCTTCCCCCTTCTGGACGACCCGACCGGCGGGGTTAACGTGGCCAGGACCGGAGGTAAGCCTTGCACACGATCGACATCGAGTACTGCGTCACCTGAAACTATTTGAACCGCGCCGTGAGCGCGGCCTCAGACATCCTCGGCAACTACCAGCACGTCATCGGCTCTCTCACCCTCACTACCGGATCCAAAGGCGTGTTCGACGTGACCGTCGACGGTGAGGTTCTCTTCTCGAAACACTCGATCGGCCGCCACGCCGAGCCAGGGGAAGTCCTCGAGCTGTTCATCGAGAAGTATGGCGCCGGGGTGACCCCCTACCCGCAGGACTGACGTCGGTCCTATCTCTGTCCACAACTCCCCGCACTCTCCTGTTGACAGCCTGAATCTTACATCGTATGGTTATCTTACGACGTATGGTTGACGCGCTGAGGAGGACAGAGAATGAACACCATCGATGAGACAAACGGGGCACCGGCCGTCGCCGTCACCGAGACGATGAGCGCCATCACCTTCGACCGCTACGGATCAGGTGACGTCCTGAGACTCACCCAAGTACCCAGACCGGTTCCGGCCGACGATCAGGTCGTGGTCCGGGTCAGGGCGGCCTCGTTGAACCCCTACGACTGGCACTACGTCACCGGTCTCCCCCGGGTCATTCGCCCACAGTTCGGGTTGTTCAAGCCAAAGGATGAGAACCAGAGACTCGGGGCAGATCTGGCTGGTGTCGTCGAAAGCGTGGGCAAGGACGTCACCAGGTTCGGTCCCGGTGACGAGGTCTATGGCGAAATCCGACTCGGCAGCCACGCCGAATATGCGATTGCCCGCGAGACGACCCTGTCACCAAAGCCGCCGAGTCTGAGCTTCGAAGAGGCCGCTGCCGTGTCGATGGCCGCACAGACGGCACTACAGGGTCTTCGCGACTCGGGGCAGATCCGCCCGGGTCACAAGGTCCTGATAAATGGGGCATCGGGTGGAGTCGGCACCTACGCCGTCCAACTCGGAAAGTGGTTTGGCGCGGAGGTGACCGGAGTGTGCAGCACACGAAACGTCGAAATGGTCGAGTCCCTCGGCGCAGACCGTGTAGTCGACTACACCAAGGAGGATTTCACCCAGGGCAACGAGCGCTACGACCTGGTGTTCGACTTGATCGGAAACCATACGCCCTCCGCCTATCGGCGAATCCTGACCCCACAGGGGCGGTTCGTCGCTTCATTTGGCCAACCCGAGAATCTCTGGCTGGGGCCCTTCGGGTTCTTCATAGGAATGCGGGCCGTCTCCCTTTTCGGGGAGAGACAGATGGTCCTGCTCAGCACCAGGCCCAATTCTGAGGACCTGCGCTATCTGTCCGACCTGATCGAGAAGAGGGCGCTGAGACCGGTTATCGACCGGAGCTACGCCCTCCACCAGGTGCCTGAGGCCATCGACTACCTGGCTTTGGGCCACGCCCGGGGGAAGGTCGTCATCACGGTGTAGGGAGCGGTGACGCTCACCCATGCCTGCCGCCTTCGCCGACCCATCCAATGCTGCTCACGCCGCCAGGGTGGGCACAGGCCCGGGTTTGCGTGCCCTCAGGATCAGCCAGAGCCCGGCGAAAATCAGAAGGATTGCGACCCAGCCGACCCATCCGAGCCGTTCCCCGAGGACGACCACGGCGAGGATGGTTGCGGTCGCCGGCTCGGCCAGGGACACGGTCGCAGCCGTGGGACCGGTCGTGGTTCGAAGACCGTTGGCAAAGAGCACATAGGCAAGAGCGGTCGCCACGAGCCCGAGGTGCAGGGCCATCAGGGCACCCGAGGCGGTGCCCACCCAATTCAGGTCGGTTAGCCAGATCAGGGGAAGGGACAGAGCCATCGCAACCGTGAACACCAAGGCCGTGCCCCCGATCGCCGGTGCGCGGCTCACGACCCTGATGGACGCCACCACGTAGATCGCATAGGCCAGACCCGCACCCATCGCGGCGGCCAACCCAACCGCATCGACTCCGATTCGCTCACCTGCGATGGCCAGGAGCGTCACACCTCCCACGGCCAGTGCGGTAGCCGCCCACCATTCCCTGGCCGGGCGGTGACGACTGACCACCCAGGTGATCAGCCCGGTGAGGATCGGTGCCGACCCGATGGCGACGGCCGTCCCCAGGGCGACGCCGGTCCTGTCGACGGCGGCGAAGAATGCAGGTTGATAGGCAGCCATCCCGATCCCGGCGAGGAGGGTCGGGCGCCATGGCAGGTCAGAGAGGCTCGGAAGGGAGCCCGTGGCGATGGCGATGATCACCAGGGCCGGGGCGGCCACGACGAGCCGCATGAGCCCGACCCCCAACGGATCTGCCGCCGACGGGCCCAACGCCTGAGCGGTGCCGGTGGTGCCCCACAGACACGCCGCGGCGAGGATGAGCCAAACTCCACGGTGTCCGGTGGCCTTCACGAACGAAGTATCGCCTCGACCGGCTCGCGCTCAGAGACTGTCGTTGCTCTGGCCGGCCTTCTCGGCACGCAGGAGGCCGACCAGTATCCCCTCGACCAGTGCCTGCCAGGAGGCCTCGATGATGTTCTGGTGGACGCCGACGGTGCCCCAGCTGCTGTCGCCGTTGGTCGTCTCGACCAGGACTCGGACCCTCGCTGCCGTTCCTTCGGCCGAGTCGAGGTCCCTGACCTTGAAGTCGATCAGCCGGAGCCTCTTCATCTCCGGATACGAGTCCTCCAGGGCCGCACGCAAGGCCTGATCCATGGCGTTCACCGGCCCCTCGCCCTGGGCAGAGACTTCGATCACCTCGTCGCCGACCTTCACCTTGAGGAAGGCGGTGGCCACCACTTCACCGTCACCGTCGGTGTGGATGTTGACCTTCAGGTCGTCGACATGGAATAGAGCTACGTCCTCTCCCGATGCCCTCCGCAAGAGCATCTCGAACGAGCCATCGGCGGCCTCGAACTGATAGCCGGCGTGTTCGAGGTCCTTCACCTGGTCGACCAGGAGTTGGGCCATATCCGGATCGAGGTCCCAGCCCTTCTCGGCGGCAACGGTCAGGACCGTCGAACGGCCCATCAACTCGCTGAAGAGCATCCGCGCCGT
>JBAULI010000064.1:0-12326 GCA_049578105.1 Acidimicrobiia bacterium | reverse complement strand
CGTCGTCCCCTTCGAACCGCGGGACGAAGGCAAGGTCGCGTTGTATGTCTGTGGGCCGACGGTGCAGTCCGAGCCCCATGTCGGTCATGGCCGCTCGGCGGTGGCGTTCGACGCCATCCGTCGCTATCTGGCCTGGCGTGGGTACGAGGTGACGTTCGTGCGCAACGTCACCGACATCGAGGACAAGATCATCGCCGCCGCCAATGAGTCAGGGGAGACGGTGGAGGCTCTGGCAGAGAAGATGGGCCGCCGCTTTTCCGACGCCTACCTCGCCCTCGGGGCGCTTGCCCCCGACCACGAGCCAAAGGCCACCGAGCACATTCCCGGGATCATCTCTCTCATCGAGAAGTTGATCGACCGCGGTCTGGCGTATCCATCCGAAGGTGACGTCTACTTCTCTGTGAGAGCGTTCGAGGGGTATGGGCGCCTGTCCGGGCACGACCCGGACGAGCTGCGATCCGGGTCACGCATCGAGGTCGGCGAGTCGAAGCACGACCCGCTCGACTTCGCTCTCTGGAAGGGAGCGAAGCCCGGCGAGCCGTGGTGGGATTCACCGTGGGGGCCGGGCAGGCCGGGTTGGCACATCGAGTGCTCCGTCATGGCCCTATCGCTGCTCGGTGCCGGCTTCGACATCCACGGCGGAGGCACCGATCTCATATTTCCCCATCACGAGAACGAGATCGCCCAGAGTGAGGGGGCAACCGGGGAGAGGTTCGCCAGGTATTGGCTGCACAACGGGATGGTCAACCTCGGTGGGGAGAAGATGGCCAAGTCCACCGGGCTGGTGGTGGACCTGAAGACCCTGATCGACCAACAGGGTGGACGCGCCCTCCGGCTGCTCTATCTTCGAGCTCACTACCGGTCGCCGATCGAGTATTCCCAAGAGTTGCTCGACGAGGCGCAGGAGGCTCTCGACCGGCTGGAGCGTTTCCTCGGTCGTGCCGACATCGGTGCACCCGATGAGGCTGCCCTCGAAGCGTTCCGGGCGGCCATGGACGACGACTTCGGCACTCCCCAGGCGGTTTCGCAGCTCTTCGATCTGGTTCGAGAAGGGAACCGACTGCTCGACTCGGGTGAGGACGCCTCGGCCATCGCCGGTGCGGTCGACGAGATCTATCGGGTGCTCGGTCTCGCCGATGCCGCCCCACCGCCACCGGGCGGTCTGGACCTCGGCGACGTCGGGTTGAGGTTCGGTGTCGAGGGCACCGGCGAGACGCTGGTCGTCGCCTTGATCGCGTTGCGCGAACAGGCCCGTGCCGAGCGACGCTTCGAGGACGCCGATGCGATCCGGGATGCGCTGGACGAGGCCGGGATCGTGCTG
This sequence comes from Acidimicrobiia bacterium, assembly GCA_049578105.1. GTDB lineage: Bacteria > Actinomycetota > Acidimicrobiia > Spongiisociales > ZC4RG35 > JARDZU01. Next base: position 11,005 of record JBAULI010000064.1, on the reverse strand, counting down.
GAGGACGGGCCCAATGGCACCCGCTGGCTACGGCGGTAGGGTCGAGGGCGTCCACGCGGTGGCTGCTGCCGTGTCCGCAGGCAGAGTGCGGAGACTGCGGGTCGAGGAGGGGCGGCTCCGTCGCCACGAGGTGAAGGGCATCGTCGACCTCATGCCGCCCGATCGGGTCTCGATCGTTCCCGACGCAAGGGCCATCGCGGAGACCGAAGAACCACAGGGTCTGGTTGCGGATTGCGAGCCGATCATCCCGGCACCGATCGATGACCTCGCCACAGACGATGCGGCGGTGATCGTCTTGGACCACATCGAGGACCCGCACAACGTCGGTGCCATAGCCCGAAGCGCCCTCGCCGCCGGCATGACCGGGATGTTGATCTCGTCACGTCGTGCCGCCCCACTGTCCGCCGCCGCCTTCAAGGCTGCGTCGGGTGCGCTGGAGCGGCTGCCCGTGGCCGTCGTGGGATCGATACCGGACGCACTGAGCAGACTGAAGGCAAACGGGGTGTGGGTGGTCGGGCTCGATGCCGAAGGTGAGTCGTCACTGTTCGGGCTCGATCTCCTCACCGAGCCCGTTGCCGTCGTCGTCGGCTCGGAAGGGCAGGGTCTCAGTGTCCTCGCCGCGAAGCGGTGCGATCTGGTGGTGTCGATCCCGATGTCTGCGGGCACGGAGAGTCTCAATGCCTCGGTTTCCGCTGCGCTGGCAGGCTTTGAGATAATGAGGGCGCGACGATCCCCGTCGTGATGCCGGGTTAGCTCAGTCGGTAGAGCGGCTGTCTTGTAAACAGCAGGTCATCGGTTCGATTCCGGTACCCGGCTCCGATTGGCGGTGGAGGATTCAGGTCGGTCTGCAGGCCGCAACGGCCGCGCTCGGCCAAATCCTCAATAAGGACGGGCATCACAAATACCCTCATCGGGATGCTCAATGAGGACGACCGCGCCATTCTCGAATTCGAGCGGGGCTGGTGGCTCGAGCCGGGGCCAAAAGACCAGGCGATCGAATTCTCGCTGGGTTTGACCGCCGAGATCTACTACGAGCGACTGCTCGCCATCATCGCCCGGCCGGCCGCCGCCCAGATCGACCCGCTGACCGTTGCCAGGGTTCGCTCGATGATTCAATGGGACCCGATCGGGGAAGCAGTGAGCTGATGGTTCGGGGCAAGCACGCCGGCGACATGGACAGATCGTTCTACCGCGACCTCGTGATGATGGCGATCGGCATCATCTTGGTCGGCGGCGCCGTGTTCTTGCTCCTCTACCTCTTCTCAGGGAGCCCAAACACGATCGCTCTCGACACCACCACGTCCACCCAGCTGGGGACCACGTCCACCCAGCCCGGCGTCACGACGTCGACGACCACCTCCGAGCCCACCTCCACGACATCCGAGCCCACCTCGACCACCATCACCGTCCGTCCGGCGAGCGAGGTGAGGGTGGTCGTGCTCAACTCGGTCGGTGTCTCGGGGGCCGCCGGGCGCAAGACGCAGCAATTGGCCGATGCGGGGTATCAGACTCAGGAGGCCGACGACTACGAGCCGGTTCAGGACCCCTCTCGCATCTGGTACCGGGAGGGGTTCGACGCCGAGGCAAATGTCTTGCTCGAGTTCCTCCCCGGGGCGACAGTCGAGCCGATACCCGACCCTGAGCTGCAGCCAGGGGCGGACGTGGTGTTGGTGTTGGGCGCCGGTTATCAGGAATGACACACCGGGCCGCCGGGCTACGACGAGCGGCCTTGCGGGCATGGGCCATTCCGGCGACGGCAGTGGCATTCGTCGTGGTGGCCGTCTACCTCGGCTGGCTGAGTCGCTCCATCGCCCTCGACTTCGCCGCCTGGTGGCCGGTATGGCTGCTCTTGGCCCTCCTGGGCTTTCTGGTCAGGGGCCGCAAGGTGGGTCGGCTCCGTCTCTCCGGGTTGATCCCGATGCTGGCTCTCGGCATGGTCGTCCTGTTCACCTATGCCCACCTGGCGGGATGGGCGGCGATGCCCTCCGCCTCTGTTCGCCTGATCGGGCCGGGCCAGGGCTCGGTCACCACCGCAGCGCTCTCGGCACGCATCGATGGCACGCTGCAGGTCGGGTCGGGTGAATCGGGTTTCCTCTACGCCGTGACGCCCATCCGTCGGGGTGGTGACGTCGCCCTGCCGGATGCGACCGAGCAGATACAGGGCCCGAGTATGTCGATCCAACTCAAGCCGATGCCCGATCCCGGTCTCTACACCTTCGCCGGATGGGACCTCGACCTCGATCCCAGCCCGGAGTGGAGCCTCTCACTCCGTGGGGATCTGGATGCCGACCTGAGCGCCTTGCGGCTGAGCTCACTCCAGGTCGAGGGGGATGGCAGGGTGGAACTGGGCACGGTCTCTGACAGCGTCCCGGTGACCGTCTCGGGACACATCGAGTTCGCGTTGCCCACGGGGCTGGCGGCGAGAGTTGTCGGCGATGCCGGTGTCCCTGATGACTGGGTGAAGACCGGCGACGGCTGGGAGAGCCCGACGGCGGGCAGCGGTTGGGTCTTCTCGGTATCGGATTCGACGACTCTGTCCGTGATTTACGGCTAGTGGAACGTCTCACGGCCTCGGCCGGGTCACTCGTTACACTCCGGCCGTGCCCTCCGAACGGTTGAGAAGGACCGCATTGATTGTGTGGACCACCGTTGGGGTGGTGATCCTGATCTATGTCGCCGGGTTCGTGGCCGGCTCCATACGAGTCATCTGGCTGCCGGTGGCCTTTGGTGCCGGGCTGGTATTCCTCCTGGAGCCCGTCGTGCGCGCCTTCGAGCGTCTGCGCCTGCCACGGCCGATCGCGGCGATACTCGCCGTGGCCGTGTTGATCGCCCTGGTGTTGGCCACAGCTGCCCTGGTGTACCCGACCATCAAGGCACAGGCAACCGATTTCGGACAGAAGCTTCCCACCCTGTACGACTCGTTGATCCAGTGGCTGAAAGACACGGGGACCAATCTGGGGATCGACGTCAATTCCGTGCTCACCCAGCAGACGATCGAAGATTGGCTCAACGACCCCGCCAATCAGGACACCATCCAGAACCTCCTTCTCGGGTTTGGCGCCGGCGCCGGACAGGTGATCCGCAGCGTGGCCGAGTCGTTTGCCGTCCTGATCCTCTCTCCGATCGTGGCCCTCTACGTGCTCATCGACCTGGAGAAGTTCAAGCGAAACACTCTCGAGATAACACCTCCACGCCACCGTGACGAGATGGCATACGTGGCCGGTCAGCTTGGGACGGCACTTGGCTCGTTCGTCCGTGGCCAGCTCCTGGTGGCGGTGATCGTCGGAATCGCCTCCAGCATCGGGATGTGGGCGATCGATCTCCCCTTCTGGTTGATAATCGGGATCCTCGCCGGTTTCCTCAACTTGATCCCATTCTTCGGTCCCGTGGTCGGCGGAGCCCTGGCATTCCTCGTCGCCATCCTCAACGGCGATCTCAGCCAGGCGATATGGGCCGTCTTGATCTTCACCGCGGTCCAGCAGGTCGACAACCACGTGATCACACCTTTGGTTCAGCGGGCGAGGGTCAATCTGTCACCGATCGTGATCGTGCTCGCGTTGATCATCGGCGGGTCCCTTGCCGGGTTGCTGGGTGTCCTCGTGGCGGTGCCGGTGACGGCGATGATCAGGATCCTGGTGGGGCATTTCTGGCGCACCCGAGTACTCGGTGAGACCTGGGGCGAGGCGAGCCAGCACATGATCGAGTACACCGAGCCTCCAGAGAGGTTTGCCGGGATCAGGCGCCGGCACCCGGATCAGAGTCGCCTATTCGACACCCAGGAGATGCCGAGCATGGGGGAGAAGCACGGCGGCGATCCGGTGCCCGACTCCGACGACCGCTCCTCCGGCTGACGGGGTCGGGTCAGGCCTCGCCCAGATACGCCGAGCGCATTTGAGGGTTGGCCAGCAAGGCGTCCGAGGTGTCGCTGAGGACGATCCGCCCTGTCTGCAGCACATAGCCCCGGTCGGCAAATGTCAGGGCCATGTTGGCGTTCTGCTCGACCACGAACACGGTCGTGCCGTCCTTGTTGATCTTGTTGATGATGTCAAAGTTCTGGGCGACGAGGACCGGGGCTAGGCCCATCGATGGCTCGTCCATGAGCAGGACCTTCGGCTTCGCCATCAGGGCTCGACCCATCGCCACCATCTGCTGCTCGCCACCGGAAAGGGTCCCGGCACGCTGGCTGAGGCGTTCCTTCACTCTCGGGAAGAGATCGAAGACCCGCTCCATGTCCTCGTCCAGGGCATCGCCACGACGCAGATAGGCACCCATCTCGAGGTTCTCCTTGACCGTCATCCGCTGAAAGAGGCGACGATTCTCCGGGACCATCGTTATCCCGCTCTCCACACGATCGGCCGTGCTCCAGGTGTTCACGTCGACGCCGTCGAGAAATACCGCGCCGTTGGTCGGCTTGACGTAACCCAGGATCGTCTTGAGCGTCGTCGTCTTGCCCGAGGCGTTGCCGCCGAGGAGGCAGACCATCTCACCCGGATAGATGTCTATGTCGACGTCCTTGAGGATGTGCGCCGGCCCGTAGTGGGTGTTGACGCCCTTCAGCGAGAGCACGGGTTGGCTGTTCTCGGTCATCCCGTCGTCTCCTCCGCCGAACGTCCCAGATACGCCTCGATCACTTCATCGTCTGTCGATACCTCGGCATAGGAGCCCTCGGCGATCTTGACGCCATGGTCGAGCACGACCACCCGATCGGAGACGTTCCGGACGACCTGCATGTCATGCTCGATCAGCACGATGGTGAAGCCCTTCTCGTCACGGAGACGCCCGATCAGCTCGGTGAGCTCCACGGTCTCCCTCGGGTTCATGCCCGCAGTCGGCTCGTCGAGCAGCAGGATCCGGGGCTGAGACGCCATGGCGCGGGCTATCTCGAGACGACGCCGATTGGCATAGGAGAGGGCAAAGGCCGGTTGATCGTACCGATAGCCGGCAAGTCGGGTGCCGAAGAAGGAAAGGACCTCTTCGGCCCGGGCATCGATCTCTCGCTCTTCCCTGCGCTGGCCCGGTGTCTTGAGAATCGCTGCGATCAGGCCCGCCCTGGAGCGCGTGTGCTGGCCGATCATCACGTTCTCTTTCACGGTCATGGTGGGAAAGAGTCGAACGTTCTGAAAGGTGCGCGCCAGACCCAGGGTGAGGATCTGATTCGGTCGCAATCCGACCAGCTCGGCACCCTCGAAGACGATGCTCCCTTGATCCGGGGTCTCCATCCCTGTGATCAGGTTGAAGAAGGTGGTCTTGCCGGCACCGTTGGGCCCGATCACGCTGACCACGGCTCCCTCATCCACGTGGAGGTCGATTCCATTGATTGCCTTCAGGCCTCCGAAAGACTTCTCCAGCCCTCGAATGGTCAGCAACTCGCTCATGCTTCGCCCCCTTGCGGAGCGGGCTCGCCGGACTCTGTCTTGTCCCCGTAGATCTCCAGCCAGGCGTCCTGGCTCAATTCCTCCTGGTGCAACTCCTGGGCCCGCCGCTTGCTCGGTATGAATCCCTCCGGCTTGTTCAGCATCATCGCGATCAGCAGGACTCCATAGAACAGGAACTGATATTCGGAGAACTCGCGCAACAGGTTGGGCAGCCCGATCAGGGCCAGGGCCCCGACGGCGACGCCGGGAACGCTGCCCATGCCGCCGACGATGATGATCACCAGGACGGTGATCGACACCACGATGTCGAAGGAGTGGGGGAACACCGATCCGATCTGCGCCGCGAACAGAGCGCCGCCAAAGCTCGCCAGCACCGCCCCCACGATGAAGGCGGACAGCTTGGCTGTGACGATGTTGATACCCATCGCCTCCGCCACCGACTCGTCCTCACGCATGGCCATCCATGCCCGGCCCCAGCGTGACTTCTCGAGGGCGTAGGTCACGTAGGCGGCGAGAAGCACGAACACCACGATTGGATAGAAGTAGGCCTCTGGGCTGTTGAAGACCAACGGGCCGATTTGCAGGTTGGGGATGTTGGTGATCCCTTGGGCTCCGCCGAAGTAGGGAGAGAGCCACTCCGAGTTGAGGAGGATACGGGCGATCTCGCCAAACCCGAGAGTGACGATGGCGAGGTAGTCCCCACGCATTCGGATCACCGGTGTGGCCACCGTGGTCCCGGCGATCGCGGCGGCGAACATGACCACCGGCAGTGCCAGGATCAGCGTGATTTGGGGAGCCCAGGCGGGCGATTGAGGGGAGGTGAGAATCGCCGCGGTGTAGGCACCGACTGCGAAGAACGCGACGTATCCGAGGTCGAGCAGACCGGCATACCCGACGACGATGTTCAGGCCGAGCGCCATGAGTAGGTAGATGCCGGCAGTGTCGAGCACCTGGCTCACGAACGGCCCCATAACCTTGGGGAGGAACCAGAGGAGGATCAGGATCACCACGGCGGCCACTGCCGACCATCTCGCCTGGTCGGAGCGGGGCATTCGGTCCACCCGGGCTCTCAGGGTCGTCTTTCTCCCCGCCAGGTACCAGTAGAGGGCGAAGAACACGATGAAGAACACAACGGCTCCAATCACCGTCAATGCGCCGCCCCTTCTCACATAGAAGAAGGTGATTGCTCCCTCGACGCCTATCCCGGTGAGGAATTGACCGACCAGGTCGGTCATGAGGCTGAGGATGAGCACCCACATAAGCGCCGGCATCAGCGAGTGTCGAAGTCTGGTGGGTAGCAGGTGAGTGCCCGCCCCCAAGAGACCGGCCACGGCGGAGATGAGTATCACCACAGGCACCGCACTGGCCAGGGGGAGCCCGAAGCTCATCGTGTCGGCGAGATCGGGGGAGAGCTCGACGAAGACCCCACGCAGATCGAGGACGTTCATGAGAATGAGCAACACACCGATGCCAACTCCGTTGAGGGTCCCGGCGATGACACCGGCGAGGAGGTTGCGCCCTCCCGCCGTTGCGGCTGCGAATCCCTCGACGGCCTTGGGCGGGCTACCGGCCGCCCATCCGAAGGCAAAGGCCACCAGATAGAGGAACAGGAGCCCCAACGGGAGGAATGGGTCGATGACCAGACGGTCCTGGAAGGTTCCAACGATCCCGGTGGCCGCTACGAGGATCATGACGGCGGCACCCGACCAGCCAAGTTTCACGGCGCGGCCGAGCTCCAGCTCCGGGGCCTCCCGCAGTTCGGCTGCAGGCTCTGTCGGTGGCGCCTTCACGTCGGCCAAGACTCAGGTCCTCTCTCTCGCCAAACGCTCACCAAGGATGCCCGAGGGGCGGAAGATGAGCACCAGCACCAGTGCCGAGTACGCAACCACGTCCTTGAGCTGGGAGAAAGCGGGGATGTTGTAGCCGGCGAGCACCAGACTGGGGCCTACAGACTCGAAGATCCCGAGACTGACTCCACCAAGCATGGCGCCGACGATGTTGCCGATTCCACCGAGAACGGCGGCGGTGAACGCCTTGACACCGGGGAGGAAGCCCGAGAAGAAGTTGATGCTGGGGAAGACCAGGCCCCACAGGCCGCCTGCCACGCCGGCCATGGCTCCGCCGACACCGAACACCGTCACGATCGTCCGGTCGACGTTGATACCCATCAATGCTGCGGTCTCGGGGTCCTCGGAGACTGCCCGCATCGCCCTACCGGTGCGTGTCTTCTCAACGAAGAAGTAGAGACCGGCCATCATGATCAGGGCGGCGAGGATCACGACGACCTGTGACCGAAGGATGACGAACCCGCCAATGTCGAAGGTCCCACGCAATGGCTCCATTCGCGGGAAGGACTTCGTGCTCGGCCCGACGAGACCCCTCACGATGTATTGCAGCGTGAACGAGGCGCCGATCGAAGTGATCAGGGGAATCAGGCGAGGCGCGCCGCGCAGCGGGCGATATGCGACCCGTTCCACCACCACTGCCACGGTCATCGAGGTGAGCATCGAGGCGATGAGGACGATGAGGAGCGATAGCACCGGGTTGTTCACCCAAAGGGACGTGGTGGACAACCCATTGGCCACATAGAAGGCCATCATTGCGCCGGTCATGAAGACTTCGCCATGGGCGAAGTTGATGAACCGCAGCACGCCATAGACCATCGTGTAGCCCAGGGCGATCAGGGCGTAGACCGAGCCGGTGGACACACCGAACACCAGGAGGTCTTTCCATTGGGAGCCGGTCAGCCGCCCCGATGAGATGCTCTCGTAGGAGCCGTAGAGGATGACCGCCACTGCGAGGAGCCGCAGAAACCAGAGGAAAACACTGACCGGGGTGACGCGTGAGGCGCGTCTGGTCTGGGTGGGAGCGACAGTGGTCTGCGTCATCGGTCCGGCAGCCTACCGATATAGATACGCCCCATGCCACCGAAAGTGGCATGAGGCGTATCGGGTCGTTACTGGATCAGAGACCCAGGTCTTCTCTCGTGTATGTCTTCAGGACGTTCTCGCGAACCGCTGAGATGTCGGCGGTCGCATCCGTGTTCTGCACGATGTCGATGGACGGCGATGCGCAGTCCCCGAAGTCATCACAGCTCAACGTGCCCGTGAGCCCGTCATAGGTGATGGAGTGCAACTCGTCACGGAGTGCCTGTAGATCGATTACCAGCGTGTCGCCCTGCATCTGACCGATGTTCTCGATGGCGGTGAACACCATCATCGCCGCGTCATATGCGTGAGCGTGGAACGCCTGGATCGGCGGCTCGCCATACTCGGCCTGGTACTCGGCGACGAAGTCGTCGTAGGCCGGAGTCTTGGGCGTGCTCGGTCCGGAGAAGTACATCCCCTTCGACTGCGGCAACACCACGAAGGTGTCGGACAGCAGTCCATCGGCGCCCATCAACACGGTGTCCTCCAACCCGGAGACTTCCGCTGCCTGCTCCGAGATGAAGTCGGCTGCCGGCTGGAAGATCGGGAAGAAGATCAACTCCGCACCTGCGGCCGCGGCCTCGGTGAGGACGGGACGCATGTCCGTCTGATCTGCGGTAACGGCCGTGCTCAGCGCGATCGTCCCGCCCAGTCCCTCGAAGAAGCCCTCGAAGGCGCTGGTCAGACCCTGGGTGTATGGGTCACCATCGTTGATGGTGGCCACGTTGGTCAGCCCGAGCTCGTCATATACGAAGGTGGCGGCTGCCGCACCCTGGATGGCGTCGTTGTGCGCCGTCCGGAAGTAACCCTCGTGATATTCGGAGTTGGCATTTCCCTTCAGGTCAGAAGTCAGGACCGGCGAGGTGTTCGATCCTGAGATCAGGACCCTTCCCGCCTCGCTGATGATCTTGGATGCCGGGACACCGGCTCCAGAACAGCTGGTCCCCACGACGGCGACCACGTCAGGGTCGGCGATGATCCGGGTGGCACCCGTCTGACCGCCTTCCGAGTTACAGCCGTCGTCTTCGTTGAAGGCGAGCTCGATCGGATGACCGTCGATCTCACCCTTGTCCTTGATGGCCAATTCGACAGCCCGCACCTGGTCGGTGCCGAGACTGGCGGTGTCACCACTGATGGACTGCAGTGTCGCGATCTTGATCGGATCGCCCGCGGCGACCTCGATTACACCCAAGTCGCCTGCCTGCATGGCCTCGGTGGTTGTGGTTTCCTCCATCATGGCCGTAGTAGTGGTCTCACCACTACTTGCCGCGGTCGTGGTCGTCTCCTCCGTGCCACCGCCGCCGCAAGCGGCGACGATCATGGCGAAAACGGCCAAAACCGCGAGAAGCTTCAAGCTTCTCATCGTTTTCATATGATTCCTTCCTCCATTTGGTAAGGAGACATGACTCAACGCCATGTCTCGGCCCGACTTTAGACTCGATTTCGTTTTCAGTCACCCGGGAAAGCGCTTTTGGGGCGCCGAGCGCGTACCGTGGAGCCGTGGTTTCACCGCCAAATGTCCTGGAGGACGCCCGGGAATCCGAGCCGTCGAGGGCCGAGGGGCCCAGACTCGGCTGGCTCCTTGCCGGGGCTGTAATCGGAGCCGGCCTCACCGTGCTCGCCCTAGGGGTCAACACGAGCGCTCCACCCACGGAGACCACTGTCGAGGGTCTCAGCACGCGAGCAATCGGCGAGGGTATCGGTGATCAGATCACCGGCTTTCCCGACGGTCTCGTCGCAGTACGTCGCAGCAATGGGCAGACTCTCGACCTGCTGACGTGGCCGGTGGCGGGCGAGTCGTATGTGAGGAACATCCCGATCGGTTCCGCCTCCCCACCCCAACTGGTGGCTTTCGACAGCGCCGGTCGCAGGCTGGCCACCATCGTGCCCATGGAGAGTAAAGACCCCGGTGTGCTCTACGCCGGCATCCCCGACCTGGCGCGGGTCATCGCCACGTCGGTCACCGGGTTTTCCTGGCACGACACTGAACCGGGGACCCTCGCCTATTCGACGCTTTCGGACGGCCAACTCTCGATTTGGACGGTCAGTGGGACGTTGGCAGATCCCGCTCTGCTCACCCGCGCCATAGGTGTCCCCGGTGGTGTTGCCGCCTGGGGTGACTGGGGTTTCGTCATCGATGATGAGAAGGCGGGCATCATCACCATATTGAATTCCCTGGGTGAGATCGTCTCTGCGTACTCGGGCCATCTGCTGGGAGTAGGCCCGGACGGTGTCGTCGCGATGGACGATGGGAGTCTTCGCGTCATCGACGCCGCAGGGAGCCCGGCCAGGCGGGTGGCCGATGACGGGTCGTTCTCGGTGGCTCGGTTCTCACCGGACGCCCAATGGATCGCCCTGCTCACTGAGACCGGGTTGTCGGTGCTCTCGGCGTCCGATGGTTCGATGTTGGCCGAGTTCGAGGCTCGTCCCGGCTTCCCTCAGGTCACTTGGTCGTCGAATGGGCGCTTCGTCGTGTTCCCCGGCACTCGTGGCCTGTTCGTGGCCGAGCCCAACACCGGAGAGCTCGCCGAAACCATGAGTGCCGACGTCTTCATCTCGGCAGGCGTTCTACCTTTGAGCGAGGATGGCTGATATCCATGGCAAAGTTCCATCTGCTGACAGCCGGCTACGGGGGAGATCGTGTCGCTTCGACCGTCTCGCTGGTCGAGTCGGGCTCCAGCCTGGTGGTCATCGACCCGGGGA
>JBAULI010000063.1:0-2584 GCA_049578105.1 Acidimicrobiia bacterium | reverse complement strand
CGGGAGGGGGCCAGTCCACGCCGATGACCAGGGTGTCGATGCATTGTGAACCCCCTCCGCCCACTGGGTAGAAGAAGGCGCTGACGACGATCACTGCGTCGAAATGGGCGTCGCAGAGTTGTTTGAGATCCTCGCCCGGATCGGCCAGAGGGGTTACGACGGCGGTGTCCAAGTCGTATCGCCTTTGTGCCTCCTCGAACCCGTGGAGCGCGAGGTCGTTGAGGCCCCGATCTCCGGAGCCCTGATACATGATTCCCACACTTGGGACGTCCGGCCGGAACAGGCCCGTGATGGAGAACACCAACACCGCGACGCCGGTGACGACGAGTCCCACCAACCCCCAGAGACGTATTGCGGCCCGACGCTGGAGAGAGGTCTCCCGTCGTCGGCGCTGCTGCTCGACCTCCAGTGCGCTGTCCCTAGCTGTCAAGGACTCCTGCAGGAACCTGCGCTCACGCTCTGTGAGCTGGATCGTGGTCGACTCCGACCATGTCTCATAGCGGTCTAGGCGACTGCTGGCGAGCAGATACCCCGGATCGTTGCCCTCCCGTTCCCATTCTTCGACGGCTGTGCTGAGCGTGTTCCGGATCCGTAAGTCGTCCTTTGCTTGCAGCAGCCAGTCGCGAAGTCGAGGCCATTCCACGAGGAGCGCTTCGTGGGCTATCTCGATGGATGGTGCCCCCGAAATTGGTTCCCGGTCGAGGGTGAGGAGCCGATGCTTGGCATAGAGGTCTATCACCCGTTCCAGATCGACGAGATCGATGCTCAGCGAGAGGACCTCAGAGCCGGGCGCCCGTCGCCTGCTCCATTCATCATCCGCCGTGATCGTGACGAGCCGAAGGAAGAGCTGTCGAACGACCCGCTGCTGCTCGACCGCCAGGCTCGTGTAGATGTCTTCGGCGCGTCTCCTGACTGCACCCCGGACCCCTCCCATTGCCTCGTAGGAGGCGAGGGTGAGGCTTTCGCCTCTCCGCCGGTCGAATAGCTCGGTCAGCGTGTATTGGAACAGCGGCAGGCCGCCAGGCTCACCGATGACATCGCTGAGTAGCACGGCAAGGAGCGTTGGATCGATCGATACTCCGGCCTGCGCTGCGGGTTTCAGGGCCGCCGACTCCAACTCGTCGGGTCGGAGGGGAACCACGTTGATGACGCCCTCACCGAGTCGTTCACCGAAGTCGGGGTGCCTCAAGGGCTGGCTGTAATAGTCGGCGCGAAGGGTGACGACGACGATCACGCGACCGTGCGGATCGTCGACGACCGGGATCAGCTGGTTCAGGAACCGTGTCCGCATGGCCTCGTCTTCGACCAGTGTGAACAACTCTTCGAATTGGTCGATGACCAGGAGCAGGTGCGACGACTCGTCGGGAAGTAGACGCAGAATGGCGCGCAGGATGCCTGTGTCGTCGTCGAACAGCTGGGCTTCGAAGTGTTCTGGAGCATCGAGAGATGACTTCAAGAGAGCCGCCTCGAGCTCGTAGAACGGCTGTGAGCCGGGTGTCATTTGAGCAACGAGCCACCCGTCCGACCCCTCGAGGCTCCCCTTTCGGATCGCAGGAAGTATGCCCGCTTTGAGCACGGATGATTTCCCGGAACCGCTTGGTCCCACGAGTGCGATCAGTCGGGTCCCATGGCGTAGTCGGCGCAGGATGTCGCTGACCAGTCGGTCGCGGCCGTAGAAATCTCCCGTGTCGCGTTCACCGAAGGGTTGTAGGCCCTTGAACGGGTTGGCGAGTTTCAGCCCGGCTTGCCGGGCGAGACGTTTTGGTCCCTGGATCCTCGAGTCGTGAAGCAGGACCTGCTCTTCGAGTCGTCTGATCTCCGGCGAAGGCTCGATTCCGAGCTCCTCGCCTATCCGTAGCCGGTAGCGCTCGAACGTTCGCAGCGATTCCGCCTGTCTGCCTGATCGGTAGAAGGCCAACATCAGCTGGCCAACGAACCGTTCACGCAGGGGGTGCTCCTGGTTCAGGCTCTCGAGCTCGACCACCAACTCACCTGCTTTCCCGGTCCTCAGATCAGCGTCGATGCGGTTCTCCAAGGCGGCGAGACGCAATTCCTCCAAGCGGCTTATCTCGAGCCGGGCGAAGTCGTCATAGATGAAGTCTTGGAGTGCCGACCCTCGCCACAGGGCGAGGGCTTGGGACAGGAGCCTCGAGGCCTGTTCCGGGTCGTCTCTCGCCAGACCGGCGCCTTCGGAGGCCAGTTGCTCGAACCGGCGTGCGTCGATCGAGTCCTCGGATACGGCCAGGGCGTAGCCATGGTCTCTCGTCACGAGGACACTCTTGGGTTGACCTCCCTGACGGTCGGGCTCGAGGACTGATCGAAGTCGGGAGATATAGACCCATAGGGCATTCTCCTTCCCATCTACGGCATCGCCCCACAGCTCCTCCAGCAAACGGTCGGTGGACACCACTCTCGGGGCCTCGATCACCAACAGGGCCAGGAGGGAACGCTGTTTGTGACCCCCGAGATCGATAGAGCTGTTCACACGCAGGACATCGAGGGGTCCCAGAATTCGAAAATCCAGGGGGTCGGCGCCCATCGTTGAGATCCTACGCCGCCGTGAAAACGGCGCCCTGGGGTGCGC
>JBAULI010000062.1:0-2753 GCA_049578105.1 Acidimicrobiia bacterium | reverse complement strand
ACGGCGATCTGCCTCTCGCGGTCACCGGGAGAGCCCCCCTCGACCTGCCGTCGTGGGCGGGCCCGGTTCGACAGATCCGGGGCAGCCTCGATGGGTTCCCAACGGTGACCCTCATCGAGTCACCACTCCTGGCCCGGCCCCACCCATACAACGACGACCAAGGAAGAGGCTGGCCGGACAACGACATACGATTCATGATCTTCTCGGCGGCGATTGCCGCCCTGGCTCGCATCCGGGAGCCCGACGTCCTCCATCTCAACGATTGGCACACCGGAGGGGCGCTTGGCTGGCTCGACGCTCCACCTCCCTCGGTCTTCACCATCCACAATCTCGCCTATCAGGGTCAGGCGCCCGCCTCGTGGCTGGCGCGGATCCCCCATAGGCCCGAGGCGTACGAGTGGTATGGCGGTACCAACCCACTCACCGGCGCCGTGGCCCTGGCCGACCGGGTCACCACCGTCAGCCCGACCTTTGCCATCGAGGCCAGGCGCCCCGAGACCGGGTTTGGCGCCCACGAGGCTCTGGCGGCGCGGGGCGACGACTTCACCGGGATCCTCAATGGCATAGACACCGAGATCTGGGACCCGCTGACCGACCCCCATCTCGCAATCCACTACGACTCCTCCAACCCGGGGAGAAAGAGGGAGATCGGGCGACGACTGGCCACAGATGTCGGCTGGAGCGAGTCGGATGAGCCATTGATCGGGATGGTCACCAGGCTCACCGATCAAAAGGGGGTGGATCTCGCCCTCGATGCCTCCACTGCCCTCCGACAACTGGGGGCGAGGATGATCCTGCTCGGCGCCGGGGAGCGCTCCCTCTCAGATTCGGCTCGCAGCATCGCACGGGAGATGCCGGATCGGTTCCACTTCAGGGATGGGTACGACGAGGGTCTGGCCCACCGGATATTCGCCGGGAGCGACCTGTATCTGATGCCGAGCCGGTTCGAGCCTGCCGGATTGACCCAGATGCAGGCGATGCGGTATGGATCCATCCCCGTGGTGACCGACGTGGGGGGTCTCCGCGACACGGTCGTCGACGCCGATGCCCACCCGGAGAGCGGCAACGGGTTGATCGCCCGACAGCCGAACACCACGGCGGTGGCCGACGCTCTGGGCCGCGGGATAAGGGCGTGGAGGTCGACGAAGAGACGTGGGGAGATCAGACGAAGAGGAATGACCCACGATTGGTCCTGGAGCGAGCCGGCGTCCCGATACCAACGTCTCTATTTCGAGATCACTTCCCCCTGAACGGGCCGTCAGATCGGCTCGGGGATCTCGTCCTCCTTGCCGATAGCCACGATCCCCCCATCGGAGACGTGAAACCGAGCGCCGTCCCGGACCGGATCGACACCGATCTCGGCTCCGGGCGGGACCATCACGTTCTTGTCGATGATGACATTCCTGACCATTGCGCCCGACCCGATTCGCACCCCGTCGAGGAGAATCGCCTCGTCGACCGTTGCTCCTCCCTCCACTCTGACTCCGGGTGAGAGAACCGAGCGTCTCACCGAGCCCCCGGAGATGATCACGCCGTTGGAGAGGATGGAGTCCTCGATCACTCCCGGAGCGCCCCTCTCGGTCACCAGCTTGGCCGGGGCGACCGTCCGACCGGCGGTGTACACCGGCCACAGCTCGTTGTACAAGTTGAACACGGGCTCGGGATCGACCAGGTCCATGTGGGCCTCGAAATACGAGTCGAGCGTCCCGACATCCCGCCAGTACCCCCGGTCTCTGTCCAGCGAGCCGGGCACGAGGTTGTCGGCGAAGTCATAGACGTGGGCCCGGCCGGCGGCGACTGCGGCCGGGATCAGGTTCCCACCCACGTCATGTTTCGATTCCCCATCTTCGGAATCTGCCTGGACGAGGTCGTAGAGGAATTCTGTCTCGAACACGTAGTTGCCCATCGAGGCGAGCACGGCGCCCGGGTCGTCGGGCAACGGGACCGGATCGGTGGGCTTCTCCCTGAATGCGTCGATCTTGGTGCTGGCGCCCCGCTCGATGATCCCGAACTGGTTCGCATCGGCGAGAGGAACCCGAATCCCGGCAACGGTGACACCCGCACCCGATTCGATGTGCTGGTCGAGCATCTGTGAGGGATCCATGCGATAGATGTGGTCGGCGCCAAAGACCAGGACATGCGCCGGCCGCTCGTCGTGGAGGATGTTGAGGTTCTGGAAGATGGCATCGGCCGACCCGAGGAACCAGCGCTCCCCTACCCGCATCTGGGCGGGGACCGAAGTCACATAGTTCCCGAGGAGGGTCGACATCCGCCATGTGAGTGACACGTGGAGGTTGAGACTGTGACTCTTGTACTGAGTCAGCACCACGATCCGGCGATATCCGGCGTTGACCAGGTTGGAGAGGGCGAAATCGATCAGGCGGTAGTGGCCCCCAAAGGGAACCGCCGGCTTGGCCCGGTCGCGAGTCAATGGCATCAGCCGATTGCCGATGCCACCGGCGAGCACCATCGCCACCACCCGGGTTCGCTCCGCGGTCACCCGGGGAAACCTAACCCACGGTCGGTGTCAACCGACGGGGTCATAAGGACGCATGACTATTGACATGTGAGTATTTACTCACCTATTCTCCCGACCATGGACGAGGTGTTCAGAGCGATCAACGACCCGAGTCGGAGGACGTTGCTCGATCGGCTTCGTCTCGAGGACGGACAGACGCTGGGAGAGCTCTGTCGGCATCTTCCGGAAATGACCAGGTTCGGTGTGATGAGCCATCTCCGGGTTCTCGAAGACG
>JBAULI010000061.1:0-11910 GCA_049578105.1 Acidimicrobiia bacterium | reverse complement strand
GTTCGAGGTTGTGGTCGTGTCGGGGAGATTGGGTGGGTGCGGTAGCCCCGGCCGACCGGCGTCTGTTTGGCCGAGGGAGAAACACCGGGTGGGACCAGATGGTGGTGGTCCCCCGTCGCGGCGTGGTATCCGGTTCCAGGAGAGCGGCGGCCAAAGTCGGCCGGCATGGTTCGAGGTTGTGGTCGTGTCGGGGAGATTGGGTGGGTGCGGTAGCCCCGGCCGACCGGCGTCTGTTTGGCCGAGGGAGAAACACCGGGTGGGACCAGAAAGTTGTGGTCCCTGGTCGTGGCGTGGCAATGGGTTGGAGGAGACCCCCGGCCAAAGTCGGCCGGCAATCAAACAGTGATCGTTGAGGTTCTCGCCGTCGGGACCGAGCTACTGCTCGGGGAGATCGTCAACACGAATACTTCGACGATCGGCGCCCTCCTGGCCGAGCGGGGCTTCGACGCCCACTACCAGCAGACGGTGGGCGACAATCTCGAGCGGATTGCCGCAGCCATCGAAATCGCACTCTCCCGGGCCGACGCGCTGATCATCACCGGGGGGATCGGGCCGACACAGGACGACATAACCCGTGAGGCTTTGTGCGCCGCCACAGGTCTTGAGTTGGTATTCGACGAGGAGTATGCAGAACGTCTCCGCTCGTGGTGGCAGGGGCGGGGCCGTCAGATGCCGGAGTCCAACATCAGACAGGCGTTCCATCCAAAAGGGGCCGAGCTCCTCCCCAATCCGCGGGGAACGGCTCCCGGTCTCCGTCTTCTCCACGAGGGCAGGCAGATCTTCTGCCTTCCTGGTGTGCCTGCAGAGATGGAGCAGATGATGGAGCGGGAGATTCTCCCTCGATTGGTCTCTGCAACGGGTCGTGACGAGGTGATCGCCAGCCGTGTCGTCCGCACATGGGGTCGTCCTGAATCGGAGATAGGCGAGTTGCTCGATGACGTGTTCATCGGATCCACCAACCCGTCATTGGCCTTCCTCGCCTCGAACTCGGAGATAAAGCTGCGCATCACCGCCAAGGCGGCAACCACGGCCGATGCAATGAGGCTGATCGATCCCGTCGAGGAGGTGGTGAGGCAGCGTCTCGGCGAATCGGTATTCGGGGTCGATGACGACACGATCGAGCGTGTGTTGCTACGTCTCCTGACCGAGCGCGGCTACACGATCGGCAGCGCCGAGTCGATGACCGGCGGTCTGGTCTCGACCCGTCTCACCAACATCCCCGGGGCATCGCAGGTGGTGCGGGGCGGGCTGTTCACATACGTGCCCGACCTCAAGGCGAGTCTCCTCGGAGTCACCGACGCCAGTGAGGTGGTGAATCACGAGACGGCCGTTGAGATGGCCCAGGGGGCGCGGAGGGTCCTCGGTGTCGACGTGGCTATCTCGGTGACCGGGTCGGCTGGGCCGCAACCACTGGAGAAGCCGGTGGGGACGGTGGTCATCGGCGTGGCCACCCCGGAGCGTGCCTCGGCCCGGGAGCTCAGGTATCCGGGAGACCGCGAGCGGATCAGGACCTATTCGGCCACGGCCGCCCTGCAACTGGCCAGGTTGGCACTCCTCGGCAAATGGTGGGATTGAATCGGGTATTCGTCGCCGTCTCTCCGCCGGAGGAAGTGCGTCTGGCCATGGCCGACCGGCTGAGCGCCCAGCGCCCACCAGGGAAGACGGCACCACCGGAGAATTGGCACATAACCCTCCGATTCCTGGGGCGGATAGACACGCTGGCCTATGAGAGATTCCTTTCGGCGATGGATCAATGTGACCTCGACGAGCCATTCATTCTCCGTTTGGGGCGTCTCGGTGCATTTCCGAGACCGACTCGCGCCACCGTGCTCTGGGTCGGTGTGACTCAAGGAGCCGATCGATTGGAGCAATTGGCATCGATCGCCGACGACTGTGCCCAGGTTGCCGGGCTCACGCCGGAGGACCGGCCCTTTCATCCCCACCTCACGTTGAGCAGGATCAGACCGCCCCAAGACGTGACAGCGCTCATCGATGCGTCCGAGGACCTCGGGATCGGCTGGAGATGCGACGAGTTGGTGGTGTACCAATCCCACCTCGGTGGGGGAGCTCCGCGATACGAGCCGCTCGAGACACTGCCCCTGCTGGCATAATCCTCGCTACGAACACCTGTTCGGTTTAGTATCGACCGGACAAGGTGAGAACATTCGCCGGGCAGGCGAGGTTTCTGTCACAGACCGGGTTTAAGTTCCAGGAGACGGACCGGAAGGAGCTGAGGTGGAAGAGAGAGAAAAAGCCCTCGACATGGCATTGAGCCAGATCGAGAGACAATTCGGCAAAGGCGCCATCATGAAGATGGGCGAAGCGGCCAATCGCAAGGTCGACGTCATCTCCACCGGTGCCCTCTCTCTCGATCTGGCCCTGGGTGTTGGTGGTGTGCCCCGGGGTCGTATCGTCGAGCTGTATGGCCCGGAGAGCTCCGGGAAGACCAGCCTCGCCCTCCATATCGTCGCCGAGGCGCAACGGAACGGTGGCCTGGCCGCATTCATCGATGCCGAGCACGCCCTCGACCCCGGTTATGCCAAAGCGATCGGTGTGGACGTGGACGAGCTCCTCATCTCACAACCCGACACCGGTGAGCAGGCGCTCGAGATCGCCGACATGCTCATACGCTCAGGTGCCTTGGACGTCCTGGTGATCGACTCGGTCGCCGCATTGGTGCCGAGAGCCGAGATCGAAGGCGAGATGGGCGATACCCATGTCGGCCTGCAGGCCAGATTGATGTCGCAGGCATTGCGGAAATTGGCCGGGAACCTGAACAAGTCACGAACGACGGCGGTCTTCATCAACCAACTCAGGGAGAAGATCGGTGTCATGTTCGGATCGCCTGAGACGACTCCCGGCGGGCGTGCCCTCAAGTTCTATTCCTCGGTGCGGCTCGATATCCGCAGGATCGAGGCCATCAAGGATGGTGCGGAAAACGTGGGCAACAGGGTCCGGGTGAAAGTCGCCAAGAACAAGATGGCGCCTCCATTCCGGTTGGCCGAGTTCGACATCATGTTTGGCGAGGGGATCTCACGTGAGGGCTCCCTCATAGACGTGGCCGTGGAGCATGGCGTGGTTCGAAAGAGCGGCGCCTGGTTCACATTCGACGAGGACCAGCTCGGCCAAGGCCGTGAGAACGCCAAGCGCTTCCTACGTGAGAACCCCGAAGTCGCCATGCAGTTGCAAGCGAAGGTCTACGACCTGGTGGGCATGGGGGAGAAGGCCAAGAGCGAGGACGAAGAGGTGCCGGCCGGCGCCGAGACGGTCGAGAGCGCCGAGGACTAGGTGGTTTCGCTTTCGCGAAGGGCGTGTAGCATCGGTGCTTCGGACACACGAACACATATTTGAAACGCAAACCGGACGAGACATGACAAGGAGGAGCTAAAGCATCCACGGGTGAACCGGACCCGATTTCGATGTCTGCTTCTTTTCGTGTGCCGGGCCCATCAGGGTCCGGCATATTTCGTCTCATGCCGGAGAAGGGACCGCGATGGATATCACCGTTGCGATTGGACTGAGCATCCTGGGGGTCGTCCTCGGGCTTGGTTTCGGCTATCTCCTGGCGCGTCTTGCCATTGCCAAGCGTCATGAGAGGCAGGGAGTCTCGGCCGAGGACATGGTGACTTCGGCGCGGATCGAGGCACAACGGATGCTGGGGAAGGCCGAAGACGAGGCGCGAGCCAAGGCGGACGCCTACCGGGAGCGAGAGGAGGCCAACCTCGAGCACCGACGTCTCGAGCTGTCCAATCTCGAATCCCGTCTCGGCCAGCGGGAGGAGACACTGGATCAACGTGCCTCCAACCTGGCGCAGAGAGAGAAGATGCTGATCGATCGGGAAGAGGAGCTCACCGGCTCACGCAGCGAGTTGGAGCACCTGAAGGAGAACGCCCGATTCCGGCTCGAGCAGATTTCTGGCATCGATGTCGCCGCCGCCAAGACGGAGATGCTCGCTCAGGTCGAGGACGAAGCGCGCCGGGAGGCGATGATCGTCGTGCGGGATCTGGAGATCAAGGCGAGGGAGGAGGCCGACCGACGCGCCCGCCGAATACTGGCAACGGCGATACAGAGACTCGCCTCCGAGGTCGTCACCGAGACGACGGTTTCGGTGATAGCCCTGCCGTCGGATGACATGAAGGGGCGCATCATCGGGCGTGAGGGGAGAAACATACGTCACCTCGAGTCCGTCACGGGCACCAGTCTCATCGTCGACGACACCCCGGAGGCCGTCTCCGTCTCATCGTTCGATCCGGTGCGGCGTGAGGTGGCCCGTCTGACCCTGGAGAAGCTGGTCGCCGACGGGCGTATCCATCCTGCTTCCATCGAGGAGGCATACGAGAAGTCGCGGGCGGAAGTCGAGCAAAGCATTCGAGATGCCGGCGAGTGGGCCTTGGTCGAGGCCGGGGTCTCAAGGATGCACTCCGAGCTGGTGACGCTGATGGGTCGTCTCAAGTACCGGACCTCATACGGGCAGAACGTGCTCAACCACCTCGTGGAGACCGCCCACATCGCCTCGATGCTGGCATCGGAGCTGGGCATAGACCCAGCGCCTGTCAGGCGGGCCGCATTGCTACACGACATCGGAAAAGCGGTCACACACGAAGTGGAAGGCTCCCACGCACTGATCGGAGCCGAGATAGCGAGACGTTTCGATGAGGACCCCGCCGTGGTCCACGGCATCGAGGCACACCACAACGAGGTGGAGCCGCGTACGATCCTCGCCGTGATCGTCCAGGCCGCCGATGCGGTCTCGGCCGCCCGCCCCGGGGCGAGGAGAGAGACCCTGGAGGGTTATGTCAAGCGTCTCGAGCGTCTCGAATCGCTGGCGCTGGAGTTTCCAGGCGTGGACCACGTCTTTGCCCTGCAGGCAGGTCGTGAGGTGCGGGTGGTCGTCGATCCCGGAGATGTCTCCGATCTCGACGCTCGTGAGCTGTCGCGAAAGATCGCTCGAAAGCTCGAGGAAGACCTCCAATATCCGGGTCAGATCCAGGTCACCGTCATTCGGGAGTTTCGGGCGACCGACTTCGCTCGCTGAGGGCGTGGAGATGACACAGACCGTCATGCTGCCTTTGCCGACACTTCGGGAGCCCCCGCGTCCCCCGACCCGGATCGGGCGCAAGTACTACATCCGCACTTTCGGATGTCAGATGAACGAGCACGACTCAGAGCGGGTTGCCGGCTTGTTCGAGATGGATGGCATGAGCCCTGCCGACGACTTGGAAACCGCCGACGTCGTCTACATCAACACCTGCACCATCCGGGAGAACGCCGACAACCGGATGTATGGGAACCTGGGCCAGCTGAAGGCCTTCAAGGACGTGAATCCCGAGATGTTGCTCGTGGTTGGAGGTTGCGCCGCCCAGAAGGATCGAGACCTGGTGCGACAGCGAGCGCCATGGGTCGACGTGGTCATGGGAACCCACAACCTCGATCGTGTTATCGAGTTGATGGACCACGCCGAGAACTGGGGCCCGATAACGGAAGTCGTCGATGAGCTCCAGGCCATGCCCTCCTCCCTCCCGTCACGCAGAGAGCTGAGACACTCGGCTTGGGTGACGATTCAGGTCGGATGCAACAACACCTGCACGTTTTGCATCGTTCCCTCTGTGAGGGGTGTGGAGGTCTCCCGACGCCCTGGGGACGTCGTCCGTGAGGTGGAGCGACTGGCAGCAGATGGGGTCGTCGAGATCACACTTCTCGGTCAAAACGTCGACACCTACGGGCGGGACCTGGCGCTCGATGGCCGCCGTCGGCCGATATTCGCCGAGCTGCTTCGTCGTGTTGGCGAGGTTTCCGGAATACGTCGTGTGAGGTTCACCAGTCCCCATCCCAACGACTTCAGGGAGGACGTTGCGCTGGCGATGGCAGAGACCGAGGCGGTCTGTGAGCAGTTGCATTTTCCTTTGCAATCGGGGTCCGATCGGATCTTGAGGGCGATGCATCGCGGCTACAACAGGTCCAAATACATGGAGAGGCTGGCGATGGCACGGGAGACGATCCCGGAACTTGGCGTCTCCACTGACGTGATCGTCGGCTTTCCGGGGGAGACTGATGCCGATTTCGAACAGACTCTCGAAGTGGTGGAAGAGGCTCGATTCGACGCGGCCTTCATGTTCATCTTCTCACCCCGGCCCGGAACCGCAGCCGCCGAGATGACCGAAGCATTCGTGCCCGACGAGGTGATCAAGGAGCGTTTCGCCCGTCTCAGCTCGTTGCAGAATCGCATCTCTGGGGAGCGCAACCAAGAGATGGTGGGCGTCTCCTTGGAGGTGCTGTCCGAAGGTGCGTCCCGCAAAGACGCCACCATGGCCACGACGAGAACCCGGTCGGGCAAGGTGGTTCATGTCCCGGGTGAGCACGCGCAGGGAACATTCCTCGATGTCGAGATCGAAACCGCCCATCAACATCATCTGACGGGAAAGGTGCTCTGACACGGGTCCTCGCCCTGTTGGGGCCTACCGCCTCAGGGAAGACCGAATTGGCGGTGCATCTGGCCGAACGTCTCTCCGCAGAGATCATCTCGGTGGACTCGATGCAGGTATATCGAGAGATGGATATCGGCACGGCCAAGCCGACGATGATGGAGCGTCGGGGTATTCCCCACCACATGATCGACATCGTCGATCCCAGTGAGGAATTCTCGGTCGCCGAGTTCCGAGCGATCGGGCGACGGGTGCTCGAGTCGAGCACCGCGGAGACGATGATCATCTCGGGCGGCTCGGGACTCCATTTTCGGGCCATGGTCGACCCCATGAGCTTCGCCCCTACCGATCGTGAGACTCGCGACGCTCTCGAGGCCGAGGATCACGAGACATTGTCTTCTCGACTACTCGCTGTCGACCCCGAAGCAGGAGCGCATGTGGATATGGCCAATCGGCGCCGGGTCATCCGGGCTCTGGAGATCCATCGACTCACCGGCGAGACCCCGAGCCGGCGCGCAGCGACCGCCGAGGCGGAAGACGTACGGCGTTATCAGGCCGAGATCCCATTCGTCGCGGTGGGCGTCGACCCGGGCTCGGCCCTCGAGTCGAGGGTCGACCGGAGGCTGGAGCGGATGAGGCAAGGCGGTCTCTTCGAAGAGGTGAGACGTCTCGCCCCGACGATGGCCCGAACCGCGTCAAACGCGGTCGGTTATCGAGAGCTACTCGAGGTGGTGGCGGGAAGGTCCGAGTTGGGCCAGGCGTTCACCCTGGCGGCGCGAAACACCAAGAAGCTGGCACGTCGGCAGAGAACCTGGTTTCAGCGGGATCCTCGCATTCGGTGGATACCCTGGGCCGAAGAGGTCGAGGCACGCGTCGCTCGGGCAATGGAGGCTTTCGGATGAACACCCTCGAATTCACCAAGATGCAAGGCCTCGGCAACGATTTCGTCCTGGTCGAGGGACCCCGGCAAATGACTTCCGATGAGGTCGCCCGTCTATGTGACCGTCGCTTTGGCGTGGGGGCCGACGGCCTCTTGGTGGTGACCAACGGCTCACCGGTGGTGATGGACTATTGGAACGCCGACGGGAGTCCTGCCGAGATGTGCGGCAATGGGCTGCGATGTGTGGCCCGCTATGCGCACGATCGTTGGGGTGCCCCCAAAGAATTCGTCGTCGACACCCCATTGGGAGCGCGATCCGTCGTTATCGAGGGGAGCGACGTCGAGGTCGAGATCGGGCCGGTTCGGATCGAAGGCGAGGAGACGATCGATGGGGAGCGTTACGTCCTCGTCGACACCGGAAACCCTCACGCTGTGCGGGTCGTCGAGGACCCGGCCACTGTGGATGTGGCTGTGGTGGGGGCCAAGGTCGCCCGTGAGGCCGGATTCGACGCCGGGTGCAATGTCGAGTTCATGCGATCGAGCGGGGATACGGTCGAGATGCGTGTCTGGGAGCGTGGCGTGGGCGAGACCCTGGCGTGCGGCACGGGGATGGTTGCAACCGCCTTCGTGGCCCTCGACGGTCAGGACGGCGACGTCGCCATCGTGGTCCCGGGTGGAACCGGTCGGGTGAGGATCGCAGACGGTGTCGCCTGGCTCAGCGGGCCGGCCGAATACTCTTTCGCCGGAAGGATCGATCAGGGATAGCGACGCAGGACGCTGACGACCTTCCCTACCAGCTCGACCCCGTCATTGAACACCATCGGCTCGTAGGCAGGGTTCTCGGCTTCGAGGATGACCTGGCCATCGCGCCGACGCAACCGCTTCACGGTCGCCTCTTCGCCATCGATCAGGGCGGCGACTATCTCACCGTCGCGTGCATCTTTCTGGCTGCGAATCGCCACGAGATCCCCGTCGAAGATGCCGGCGTTGATCATCGAGTCGCCCTTGACCTGGAGCAGGAACACCGGGTCGCTGCCCACCAGGTCGACGGGAAGGGTCAGGACGTCCTCGACATGCTCGGCGGCGAGGATCGGTGTTCCGGCGGCGATCCGACCCAAGACCGGGACCTCGCGCAGACGGTCGGGAAGGGCGGCCGGAGCAGGCGTGTCGTCCACGATCATGATTGCCCTTGGCTTCGAGGGGTCCCTTTTTATGGCTCCGGCTTCCACCAACGCCGAGAGATGCGAATGCACGGTCGAGGGAGATGAGAGACCGACTGCCTCTCCGATCTCACGGACCGATGGGGGATAGCCACGGTCATGGACCGTCTCCCGTATGAATTCGAGAACCTGCCGTTGTCGCTCGCTTAGCACCCTGACTCCTTCCAGACTCGTGCCCGTCAGGCTAATCGAACAAGAGTTCGGAACCAAACACCTGTTCGACTTGACAGCGAACAGATGTTCGATACAGTGACGAACGCATGTTCGACTTCGAACAGCATCCAGTAACCCGCAAGGGGAAGGTCCCGCAAGGGCACGATCAGGAGGAAGACCAAAGTGCAGATGGCAAAACATCAGCTGTCCGTCCGGCTGACCTTGCTTCTCGCAGTCATCTGCGTGGTCTTCCTCATGATCGGTGACGCTGCCGACGCCGGCACCGCCGAGACTCCGCCAGATCACTACGTCGTGCAGGAAGGCGACACCTTGTGGGGTATTGCATCGAGGACCGCCGACCCCTCGGATGACGTACGACGTCTCATCTCGGACATCGCCCGTCTCAGCGGGTTGAGTAGTGACTCGATCGTCCCGGGTCAGATCCTCTCGATACCAGCCGACTGAATCTCCCGTCGACCGGTGTGGGTGGTCGTCGAGCTGCGAAATGACCGCGCCACCGCGGAGTCAATCGTCTTCGGCGGGGAGACCGAGGTCCGTATACCCTGGCCCGATGCTTTGCCCGTCCTGTGGAGCCCCGAGCACGAGGGTCATCGACAGCCGCCCTGCCGAAGGCGGCGGTGCCATCCGTCGGCGTCGTCAATGCGAGAGCTGTGATCATCGCTTCACCACCTACGAGCGGCTCGAGCCGCAACTCATGGTGCGGAAGCGAAACGGTCGTCTCGAGGCCTTTTCGACGGCCAAGTTGGCAGTGGGGATCTCGGCCGCCCTCGCCGATCGGCCCGTTTCGGGATCATCGATCGAGCGGATCGCCGAGGAGGTCGAGGTTTCCTTGCGTGGCCAGGGCTCGCAGGTGAGCTCCGAGGAGATCGGGCACGAGGTGTTGGAGCGTCTGCGCTCCCTGGATGAGGTCGGCTATCTGCGCTTCGCATCGGTGTACAAGGAATTCAAGGAGGCGGCCGACTTCGAGAAGGAAGTGGCGGCCCTGGAGTCAGCCGACTAGATCTGCCAGAGCCTGCTGGGAGCGCTCTATCAGGTCGGCCACCTCGGTGGAAATCGCACTCATGTCCTCGAGGAGGGCGGCTCGTATCTCGGAGAGACCCGTGGTGAGCCGGGACACGGCGTCGGTTGCGGACGTCTGATCGCCTTCTCTCATCGCATCGACGTAAGCGTTCTGCAAAGCGTCGAGCCCGTTGTCGAAGGTCGCCAGCGTCTGACGAGTGTTGGAGGCGATGTTCTCGGGGAGTGCCTCCCTGACCGTTTCCAGCCCGCTGCGCCACTCGGAGAAGGTCAGAGCGGCGGTCGTCAGATCGATCATCTGGGGGTCGGTTTCGAGACTTGGCGGTGTCAGAGACTGCTCTAGAGCGGTGCGGAAGGCTGTCGCATCCATGAGCTTCTTCGAGGCATCGAGGGCGAGAGTCGCCGACTCCGAGGCTGCGCTCTTGGCCTGCGACTGCTTGAGATCTGCAGACACCGTGAACAAGGCCCGTGCGGAGTCGCCCACGGCGAGAAACACCGACGAGTCTCGGTTCGCCTCCGCGAGGTGGTCGGCAGCGAGCCCGCCGACGAGCGGAGCGACCTCTGTCAATGAGTCCGAGAGAGCGTGCGATTCGGCCCTCACCTGTTCCAGGGCGGTCGCAGCTTCGGCCTCCGGCCTTCGATACAGCCAATACCCGAGCCCGACCATGGCTGCGGCCAGAGCGAGAACGAGGAGGACTATCGGCCACCTGAAGTTCCGATTCCCCAACTTCGTGCTCATCGCAGCTTGTGGCTCCCAATCGAGCAGCGACGGAGCATCGAGCTGTGTGGTGTTCCACATGTCTTCGACCACGGCACCGGTCTTCTTCACGTGACGGCCGGTGGCCACCAGTTGAGTCACCTGCTGTGTCGATTGACGATGGGGATCGGTGGCGCCACCCGTCGAGGTGATTGAGGGTGAGTCGAAGAACCCGAGGGTCTCCATGAAGGCCAACCGGGTGGCATGCCGTTTCGGGTGTGATGTGGCGGTCATGACGCGCTCTCGCTTACAGTCGTCGAGTCATTCCGCCCGAATGCCCCTGGACTACATATGCAGGCTAACTTCAAACGGCTCGATCCGGTAGTGGATGCCCCCATGAGGGCTCATATCGGCGACGCGGCGGTCGACCTTCAGACCCGAATTCCTTTCACCCTGGGTCCCGGCGAGCGTCTGGCGGTGCCGACCGGCCTTTCCGTTGCCATTCCCGAGGGCCATGCTGGTCTGGTGATGCCGCGAAGTGGCCATGCCCTGAGATCGGGGCTGGGAGTTGTGAATGGGCCTGGTCTGATCGACTCTGGCTACAGAGGCGAGGTCTCCGTGCTCCTCATCAACCACGGACCGGAGCCGGTGTCCTTCGTTGCGGGCGACCGTGTCGCCCAGCTCGCCGTGGTCCCCATCCCGAACATCGAATGGGTCGAGGTGGACACACTCGACGACACGGATCGCGCCGCCGGAGGCTTCGGTTCGAGTGGCACGTGAACCTTTTGGTTGGCATTGGGGCTCGGTTACAATGCCGGATCCCCGTGCGGAAGTAGCTCAGTTGGCTAGAGCGCAACCTTGCCAAGGTTGAGGTCGCGGGTTCGAATCCCGTCTTCCGCTCCGACGCAGAGGTCGTCCGGTCTCGGCGACGTGGCCGAGTGGTTAGGCGCGGGTCTGCAAAACCCGTCACACCGGTTCGATTCCGGTCGTCGCCTCGGGCCCTTAGCTCAGCCTGGCTAGAGCGCTTGCTCGACACGCAAGAGGTCACTGGTTCAAGTCCAGTAGGGCCCACACAGAGAAACCCCAGGCACAGCTTGGGGTTTCTCCGTTATCGGGGAGCGGCACAGCTTGCTCTGACTCGGCCAGGGTGCCAAGCAGGGTGCCAATCAACGGGAGCGGGAGTGCATTCGCCTCGGTTGAATCGGAGTGATGTTCAGGAGTGGAGCAGCTCGGGTTTTCGCATCGACGTCGACGGTCTTCCTCTCCGAGCTCGGCCAGGGTGCCTACGTCTCGAATACGACCCGTATCAGATGAGTGGACTGCCAGGCTGAACCGGCGGGTGCACCATCGAGCGCCGTGGCCGTCAACCGGATCGAAGCCCGATTATCCCTCTGACTAATACCTGGGTCGGGCTGGACCGAATAGACCCTCGACTGACCTTTCGTGAACGACCCGAGTGCATATCGCTTGAAGACGCCTGGCTTGCCCTCAGTCTCGCTC
>JBAULI010000060.1:0-20258 GCA_049578105.1 Acidimicrobiia bacterium | reverse complement strand
AAGAACCCGAGCGCCTCCTCCACCGACATCTCCAGGACGTCGGCGATGTTGTGACCCTTCCACAGGATCTCGAGGGTCTCCCGGTTGTAGCGTCTGCCCCCACACACCTCGCAAGGCACGTACACGTCTGGCAGGAAGTGCATCTCGATCTTGATGGTCCCGTCGCCGGAGCAGGCGTCACAGCGACCTCCCTTCACGTTGAAGGAGAACCGCCCAGGCTTGTATCCGCGAGCCCTCGCCTCGGGGGTCTGGGCAAACAGCGACCTGATCTGGTCGAAGAGCTTGGTGTAGGTGGCCGGGTTGGAGCGGGGAGTGCGTCCGATCGGCGATTGGTCGATGTCGATCACCTTGTCGATGTTGTCGATGCCCTCGACCTTCTTGTGTCGACCCGGCACGACCCGGGCCCGATTGACCTTGCTCGCCAGCGTCTTCCACAGGATCTCCTCGATGAGCGTGGACTTCCCGGACCCGGAGACCCCGGTGACGGCTGTGAAGACACCGAGCGGGAACTCCACGTCTATGCCCTGGAGGTTGTTCTCGCTCGCCCCGAGGATTCGTATCGCCTCGCCATTTCCCTGACGGCGAAGCAGTGGCACCTCGATCTGACGTCGCCCGGCCAGATAATCCCCTGTCATCGAGTTCGGGGCCTCGATGATGGTCTTCAGGTCCCCTTCGGCCACGATGTGGCCACCGTGCTCACCGGCGCCAGGGCCGATGTCGAGTATGTGGTCGGCGACACGGATCGTGTCCTCGTCGTGTTCGACGACGATGAGGGTGTTCCCCAGATCGCGTAGCCGGAGCAAGGTCTCGATCAGACGCTGGTTGTCCCGTTGATGAAGGCCGATCGACGGCTCATCGAGGATGTAGAGCACACCAACCAGCCCCGACCCGATCTGGGTGGCAAGCCTGATTCGCTGTGCTTCCCCTCCGGCCAGCGTGGCCGCCGACCGGCTCAACGTCAGATAGTCCAGCCCGACGTCCAGAAGGAATCGGATCCGGGCGCGGACCTCCTTGAGAACACGTTCGGCGATGTGTGACTCTCGTTCGTCGAGTTGAAGGCCCTCGAAGAACTCTTTGGCGTCGCTCAGGCTCAAATCCGACACCTCGGCGATGTTGCGGCCGTCGATGGTCACTGCGAGTGATATCGGGTTGAGCCGCCCTCCACCACACGCCTCACAGGGGACAGTCGCCATGTATTCCTGGTAGTACTCACGTGCCGAATCCGACTCGGCCGACTCGTGACGACGATTGAGAAAAGGTATCGCCCCCTCGAAGGTCGCCTGCCATTGGCGTTTCCGCCCGAACCGATTTGTGTATCGGATCATGATCTTCTCGTCCCCGGTGCCGTAGAGGATCTTCTCCTTGATCTCCTCGGACAGGTCCTTCCACGGCGTTTCCATCGAATACCCGAGAACGTCACCCAGACCCGTGAGAAGTCGGTGGTAATAGCGCATGCGATTCGAGGACCACATGGGAATGGCTCCCTCGGCCAATGAGAGGTCGGGATCGGCGATCACCAGCTCGGGATCGACCTGATATCTGGTGCCGATGCCAGAGCATTCGGGACAGGCCCCGTATGGGCTGTTGAACGAGAAGTTCCTCGGCTGGAGATCTTCGAAGGAAAGCCCACACACCGAGCAGGCCAGATGCTGGGAGAAAGTGAGCGTCGAGCCGTCGACGATCTCGATGTCCGCCGTCCCGTCGGTCAAGGCAAGCGCCGTCTCGAGGGATTGGGTGAGCCTCTGCTCCATCCCCTCCTTGCGAACCAGGCGATCGACGACGACCTCGATGGTGTGCTGGTAGTACCTGTCGAGCTTGATCTCGTCGGTCAGCTCCCTGACCTCTCCATCGACCCGCACCCGGGCAAAGCCCTCTTTTGCCAGGTCGGCGAGGAGCCCCTCGAATTCGCCCTTGCGGCCTCGCACCACCGGCGCCAGCACCTGGAACCGGGTGCCTTCATCCAATTCGAGTATCCGGTCGACGATCTGCTGTGGTGTTTGACGCTCCACGGGCGTCCCGTCGTTGGGACAGTGGGCCACACCTATACGCGCATAGAGAAGACGGAGGTAGTCGTGGACCTCTGTGACGGTGCCGACCGTCGACCGTGGATTGCGCGAGGCGGTCTTCTGGTCGATCGAGATCGCCGGTGAGAGCCCCTCGATGAAATCGACGTCTGGCTTGTCCATTTGGCCGAGGAATTGCCGGGCATAGGCCGAGAGCGACTCCACATATCGCCGCTGACCCTCGGCATAGATGGTGTCGAAGGCAAGCGACGACTTGCCGGATCCGGAGAGTCCGGTGAAAACGATCAGCTTGTCTCGGGGCAGTTCGACCGTGAGATTCTTCAGATTGTGCTCACGGGCGCCCCTGATGAGTATCGAATCGGTGGACAAAGACTCCGCCTGGTCGCCTGAGTTACGACAGTGTAATCCAAATCAGAGGCGAACACCTGTTCGCTACCCGACGTCGCGGCGACGATTCCGATTCCACCCAGTGGCCCATCGCGCCGATGGAATCGTCTGTGATCACAGCCCCAAAGACCACCCCAGTCGAGACCGCATCGCCCTCCCGGATGCTCTGGTGGTATGCGCCCGCGGTCTTCATGGCGATCATCAGTGCCCGCCTGGCAAACAGCTACGACGAGGTCTACTGGCTTGCCGTTGTGCGAAAACTCGCTGCGGGCGGACGACTCTACGACACGGTCATCGACAACAAGGGGCCGCTCTGGTACCCGATATTCACCGTCTTCGACTGGGTGCCTCTCCCTTTCTGGCTGACCAGGGGAATCGTCATCGGAGCCGTCGCCATGCTCGTCATCTGGCTCAGCGACAGGTTCTTGCCGGCATCCGGGCTCGGGCCGACGGGCCGTCATCTCAGCTCGGTCTCCATAGCTCTCGCCATGGTCACCCTCTCGTCATTCCACCTGACCATCGAGCTCTTCGGTGCCCTGATCGTTCTGATCGCTCTCACGGTCGTCAGACGCACCACGACGGGTGCAGCCCTCATCCTGTTCGCCGGGCTCCTGATCGATCCGAGGGTTGCCCTATTGATCCCTGCGGTGATCCTGGTTCGAAGACAAGACGCAGGGATCAAGGCGAGATGGCGGGGCCTTGCTCCGATCGGGTTGGCGACTGTCTTGGCGGGAGCCCTCTACCTCTTGGTGCCCGATATTCGATTCGCCGTCCTCGAAGTCGGCGGGGCAACACGATTCGGTGAGCCTTTCTCATTCCCCGCCACCAGCTCGGCGGCGCTCTCCTCTCTGGCTCTGGTCCTGGTGATCGTCTATCTACAGACTCGCTACGCCGGGATGAGATTGACGTCGTCTGCAATCGTCATGGCTGTCGGGGCCTCCTTGATCGCAATGGTCTCGCTTGCTCCATTCACCCACTACTGGACCTATCTCCCGCTGGCGGCCGTTCTCCTCGCCGGGAGCGGGAAGGACATAGACACATCTCCCAGTTGGTGGATCATCCTCCTGGCGGCCTCACTTCTACCTGTGCTGCTGTTCAGCGTGGATGATGCCTGGGATGACCGGGCGGTCGAGATGGCATTCTCACGACCCGAGCCCTATCTGGGATCGCTCGTCGCGCCGGACGATCGGATAGTGGTGTTCACCGCCGACCCGCATCCCATAGCGCGGTTTCCGATGCAGGCGATGGGTAGGGCGCCGAATTCGTTCTATCTCGGCATGGAGACCAGTCGCCAAGATGCGTTCCTCGCCGAGTTCGACCGCGACCTCCAGGAGGCCGACATGCTGTGGATCGAGACGCTCGGTCAGGACGTTGCTGAGCTCGAGCCCAAGATGGCCATGCAGCCCGCCTGGCATATCCTGCAGCGGCACCTGGGGGAATACGTTTGCCAACGGGAGATGTATCCACTCTTGATACTGGCACGGGATCCGGCCACCTGTTCCTTGCTGACTCGTTCTCTCGACCCGACGAACTGACGGCGACCCCCGGCAGGCCCCACGACCTCCCAGGCTTGGATCAAGCCAACCCCGTCGATTGTCGATATCGAGAGCAAGCATCGCTCATCGCCTCCGATCATCGAGGGGACATGTATCAGCACAATCAGGACTCGGCGCGCAAGAAAGTCTTGATCGTGCTCCCCGCATACAACGAGGAGCAGGACCTGCCCCGATTGCTGCAACGAATCGACGAGGCGACGGAGGACTCCGGCCTCGCCTTCGAGATCTTGATCGTTGATGACGGCTCGACAGACCGGACGCAGGAGGTTGCACAACTGTGGTCGGAGAAACTGCCGCTGCGGGTTCAATCGCACGAAGCCAACCTGGGCCTCGGCCGAACGCTCGCTGACGGTCTCGAGTGGGCCTGTCAGGTCGCCGGTCCTGCCGATGTGATCATCACGCTCGATGCCGACAACTCCCACACGCCAGAGTTGATGACTCGAATGGTGCGCTTGATTCGTGAAGGGCATGACGTGGTGATCGCCTCCCGTTTCAGGCCTGGCAGCAGGGTGAGAGGGGTTCCCCTTCATCGGAGGATCTTGAGCCGGGCCGCGGGCATCCTGTTCAAGATCCTGTTCCCGATCCAGGGTGTCCGCGACTACACCTCCGGGTATCGCGCCTATCGGGCCGAAGTCCTGCAGCAAGTGACCGCAAGCGACCCCGACTTCTTCGACCAGGACGGGTTTCAGGTCATGGTCGACCTACTACTGAAACTACGGAGGAATCCCGACCTGATCTTCGGCGAGGCACCGCTCATTCTTCGCTACGACCTCAAAGAGGGCGCAAGCAAGATGGACGTTCTCGGAACCGCCGGAGCCACTCTCCGCCTGATCGCGACACGCCGCTTTGAGTGACACCACGTCCCAAATCTCCGGATCGGACTACTTCGGTGACAACTATCGGGACTACGAGCGCCAGAACCCGCCGCGCAAGTTGGACCACTATCTGGACGTCATCGAAGCTTCGATCGACGTGGAACGTGGCGAGCTTCTCGACCTCGGATGTGGGCTCGGTGCCTTCCTCGGGAGGGCGGCCGAGCGATTGCCCGATTGGAAGCTGAGCGGGACGGACATCAACCTCAGCGCCGTCGACATGACCCGAGCCCGTGTTCCCCGAGCCGACGTCCGTTTGGCCGGTGCCGATGCCAGCTCACACCCGCCAGGGTCGTTCGACGTGATCACCGCCTGGGACGTGATCGAGCATGTTCAGGATCTCGACCAAGTCGCATCGTCCGTTCTCGACATGCTCCGGCCCGGGGGCATATTCGTCTTCGTCGTCCCCGTCTATGACGGTCCGCTAGGGAAATTGGTCAGGCTCATGGACAAGGACCCCACTCACCTGCACAAACTCGATCGGTCGTCGTGGGTCGATTGGGCCTCCACGACATTCGAGGTCCGCCGGTGGCATGGCATATTCAGGTATCTGGTTGGCGGACGCTGGTATGCCCACTTCCCGACCAAATCTCTCAGGAGAGAGTCCTCAGCCATCCTCGTGGTTGCCGGCAAGACCCGGTGACAGCTCAGGCATCACTCTTTCGAGGCCAGCGGCCGGAGCAAACAGAAGAAGGGCAAACGAGGTCAACACCGGCGCAACTGCCCTTGTTATGTCGAAATAGCCCGCCCACACCCTCTCGGTGAGGACGACCCCCAAGACGACAAAACCCAAGAATGCCCAGCCGACGAGATGCTTGGCGATCAGGACTCTCCGTGTGAACAGGATCAGGAGAATCAGGACGGCGAACCCCGCCGCCAGGTCGATTGAGGGATTCGCCAGCCAACTGCTGATCGATCGAGCGAACCCACCGAACGGCACCCCTATCTCCAACACTTGAGGCCCATCCCCTCCCCATCCGAGACGCATCCGAAGATATACCGCCCACACCGCCACGGCCGCGATGGGTGCCGCCACCGCAACGACGGCCTTCTTCCTCTCGCCGCCGAACCACCACAACCAGAATCCGGTGCCTACGGCACACACCAACATCGCCTCTCGGGTGAGCGCCGCCAGTGTCACGAAGACGATGCCGGCCGCGAACCTTCGCTGGAGCAGCAACGCCACTGCTACGAAGGCGGCCGCAGAAGCGACGATCCCCGCTCCATCGATGGCGAGCTCACTGAGAAAACCGACATTCAGGAGGAATGCGAGACCCCACCACGCCGACATGCCCATCTCCCTCGCGATGACCGAGACCGCCCAGGTCCCCGCACCCATGGCGATCAGGTTGACGAGTAGGAGGCTCCACGCGATGACGCCAGGCTCGAAGATCCCCAGTCCTCCTGCCAGGACCGGGTAGAGCATCCGCTGGCTCCGATACAAAGGTCGGTCGAGCGCCGCAGCGTTCGCCTCAGGCTCCAGCAGCCACGGGTCGTTGGCCTGGATGAAGAAGAACTTCCCGTCATGCCCGTCTCCGGGCCTGAGCATGACCGATCCCAGTGCGGCTTCGCCATAGGCCCTGCTGGGCCCTTCGTCACGTCCGAATCCAATGAACACGGTTGGATCCCATTTCACCTGGGTGAGAACGAGGATCGAGAACAGAGCGGTTGCGATCAATGCGACGACACCGACCACCAAACCGGACGGCTCGATGGCTCGTCCCCTCGCGGTCATCCGGAACGCGTGGCGGAAGGCAGTTCCTCGATCCGCCGGTGAATGGCCGGAGTCTCCTCGGCCCGTCCAACGCCGGCAATGAGGAGAACGAGGGCGGTCAAGACGGGCGCAATAGCGCGGGTGATGTCAAAAAAGCTGTGCCAGACTGCTTCGGAGAGGACCACGCTCAGTGGGACGAAACCGAGGAACGCCCATCCGACGAGTTTGCGGTCGATCAATGCCCTCCGGGCGAAGACAGCTAGCACGACCACCATCGTGCAGCCCACCAAGAGATCCATCGGATCACCCATCCACGACGAGAACGCCTTGACCAGACCGACGAAAGGGAGACCTAGAGAATCTGGTGAGTTCGGGTTGACGACATCCCCGATCCCAATCCTCATCCGGAGATAGAAGGCCCACACGCCTACGACCGCCGATGGGACCAGAAGAAGATAGAGCGCGACTCTCTTGTTCCTCCGTTGGCTCCAAAACCACCACGCAGCACCAGCTGCTGCGATGAGCATCGGCTCGCGCGAGAGCGCCGACAACGCCAGAAGGGCGACACCCCATGCATATCGATTGCGCAACAGCACTGCCACGGCGCCAAAGGCTGCAGCGGCGGCCAGCACACCGGCCCCATCGATGTTCATCTCGCTGATCAGCCCGACGTTGAATGTGAAGGCCAAGCCCCACCAGGGTGACAACCCCATCGAAGTCGCCACGAACGAAGTGGCAATCGTTCCCACGGCGAGGGCCAGCATGTTTACGAGGATGAGGGCCCAGACGATCACCTCTGGTGAGAAGAGCCCGCCGCCTCCCGCCAGCAGCGGGTAAAGCATCCGCTGGCTCCGATAGAGCGGGCGATCCAAGACCTGGGCATTCTCATCGGGATGGATGAGCAGAGGATCGTTTGCCTGAACGAAGAAGAACTTGCCGTCATGACCCTGCTCCGGCCTCAGGAAGACTTCACCCAATTTCGCTTCGGCGTAGACGCGGGTCGGTGTCGCCTTCTCACCAAACGCCGTGTAGAGGGTCGGATCCCACTCGGCGGCGGCGAGGTTCCTGGCTACCAGGAGACCGGAAAAGACCATGGCGATCAGACCGAGCAGCAAGAGGCGACGCGACGCTGGCTGCATGCGTCACCTGCGCCGTGCGACGGCAACGATGCTGAGCCCTGGCAAAAAGGCGAGCCTCTCCACCAGCATCGCCAGAGGAAGGAGGATGCCGAACATCCGCGCCTGAAATCGGCCTATCGAAGTGCGGCCCATGACTTTGTTGGCCATCCATCCGAGAACACCCAGGCGATTGAATTCACGACAAAACTCGACTTCGAAGTCCTGGGCCTCGAGGAGCGCTCGGACCTGATCGACGGTGTACCTGGAGCGGTGACCCAGGGCCGTGTCGGCTCGCGAGTAGAGCCATTCGTGAGCCGGCACCAGGATCAGCGCGCTGCCTCCTTCTTCGAGTATGTCGTGGAACCCGCGCACGGCTGATTCCGGCTTGTCCAGGTGCTCCAATACGTTGACCGAGAGGACCGAGTCGACCTTGGGAAGCTGGAGATAGAGATCAGATGACTCGAGGTCGCCCTGCCTGACCTCGACGTTCTCGAGGTGACCGAACCGGCGTGTGATCGCACCCACGTGCCTGGAGTCGAGGTCGACGACCGTCAGGCGGCGTCTGTCCAGCAGGTGCTCGGTTAGATTCCCCGATCCGGATCCGGCCTCCAGGACCCGTTCCCCCATGTAGTCGGTGAAATTCGACAACATCCAACGCGATACGGCGGGCACGGTGCCGAGACTCTCCAGTGTCAGGTGGCCGGCGTCCTGGGTGCTCTTGGTGTCGATGAAGCGAAACTTGAAGATCAGCCACAGTGCCTCCAGGCCGTCCCGCCAGCCGATGCTCTTGCCCTCGGCATAGGTGCGCCCGCGATAGCTGATCGGAACCTCATAGATGCGGGCGTCGGCCTGGGCCAGCCGAGCGGTTATCTCCGGCTCCAGCCCGAAACGGTCGCACGTCAAGCGGAGACTCTTCAGCAGATCTCCCCTCACTGCCTTGTAGCAAGTCTCCATATCGGTGAGATTGAGGTCGTTGGCCATGTTGGAGAGAGTGGTGAGCAGCTTGTTGCCCAGCGAGTGCCAGAAAAAGAGAACGCGCCGCACCTCGCTGGCGGCGAATCTCGACCCATAGACGGCGTCGGCATCGCCACTGAGGATCGGCCCCAGGACTCGGGGGTATTCGGCCGGGTCGTACTCGAGGTCGGCATCCTGGATGATGCCGATGTCACCCGTCATGGCATCGATGGCAGTTCTGATCGCCTTGCCTTTGCCCATGTTCACCGGCTGTGCGATCACCTTGATTCGCGAATCGGTCTCGGCCAGCTCACGCAGGATCGTCAACGAATCGTCGCTGGAGCAATCGTCGACGCAGATCAACTCGATTTCGCATTCGACCGGCGACTCGAGGACCCGCGCAACGATCGTTCTGAGAGTTCGCGACTCGTTGTACACCGGCATCAGCACGGAAAGTGTGGGCATGGCTCCGACCTTCGACACTGTCAGAGTATCGGTATGGGCCAGTGTTTCTTCAGTATTCCGAGGATTCTCCAGAACGAAGCCGATTCCATCGGTGGTCAGCTGAGTGTGCAGGCACGGAACCCGATCGTCGGCGGCTTGTCGACATCAACCGAGGTCATCGAGATCCAGTCGGAGAGAAGCGCACATGGTCATTCGGAGCATCCGATGTACAACTCGAGTGGACCGTACGTACCCGCCAACTCGCACCCGTCTGGGATGGCTTCCAACGCGTCGGATGTGATGGGTCTCAGGTTGTTGATGAGCAGATTCGGCCTATTCGAAGAGAGATAGGCGTCTGTGGTTGGCCCCCCGGCGCCCGAAGACAAGGAGTCGAAGAGGATCCGGGTGGGGTTATCGAATTCTGTGAGGAAGTAGACCTCGGGACTGTCCGGCCCGGCAACGAGGAGCGGCCCCTCGCCCCTGAGCGCCTCAACGTCGCGGACTAGATCGTTGTAGTAGCTGAAATACTCGGGCACCCGAATTGCCCCTCTGGGCATGTCGAGCATGACGTAGCTGGTCGCAACTCCGGTTGGGCCCCATGCGAAGAGCCGGCCCTGAACCTTGGCCAGGCCGAACATGGCGCCGATCAGCACGACCATCCCGACGAGCAGCCTGCCGAACGCCTTGGAAGCGTGGCTCCCAAGATGAAGAGCCGCCATGGCCACCAGAGGTGTTGCCACCACGACGTAGTAGAGGTTCGAAGCCGGAAACTGCACGATGAGAAAGGAGAGACTTCCGAACACGATCGCGATCGTGGCCAAGGGCACCTCGATTTGTGGCACGTGGCGATCGACCCAGACGTATGCGGTGCCCAAGGCCAGCCCGAGCCATGCCAGAACGGCGAAAGCAAAGACCAGAGCCATCCTGGGCCAGAGGATGTACCCAGCCACCGCCACGACGACCAAACCCGAGGCACCGAACAGACGGCTTCTGAGGTCCCAAAAGGACAGCCTCCAGAGGACGACCGACACAACCGCGACGACAATGGCGAGGGCCGGTGTTCCGACATCGCGTTGCAGGTCGCCGATCACAGACTTCGGAGTGAAGATGAGCGATTGCCACAGGTCACCCATCGCTCCGTGCGCCCAGAACCATGCCCCGAACAGGAGTATCGGCAACCCACAGCCAATCGATACGAGCCTTATCTCCCTGGCGATCGAGGTTTCGGGGTGATGTGAGTC
The DNA here is from genome assembly GCA_049578105.1 of Acidimicrobiia bacterium. Taxonomy (GTDB): domain Bacteria; phylum Actinomycetota; class Acidimicrobiia; order Spongiisociales; family ZC4RG35; genus JARDZU01. Next base: position 9,948 of record JBAULI010000060.1, on the reverse strand, counting down.
AGGTCCGGGTGTCTTGGTCCATTCGACGCTGCAAACGATTCCGATTGGCAGAACGAGAAGGAGATATCGGCCAAAGCTGGGAGCCCTAGACACAAGGGTGGCCAGCATCAGAACGGCTGCGATCATCACCAAACGCCCCAGTCTTTCCTGCGACTTGGATCCGCTCCGCACCGCCCTCACAGCCAAAGTCAGGCCGATTCCCAGACCGAACACCAGACCTGTCGACTTGAAGAGAAAGGCCAGGCCGACAAGGGCGCCGGCAAGGACCAGCCAAGCTCGATTTCCCGCTTCGATGAATCTGACGGTGGCAAGGACCGCAAACGTGCCGATCATCAGGACGTACCACGTGGGCATCGGGCTGATGTGGGTGAACACGGAGGCAAATGCGATTCCTGCGACTGCGAGTGCACTTTCGACGGGACCGAGCACTCGTCTGGCCAGCACCAGCATTGCAATCATCCAAAGACCGACCAAAAGCCAATACGGGTACCGGAGAGATAGGAGATTCTCACCAAACACTCCAAGGGCGAAGGCGTTCAGATAACTGAGGAGGCCGGTGTAAGGGTCGTCGAAATCGACGTGTGGGATTTGCCCTCGACGGATCCGCTCCGCCATCTCGGCCAAAGTCCCGTCGTCATTTGGGAGCCACCCGAACCCGAGGACAGCCAGGAGCGCCAGCCAAGTGACAATCAGGATCAATAGCGGAATGGCTTGACGCCAGGCCTCTCGATCAACTCTCAGCCGGCCGGCAGCGATCGCCGTGGTCACTCGTCCCTCAGAGGTGACGACCGGAAACTTCTTTCACCCTGCCTCGGCCACCTCGCGCAGCTCGCGTTTGAGCTCGTTGACCTCGTCGCGGAGCCGCGCCGCATATTCAAATCTGAGCTCCCGGGCCGCCTCATGCATTTCCTCTTCGAGACTCATTATCAGACGTGCGAGGTCATCGCCCTCTAGGTCGATCGGCCTTCTCTGAGCGACGTCCCTCCTTCTCCGATCGCCCGCCGGGCGCTCGGTCTGCACCAGCTCGAGGATGTCGGACACCCGTTTGCGAATCGTCTGAGGATCGATGCCGTGTTCCTCGTTCCACGTGGCCTGTGCCCTACGGCGCCGGTTGGTTTCGTTGATCGCCCGCTGCATCGAATCGGTCACGTTGTCGGCGTACATGACCACCTGACCGTCGACGTTCCTTGCGGCACGACCGATGATCTGGATCAATGACGTCTCCGAGCGCAGGAACCCCTCCTTGTCGGCGTCGAGGATCGCCACCAGCGAGACTTCGGGGAGATCGAGCCCCTCTCTGAGGAGGTTTATGCCGACCAGGACGTCGAAGTCGCCGAGACGAAGCTCTCGCATGATTTGGACCCGCTCCAAGGTGTCTATCTCGGAGTGCATGTAGCGAGCTCTGACCCCCATCTCCAACAGATAGTCCGTCAGGTCTTCGGCCATCTTCTTGGTCAATGTCGTGACCAAGACACGTTGTTCGCGTACGGCGCGAGCCCTGATCTCCTCGAGCAGGTCGTCTATCTGGCCCTTGGTTGGTCGAATCATCACTTCCGGGTCGACCAACCCGGTCGGCCGGATGATCTGCTCCACGACCTGGGTGGAATGCGAGATCTCGAAATTGCTGGGGGTTGCCGACAGGAATACGACCTGGTTGGCCTTCTCCAACCACTCATCGAACCGAAGCGGGCGGTTGTCCTTGGCCGAAGGAAGGCGAAATCCGTGCTCGACGAGGACCTCCTTGCGAGATCGGTCTCCCTCGAACTGGCCGCCGATCTGGGGAACGGTGACGTGAGACTCATCGACGATGGTCAGGTAGTCCTTCGGGAAGTAGTCGAGCAGGGTGTATGGCGCCTCCCCCGGCGCCCGCCCGTCGAGGTGCCTCGAGTAATTTTCGATTCCAGAGCAGAAACCGACCTCACGCATCATCTCGAGGTCGTAATTGGTCCGCATCCGAAGACGCTGCGCCTCCAGCATCTTCCCCTTGCGCTCCAGCTCGGACAGTCTCTCTTTCAACTCGGCCTCGATGTTCACGATTGCCTTGAGCATGCGCTCTCGTTCGGTCACGTAGTGCGTGGCCGGGAAGACGAACAATTCGCTCAACTCGTCGACCACCTCGCCGGTCACCGGGTTGAGCCGGAGCATCCTCTCGACCTCGTCACCCCAGAATTGAACCCGAACGATGGTCTCCTCGTAGGAGGGAAAGACTTCGAGTGTGTCGCCCCGCACCCGGAACTTCCCTCGAATCAGGTTCACCTCGTTTCGCTCGTACTGGATGTTGACCAGACGCTTGATGGCTTCCTTCATCGGGTACTCGACGCCCTTGACCAGACGTAGCAGCTGACCCTGGTACTGCTCGGGTGACCCAAGCCCATAAATGGCCGAGACCGAGGCAACGATGATGACGTCGTCCCGGACCAGAAGGCCGGCGGTGGCGGCGTGACGCAGCCGATCTATCTCGTCGTTGACCGTTGCATCCTTCTCGATGTAGGTATCGGTCTGCGGCATGTACGCCTCCGGCTGGTAGTAGTCGTAGTAGGAGACGAAGTACTCCACCCGGTTGTGCGGGAAGAACTGCCTGAACTCGTTGGCCAATTGCGCAGCCAGGGCCTTGTTGGGAGCCAGGACGATCGTCGGCTTCTGCACCTGCTCGATGGTCCAGGCCATCGTGGCGGACTTGCCGGATCCGGTGATCCCGAGAAGGGTCTGAAACCGATCTCCTCGCCTGATCCCTTCGGCCAACTGCCGGATGGCCTCGGGTTGATCACCAGCGGGTGCGAAGTCGGACACCACTTGAAAGTCGGGCACGGGTCGAAGGGTACTTGCGGTATGGGACAAGGAACCGCACGGTCAGCCGGGAAAACACACTCCGTTGCCGTCTGCCGGCACTTCGGATGCCCCACTCAACGGAGCGCTTCCCTCCGGTTGGTATATGGATGTCACCGGGTCGCGATACACGAGGGCCCAATCCGACTTGCCCTCCATCAAGACGTCTCCCGGGGTACCGGTGCGCTGAATCACCAGATCGGTGGGTGCCATGTCGAGAATCCGATCCCAATCTCCCACTCCATTGGCGAAGTCGAGATTCGCTCGATAAGCCGCATCCGGATAGACGGTCTCGCGGCGGCCATCACCACTCACCTGCACCTCAGGCCCCAGATGCCAGATGATGTACTCGCCCCAATTGAAGGGAACCACGGCGTTTCCGACGACCGAGGTGGCCGCCAGAGTGGCCACTCCCCTATCGGGAAACTCGAATTGCCTCGCGTCGATCGGCAGACACGATGAGGCGCCGGCCACCCGCGCGATGGAGAAGACCCCGCCGGCCAGCACGATCAGAGCCGCCGGTATCGCAGACCGCGACGACCATCTCACAGGCTCGGTCTCGTCTCCCGTCCCGATATTCAGCAATGGGAGGAGATACGGCGTGCCCAAGATCACCACCGCGGGCACGAACAATTGAAGGTGCCTGGTCGCCAGCAGCGGTGCGAGCACCAATCCGATGAGCGGCAAGCCTGTGGGCCACACGGCGTCCGATCGTCTCCTGAACAACATGAACAAGACGAGTAACGCCACGACGGCAAAGACGACGCCCACGAACGACGTCAGGTCGATCGGTTGCCACTCCACGATCTCAGGGCGGCTCACGGTTGTGGTCTTCAGGAGGAACAGCACGTGTTTCGCCCCGTTCGGGTTGGCGAGAAGGGCGAGGGTCGATGCGACCGACCAGAACAACGGATGAAACCGCGTCGGGTGGTCCCGCTCGAAGACGGCATACGAGACCGCCCACAACCACAAGACCGCCACCCCCGACAGGGCTCCGCCATGGAGATTCACCCACATGCCGAAGAGAACCGGCAGTAGCCACATCACCCGACTCCCTGGTTGCCGCTGATATCGCACGATCACGATGAGGAGGGCGGTCATGAGGAGCGTGGTGAACACCTGTGGCCGGAGAGTCCCGAGGGTCGGGGTGAGCAGGATGACCATGAGTGCCATGACGAATATCGAGCGAATCGGCTCGACCCGCTCCTCGAGGAGCCACCCATGCAATATGACAACCAGGAGCGCCGCCAGGAGCGCTTTGAGCCATACCAGACCTGCCCCGCCGAACAGCAGATAGACGGCGCCCATGATCACCTCGGCCAGCCATTCGTGGTTGAACCAGGTCGATCCGGCGGTGAGGTACGAATATGTGTCGACCCTCAGATATGCCCCGGCGTCGATCTTGTCGACACCGAACCGCACATGTCCCCACAGATCCGGGTCAGCGACGGTGGCACCGAAGCGCCATAGGGCCAAGGCCAACACGACCGAGATCACAGCCGTGTTCCTGACCGTGAAGAGTCGCCTCACGTTTGGAGCAACGGAACCAGCAAGGTCACGGCCTCCTGAAGCGCCTCGATGGTCCCGTGGTTGGGAATCACCACATCGGCGGCAGCCAGCCAGGCCCCGCGGGTTGGCTGCGAGGCGAAACGGGCCTCCGTCGCCTCGAGCGTCAGGCCACGATCGAGGACCCGCTGGATTCTCACGTCGTCTCTGGCGTCGACGACGATCTTGGGCCACTCCAGCGGTGGGTCGAGGATCGGCATCTCGACGACGGCGTTCCCCTCGATTTCGTGCAAGTTTCGCTTGATTCTGTCGAAGATGAACGGATGCGTGATCGCCTCCAACTTCCGCAGCTGGCCCATGTCGGAGAAGACGATGGAGGCCAAACGGGTGCGATCGATGGTGTTGTCTTCCCTCACCACCTCGGGCCATGTATCGCCCACGGCGGAGTGGGCCTCGCTCTCGAGCACGAGATGGCCGATGTGGTCGGAATCGATCACCGAGAGCCCGGCGGCCTCGAGCATCTGCCTCACCCGACTCTTCCCGGAACCGATGCCCCCTATCAGCAGCCAACCGATTTTCCGAGAGTTCATGCGACGCGACGGTAGCCTCGCCCGATGACGGTCCCGGTCCCGGCTTCGTGGGAAATTCGGGTCCACCGAAGCGTCACCATCGGCCAATTCGTGGCACTGGTAGTGGCCGTGGTGGTCGATTTCGCATCCAACGGTGGTACACCCCAGGGGGTCGTGGCCATGGTCTTGGCCTCGACCTACACCCTCGGATCGGCGGCCGTTCCCGAGACCTGGTACCGGATCAGGTTCGGTGCCGAATCCATCACACTCTTCGGCGCCTTTCTCACCATCACGGCGATAACCCTCACCGGCGGGACGGCAAGCCCATATCTGCTCCTATCCATGGGCCCTCCGATATTTGCGACGATCTACGGCGGGCTTCGAACCGGGCTCACCACCGGATTGCTCTCGGCCGGGCTCCTGGCCCTGGTCACCCTTTCCCGCGACTTGCCTCTCTTGGAATCCCTGCCGGCCATGGCCCTCTACCTGGTGTTCGTGCTGCTGGTCGCGTTGATCCGAAGACTTCTCGAAGACATCCATCGGCAGGCGTTCGAGTTGGCCGAGGAAAAGGAGTCCGCCACACAGAAGCTCGAGGCACTCCAGGAGATCCACAGTGTCTTGCTACGGCTCTCGGAGGACATCTCCTCCGGCCGCCTCAACGCCGTTGAGGTGGCAGCCGAGACCCTGGAAACAATTCTCGCCCGTATCCCGGGATCGTCGGGCCGGCTCGAGATCGAGGACGGTGACGGGCCGGTCGTGCTCGCCTCTCGTGGAGTCCCCCCAGACGACCCGATCAACTACCGGATCCCGTTGCACACTGCAGACAACCAGGTGGGGGCGCTGCTCCTATTGACGCCCGATTCCCTGTCACGAGCCGACCTGACCGACATCGAGGCCTTCGTACAGCCGGTGAGCATCGCTTTCGCCAATCTCCAACTTCTGCAGGACATCGTTGGCTCCGCCGTCTCCGAAGAGCGAATACGCCTCGCCCGCGAGATGCACGACGACATCGGCCCCGCCCTCGCCTCACTCGGCCTGGCTCTCGACATGGCTGCCATGCAGCAGGCACAGCACCCTGAGCTCTCTTCCGATCTGAAGGTCCTGCGGTCGAACGTGACGAAACTGGTCGAGGACGTCAGGGCATCCGTGGCCGATCTCCGCACTGCTCCGGGCCCGACCCTCACGGCAAGGCTCCTCCAGTCCACCGGACAACTCGAGGACGGGCCTCTCGTGATCGTCGACCTCGACGAGCGGCGCCCGCCCCGGCCGGCGGTAATCGGAGAGTTGACGGCCATCATCACCGAGGCCACTCGCAACGCCCACCATCACTCCGGTGGCTCCCGAATCGTCGTCTCCGGGCGAATAGACCGAGCCAATGGGAGGTGTGCCGTCACCGACGACGGGGTCGGTTTCGACCCGGGTCATGAGCCCGAAGGCCATTTCGGGCTTATAGGGATGAGGGAACGTGCCGAAAAGATTGGTGCCAGAATCAATTTCGAGTCGAAGCAGGGGGCGGGCACAACCGTCACTGTCGAATGGGGAAACAGATGATCCGTGTCATGATCGCCGACGACCATCAGCTCTTTGCCGAAGGGCTGAGCCAGGCACTCGACATCCTTCCGGATGCCCGTGTCGTGGGTGTCGTGGACTCGGGACCGGCACTAGATGAAGCCCTCACCAGCCAGCCCGCCGAAGTCTCGATCGTCGATATCGAGATGCCCGGCGGGGACGGGATCGACACCATCGCCAAGCTGGGGGCCAGGACCAGGGCGATCGTGGTCAGCATGTACGCCTCAGACGATCAAAAGGCGAGAGCGGTCAGCGCCGGCGCCAAAGGATTCTTCTCAAAGGGCGTTCCGTTGCTGACCTTGGCCGCAGCGGTGAGAGCCGTGGCAGACGGAAAGGACCTCATCGGGCTCAACGACACCGAGCGGGACGAGCTCCTCGAGGATTACGGAGAAGCCAAGCTGGACCCAGGTGCGGCGTCACTGACCGAGCGCGAGAAAGAGATCCTGCAACTCCTCGCCGTCGGCGTTTCCGCAACCGACGAGCTGGCCGATCGCCTGTACATATCGCAGAAGACCGTCAAGAACCACCTGGCGTCGATCTTCCAGAAGCTGGCGGTCAGTGACCGCACCCAGGCCGCGATCGAAGCGATCCGGCTCGGAATTGCCCGTCCTAGTTGACGAAATCGGCAACTCCAATTGGGTCTAACGGCCCATGAGTGATTTCGGGGTCCCAACCTACGCTTTATGACGTGAGCAAGGGAGAACAGATGTACGCCAGATTCATGAGGTTTTACCTCAGCGAGAGGGGTGCCTCGATGGTTGAGTACGCCCTCCTCGTTCTTCTCATCGCAATTGTTGCTCTTGTCGCGGTCACCTTCGCCGGTACGTCTCTCTCGAGTACATACTCCGAGATCAGCTCGAACCTGGTGGAGGTCGGATCGTGACGGATGGTCCCGTAGACCCATTGTCGACGGGACGACCCGGGCTACTTTGCCCGGTTGCAAGCCAAAGACACCGACCAAGGAGGGGTTCCATGCTTGCTTTGTGGACCAAGGTCACGAGCTGGGTCAACGAGGACAAGGGTGCCTCGATGGTTGAGTACGCCCTGCTCGTTGTCCTGATCGCCATTGTCGCTCTCGTTGCCGTGCAGCTTGCCGGTAACCAGGTCTCAACGACCTTCAGCGAGATCGGCTCCGGCCTCAGCTAACGAACGAGAATCAATCGATTGGAAAGGGCCCCTCGAGGGCCCTTTTCTACGTTTTGGCGATAGGTCGGAGGGACCATTGCATCAGCCTTCGAGATCCGTAGCTTGAGAGACTGCAAGTCCATGACACCGACCAAGGAGGGGTTCTATGCTTGCTTTGTGGACCAAGATCACGAGCTGGGTCAACGAGGACAAGGGTGCCTCGATGGTTGAGTACGCCCTGCTCGTTGTCCTGATCGCCATTGTCGCTCTCGTCGCCGTGCAGCTTGCCGGTAACCAGGTCTCTACGACCTTCAGCGAGATCGGCTCCGGCCTCAGCTAAGAACCCCAAACCAACTGACAGGGGCTCCCGGACGACCGGGGGCCCCTGTCGCGTCCTTGTTTGCTCCCTTGCGTGCCGCAGTGTCGTAGAGCCGGTGGGGAGGATGGATGCTGGCCACGGCCCACACTGCCTCAAGGGCACCCTGTGTGGCGCGACTGGAGCTCGGGCGGGGGTGGTGCCGGATTCGGGTCTAATCGGCCCTGAGTCTCAAGATGGGCCGGGCTTGAGCACCACGAAGAACTCGTCCTCGTAGACCGGGTTCCAGCCGGCCGACTCGAGATCGGTCACCAAATCCTCGTCCGCCGGAAGCAGTACCTGGCCGATCCCGTCCCGCTCGAAGATCGGCCGCCAGTCGATGACCCCATCGCGAACGTCGACGAACTCCTTCAACCGGTCACCGTAGAGCTCGGCCCGATCGTCGATGTAGACCAGTCGGTCCGGCCCATCCCTCCAGATCAGGTATCCGCCGGTTCGATCGTCGTGAAAGACCCTGCTGTCATCGAGGGCGTCGGCTGCGGCCAGCGGGAATCTCTCCTCGTCGAGTGTGGGTGTCGAGATGAGGAGAAACGGCGTCAACAGGACGACCAGCCCGAATATTGCCGCGGACGGTCGGGAGAATCGACGCCCCTCGCCAAAGCGCAGGCCGGTCATCGACAACCCAACGAGAGGCACGAGGGCGATCCAGGCAGGTGGGACAGCCCGGGTCGCGGTGAGCGAGAGCGCAAAGAAGGGCACGATCAACCACAGGTGCCTCGGTTCGATCAGACGACGCGCCGACCCGACCAGGATCAGCCCGATTCCGATGACAAAGGGTAGGAACACCGGTGAGAAGAGCTCCGGTCGTCTCCATTCGGTGAGCAGCGGCAGTGAGTCGCCGGCCGCCGAGAAGTCCAGTAAGAAACGGATGACCCCGAGCCCATGAGCCGTCAATAGCGTGGCCAGACCGGAGACCAGAGCGGTGCCGAGGCCCTTCCAATCACGCTCTGCGAGGATCGTCAGCCCGACGTATGCCAGGCCGATGGCGAAGCTTCCATGGACCGACGCCCAAATCCAGAAGAGAAATGGCAGGGTCCAGCGGGTGGAGGGCCGGTCCCACGCCACGACGACCAGCGCAAAGAGCGCAAAGGAGAAGATCACGGGCCGTGGCACCAGAAAGCTGATCAGGAGAAAGACGCTCAGGAGGAGAACGATGGCGGTCGCTCCGAGCGAGCGGCTCTTCCGATAGGCGATCAAACCCAGCCCCAGGAATGTGATGCTGGAGAGTGCCAGCATCATCGGTGGGACGAAGCCGAGGCCCCAATGGCTCTCACCCCACGAATAGAGCAGCTCGGCCAACCAGCTCTGCGTCAGCCACGGGTGGCCCAACATGGTGAAGGAGAACGGGTCGGTCGTGAGGACCTGGGCCGCCGTTGCCTGAAGCTCGCCGGCCCTGATGTGCCATAGGAACGAGTTGTCCCGGATCGGCGACCACGCGTCTATGACCAACGCAACCCAGGGAAGGGTCAGGAGTAGATGGCCGAGGGAGAACCGCAGTCGGGACGGCCGCACCGCCGCCGTGGACATCAGGTCTTAGCGAATGCGTCGCCGATTGAGATCGCCGCCGGCCCGAGAAGCACGATGAACAGGGCCGGGAAGATGCAGAACACCAGAGGGAAGACGAGCTTGACGGGAGCGGCGAATGCCTTCTCCTGGGCTCGCTGACGCCGCTTGACCCTCATCTCGTCGGCCTGGACTCTGAGGACCCGGGCAATAGTGACACCGAATGCCTCGGCCTGGATCATCGCCAACAAGAACGAGCGCAACTCGTCGAGGTCGGTTCGATCCATCAGGTGGCGCATGGCATCTCTGCGGCTGACCCCGACCCGTGTTTCCTGGAGCATCCGGAAGAACTCCTCCGACAACGGCCCCGGGACGGTTGCCACCACCCGGGACAAGGCCGAATCGAATCCGAGACCGGCCTCCACCGAGATGACCAACAAGTCGAGCATGTCGGGAAGCGCCCTCAACATGGTC
>JBAULI010000059.1:0-3767 GCA_049578105.1 Acidimicrobiia bacterium | reverse complement strand
CGGTCTCCCATTCGGCGATCGCTATGAACTCGGAGCCATCTCTCGAATGCCACGCTCGGTGGAACCGACAGCCATGACCGACTGCACTCTCCTGCATGGCGCTGGTGATCCCACGCACGCGCTTCTGATAGACGTCCTCGGCCGTCTGCCCGTCAGGAGTCGGGCACGGAACGCGAAACATGACCCACATGGTTGGCACCTCGATGACTACGACGTCGCAGCCGGCATTCTCGCCGGAAGCTCGCCCCGGTGCGGCCAAGACCTGAGCCTCAAACGCTCGGTCTCGCCCGCATCAGTCGAAATGCCTCGATGATGAGCCAGATGTAGCCGGCAAGGGCGAGAGCACGCTGCAAAAGCCCGGCATGGCCGGCGAACACCAGCATGAGCAGGGGCACGATGGGGGTGGCCAGCACGATCGCCAGGTCGAATCCCCGCCGCCACCAGTTGGGTCGCTGTCGTCGGAAACTCACGATGAGGACGCCGAGCGCAAACCCGACACCACCCCAAAACACCGAGAGAGTGTGGAGAAACGCCTCGATTCGGTCGTGAGGAACGTCCTCCCAGCTGGCTTTGGCGAAGATCGCACCCGAGATCAGCCCGAATGCATAGAGCCGCATCGAGGCGCGGCCCCAATACCCCCATCTGGTCGAAGCGATCGAGCACAGCAGAAGCACGGCGATGGCGGTGAGCAGAAAGCCGCTTCGAGTCACCCATGCGCCATGGATTCCCTGGCCGCCTGACTCGCTGATGGTGTTGACCAGCCAGGAATAGCTGTCCGGCATCAACATGGGTGCCGAGGCAACGGCGAGCATCGACAACAGGAGCAGCCAAACGGAAAGGAGGGACACTCCGGTCTGGCTGAGACGGCCCAACGGAAGGGAGTCTCGCATTGAGAGATCACCTGGCACCTGACCCACCCGGTCCTCCCTGTTGATCACCTGCCGATTGTTACGCACCGGGACCGACGCGTCGAGTCGAATCTGACGGCCACTCTCCGATCCGGTTTGCTATGTTCGCCAATGGGAGTGCTGGACGTGTGGGCGGAGGTTGAAATGCCGGACTGGGTTGGGAGCGTGATGTTCCTCACGGCGCTTGGTCTCACCGGGGCCAAGATCGCAAAGGACTTTGGTGAACGGGGCTTGCGGGGCTATGCGATGCTGATGGTGACGATCACCATCTACGCAGCCGCCGTGGCGATCGCATTCACCTGAACCTCGATCGGCGCCCTCAGTGACAGGACCCCCGTAGATAGGGGCTCCATGCAGACCAGCCCTGCTTGTCCCGAATCTGACTCGCGATCCACAGGTTGATGCTCGGCTTGACCAGGTCGTCCACTGAGTAGCCATAGTGGCCCGCCCAGAAGGGCATGACCTGCATCAGCCCGGCGGCACCCGTGGAGTCATTGACGGCTTCGGGATTGCCGCCACTCTCCCGGCCCATGAGACAGACGGCACGCTCCACGTCTGCCGGGTCGAAGTACACGGCGACCAACGGGCGCCACTCGTCGGGATCGCCTCCCATGGCGCCGTAATCGGAGGCGTCCCAGTGGTTTGCCGATGAGAGTGGTGGCAACCCAAAACAGTCGTCGATGACCATCGTCAGGGAGTGCAAGTCGTCGAGCATCTCGGTGGTGAGACCGTGGCTCGCTTCGCGGGCACCCCAGTCGGCGAGATGTTGCACGGCCGTTCCACAAACGTCTCCCTCGGCGCGGGCTGGTGTCGGACGCCACATGAGGACTCCGAACAGGACCGTGATGAAGACTGTGGGCCACAGCAAGCGCGCGATAAACCGCTGGGCAATCTGAGACATGGGCGTGCGACTCTCCTGGACCGACGATGGGGATGCCCGATTGGGCGACCAGTCCATACCCGTTGAGGATTGCGTCTAAACCGCTATCGGTTCTCGGTTGACCGCGGACGGGTTCACCGCCAATCGACGCTTTGCACCTGCATCGGCTCGCTGATCCCCTTCAGCTCCACCGTGAGCGGCTCGGAGAGGGTGTAGGGGATCGTCCCCGCCGCCTCCACGGTCGCCGAGCTGACCAGGATTTGCTCCCTGTCGGCCAAGGCCCCGACGCGGGCGGCTGCGTGAACCCCTTGTCCGGAGTAGTCGCCGGCCTGCATCGTCGCCTCGGCCAGATGCATGCCGATCCTCACCCAGGGAGCGAACCCGTGCTCGCGGCGGTGTCTCTCCAGATCCCGTTGTATGGCCACCGCGCATTCGATCGCCGGCCGGACCCCGTCGAATGTGACGAAGAACCCGTCCCCGGTGTGGCGGACCTCATGGCCGCCATGACGGTTGAAGGCCTCGCGCAGGACCCGATCGTGCCACTTGAGGAGGTCTTCCCAGGCGGCGTCACCGATGATCCCGATGAGGTCCGTGGAGGTGACGATATCGGTGAACATGAAAACCTTGGTGACACGCTGGCTCTCCGAGCGCTCACCGGTCTCCGCTCTGCCGGTCAACTCATCCAATCGACGCAGATCGGTGGCCGCGCCGAGTCTTTCGAACACCGAGCGGGCCGCCCCGAATTCGAGACTCGCCCCCACCTCGTCCCCGGCGGCGCGTCTCGCCTGACCCAGCACGAGCCTGGCCTGGGCGCTCTCATAGGGAAGGTCGACCTCCTGCCAGAGACGCCAGGCAGAGCCGAGGACCTCGACGGCATGCTCCAGCTCGCCCTCTGCGAGATCCAAGGCCCCCCTGCAGGTCAGTGCGCTCGCCCTCCAGGTGACACCTTCGTAGTGGTCGGCCGCATCTTCGAGCCTGGTCACCGCCTCCTTTGCAGTGCCCAGATCGCCAATTCTCAATGCGATCTCTGTCTGAGCCGGAAGGAGACGAGCCTGGGAGAGGACACTTGCCGTCCCACCTTCACCGCCGCCACGGCGCGCGACGGCTCTGGCGATAGAGGCGGCGGCGCCCTCTAGATCACCTTTGTCCATCAAGAGGAGCGACATCCCTGGCTGAGCACTGTTGCCATACTCATAGGCACGGTGAAAGGCCTCCTCCGCCGCATTCAGGTCACCCATGCGGCGCCGAACTTCTCCGATTTCGTAATAGGCGAACCCGATCCCGTTCAGGAGATGGAACCGTTCCAGCTCGACACAGGCGGTCCTCGCCTCCTGCTCGGCTTCGACCCAGGACCCGTGCAGACGCTTCAGCTCCGCACGGTGGACCTGGCAGATGCCGGTGTAGCCGCCGACCGAATGCGACCGCATCCAGCGTTCAGCCTGCTCGGTCCACTCACCGGCCCGTCGATAGTCGCCAAGATTGCTACAGGCGGCAATGGTGTTGCAATAGACGTCACTGGCCGCCCTCAGATCACCCTGCCCGGACATCGCCACGACGGTGGCCTCATCGACCAGGCTTATCCCCTCGCGCCACTCGCCCATCTGAATGAGGGCGATCCCCTTGAAGCTCATCGCCAATGAGTGAAGACCGGGGCTTCCGAGGTTCTTCGCCGTGGCTATCGCGTCGTCGGCCAGACGGACGGCAGCGTCCAGATCCCGATCCACTAACAGAGCGTTGGCCAGATAGATGACCTTGAGCCAGCCGTGGCCCAGGGACTCGGGTTCGCCTTCGAGCAGGTGCTCGGCACGGGCAACCCATCCTGCCGAGACCGACATCGCCATTCTGCGCATGGCGAAATAGGCGAGCAGCGCCGCCGCGACCGAGGCATCGGTTGGCCGATCGACCTCGATGAAACCCGCATAGGCCCTTTCGATGACCTCCTCGGCCTGATCGGGCTTCCCGGTCCACCAATAGGCGTC
>JBAULI010000058.1:0-2838 GCA_049578105.1 Acidimicrobiia bacterium | reverse complement strand
GTCTCGGGAACCCCGGGTCTGTCTGACCGAAGCGCACGGATCTTGTCATGCGGCGGTAGTCCGGGCCGACGGGCGTCTGGTTGCCGAGGCGCACGGATCTCATCATGCGGCGGTAGCCCCGGCCGACCGGCGTCTGTTTGCCGAGGCGCACGGATCTTGTCATGCGGCGGAAGCCCTGGCGGACCGGCGTCTGTTTGACCGAGGTCAACACCTGGTCTCGGAAGACTGAGGGCAGTCCCCCTTCTTAGCCGAGAGGCGCCGGGATCTTGTCATGCGGCGGTAGCCCCGGCCGACCGGCGTCTGTTTGGACGTGGCATCGAATACTCCACCACGGGAAGCATCGAGGTCGTCCCCTGCTCACCCGATACGCTCCACGCGCGGAGCCCCGCGTCCAAAGTCGGCCGGCAATAAGACGGTCAAAGTCCGCCAGCAAGAAAACATGCCGCAATCAATCAGCTGCGTCGGCGATGGCCTCGGTCATCGACGGATGGACCATCAAGGTCTCGACCAGGGTGTTGACACTCACGTCGGCCTGGACGGCCAATGCGAGCACGCCGATCAGCTCGGATGCGCGATGTCCCACGATCGTCCCACCCAACACCACCCCAGTGGCCGGATCGGAAGTCACCTTGACGAATCCCCTGGTGAAATGTTGCAGGACCGAGCGGGCATTCGAGGCGAATGGGACCTTCATGGTTCGGACCTTCCGCCCCTGGGCGGCGGCGTCGACGTCGACCAACCCGACCGAGGCGATCTCGGGCTCGGTGAAGACCGCCTCGGCGACCTTCGAATAGTCGAGCGGCGTGACCGGTAGACCGAGAGCATGACGGGCGATCTTTCGGCCCTGCATGGAAGCCACCGAGCTCAGGGGCATCTGACCGGTTATGTCGCCGGCGGCATATATGTGTGGCGCCGTCGTCCTCTGATACTCGTCGACCTCGACAAACCCCCTATCGGTGACCTTCACTCCCGCCTCTTCCAGGCCGATTCCCCTGGTCAGAGGCACGGACCCGACTGCAAGCAACGCGTGGGAGCCCGTGATCACGCGACCGTCGTCGCAGTGGACGCTGATCAGATCCTCGTTGACTTCGATCTTCTCCGCTCTGGCGCCGATCACCAGCCGAACACCGCGCTCCAAGAAGTCCTCTTCGAGCACGGCGGCCACCTCGGCGTCCCGGTAGGGGAGGATCTGCTGTCGTGAGACCACGAGTGAGACCTTCGAGCCGAGGCTTCCGAATATGTGCACGAACTCGACCCCGGTCACACCGGACCCGATGACAACGACGTGCTCCGGGACTGTCTTCAGGTCATAGCAATGGCGGGTGGTGAGGACTCGATCCCCGTCGACCGGGGCCCAGTCAGGGACACGAGGGCTGCTCCCGGTCGAAACCATCGCTCGGTCGAACTCGATGTGACGGATCCCGTCGGAGGTCTCGACGACCGCCTCACGATCGGAGACGAATCGGCCGGTGCCTTCGACCAGATCGACG
This sequence comes from Acidimicrobiia bacterium, assembly GCA_049578105.1. Lineage (GTDB taxonomy): Bacteria > Actinomycetota > Acidimicrobiia > Spongiisociales > ZC4RG35 > JARDZU01. Next base: position 1,348 of record JBAULI010000058.1, on the reverse strand, counting down.
GACTGGGAGGAGAGGAGATCGACCCAATTCCGGTTGATGTCCCCGGTGATCACCTTGATCCGGTCGGCCAACACCTGGGTATCGACCTCGGTGGGCTCGGTGGTGAGACCGAGCTGTGCGGCGTTGCGGACCGACGAGTGCCGAAGAGCGGATGCCGCCATCGTCTTGGAGGGGATGCAATCCCAGAGATGTGCGGCGCCCCCCACTATGTCCTTTTCGACGAGCGTGACTCTCGCCCCGTGGGAGGCAGCAGTCGTGGCAGCCTGCGTGCCGGCCGGGCCGCCGCCGATGATCAGGAGGTGAGTGCGGTTGTCAGACATGGCTGTTGGCCAAGACGGTAACCATCGGCCCGGTGCGTCACCCAATCATGCCGGGCGATAACTGCCAAAGACCGCACGGAGGGCGTCAGAGACCTCCCCGACGGTGGCACCGAGCTCGAGGGCGTCCTTCATCCCGGGAAGGAGATTGGTCTCGCCCCGGGCCTCGTCTTCGATACGGGCGAGCGCCGCGTCCACCGCTTGCTGGTCACGGTTGTCGCGCCATGCATCGAGTCTCTCGACTTGCTGCGTCTCGAGTCGCGGATCCACCTCCAACACGGGGATTGGCTCGTCGTGGTCGGACTGAAAGGCATTCACCCCCACCACAAGACTGTCCCCATCGGCCTGTCGGCGTGCTTCGCGGTAGGCCGACTCCTCGATCTGGGCCTGCATCCAGCCGTCTTCGATGGCTGCCACCGCCCCACCCATGTCCTGAATCTCGCCGATGAGCGCCTCGGCGGCATCCTGGATCTCGTCTGTCATTCGCTCGACGAAGTAGGAGCCTCCCAGGGGATCGACGGTGTTGGCCACGCCCGACTCGAACGCGATGACCTGCTGGGTCCTCAGGGCGAGAAGGGCAGACTCATCGGTCGGCAGGCCAAGCGCCTCGTCGTAGGCGTTGGTGTGGAGGGACTGGGTGCCGCCGAGCACCGCGGCGAGGGCCTGCATCGTGGTGCGCACCATGTTGTTGACGGGTTGCTGCGCGGTGAGGGTCGAGCCGGCCGTTTGAGTGTGGAAGCGCATGGCCCAGCTCCTCGGGTCCTTCGCACCCTGGTCTTCGCGCATGAGACGAGCCCAGATACGTCGCGCCGCCCGATACTTTGCGACTTCCTCGAAGAAGTCGTTGTGCCCGTTCCAGAAGAAGGACAGACGAGGGGCAAAAGTGTCGATATCGAGACCCGCGTCTCTGGCAGCGACGACATAGGCCAGTCCGTTGGCGATGGTCAGGGCGAGCTCCTGCGCTGCGGTGGCCCCGGCCTCTCTTATGTGATACCCGCTGATCGAAATGGTGTTCCACAGTGGCATCACCT
>JBAULI010000057.1:0-12452 GCA_049578105.1 Acidimicrobiia bacterium | reverse complement strand
TTCCCCACCGCCGCGGGGTCGATGTGCTCATAGGCACCTTCGAGACGGGCCAGGCCGGATGTGTGGAGCCCGGCCTTGTGCGCAAACGCCGAAGCGCCGACGTAGGGCCGACGAGCATCGACCGGTGCCCCGAGGATCTCGGCGATTTGCTGCGATATCGGGTACAGCCGCGACAACGACTCTTCGGGAATCGTCGCCACGTCGGATTTGAGGCTGAGATTCGGTATCAGAGAGCAGAGATCGGCGTTCCCCGTCCTCTCGCCGTAGCCGTTTATGCATCCCTGGACCTGAAACACCCCCGACGACAGCGCTGTCAGTGAGTTGGCCACGGCACAATCGGAATCGTTGTGGAAGTGGACCCCGAGGGCGGTGGCAACACGCTCCCGGACCGCCGAGATCGTCGGTGCGACATCGCCGGGGAGGGCGCCGCCATTCGTGTCGCAGAGCACGATCCTCTCCGCACGGGCATCGGCTGCCGCCGCCAGGACCGCCAGGGAGTACTCGGCATTGGCCCGATATCCGTCGAAGAAGTGCTCGGCGTCGAAGAAGACGGTCTTGCCCAAGGAACGGAGGTACTCGACACTGCTCCCCACCATGTCGAGGCCCTCTTCCAGTGAGGTGTTGAGCGCCTTGGTCACGTGCAGCTCCGAAGACTTGCCCACCAGGCACACGAAGTCTGTCTCTGCCGCAAGCAGGGCCTCGAGCTGTGGGTCGTCCTGGGGTCGGGTGCCCGGTCTCCGGGTCGAACCGAAGGCGACGAGACGCGATCGCTCCAAGGCGAGCTCCGTCTTGGCTCGCTCGAAGAATTCGTCATCCTTGGGATTTGCGCCCGGCCATCCACCCTCGATGAAATGGACCCCGAGCTCGTCGAGGAGACGCACCACGCGGAGCTTCTCCCCAACGGTCGGTGACAGACCCTCGGCCTGAGTCCCATCCCGGAGGGTGGTGTCGTAAATCTCTGCGGTCTTGTTCATTGATCTCGCCTGCCAATAGAAAAGACCCCCGCGGTGTGCGGAGGTCTGGATTCGGGGCGGCGCCTGTCTAGAGGCGCGACACCCCTAGGGAATGATGATCCGTGCGCTCTGCTCGAAAGTTCCCTTCATTGCCCGGCCAGTATGGGACCGGTTTCCCCAGGCGTCAAGACCAGCCTCGCCCTCTCTGCGGATGGAGAGGGCGAGCACGGGTCGGGCTTCAGCTCTTTCGTGAACCCTTTTGCGCCGTTTCGGCGCAAAAGGGTTCACAGAGTGCCTCTCAGGCCCCGAAGGCCTCCTCGAAGGCGGCCTTCAGGTCGGGTGTGTTGGGGCCGCTGAAGCCGCAGTAGTTGACCACGCCGTCGGTGGCGGTGATGAGATAGGACTCACCGGTTTGGAAATCGATGCCACCGATCAAACCTAGAAGGCCCTGCGGGGCGGTGAGAACCACCTCGCCGGCGTCTCCACCCTTGTACCAGTGATCGACATGGAGACTGACCTGATCGTCGGCGATGTCGGTGACCGTCCCCTCGAACGCAATCTGGGCGGGGGCGAGCAGCTCTACGGAGAACTGGATGCACATGGCCATCCCATCACCCTCACCAGCGCTGAGTGTCAGAGGAGGGCCGGAAGCCACCGGATCGCCTCCCGAGCCTCCATTGTTGAGGATGAATGCGCCGCCGACGGCTACGACCAGCACGGCCGCCGCCGCGGCTGCGGTCAGCCATCTCCGGCTCCGGTCCGGGGCGGCCGGCTCCTTCTTCTCCACCACGGGGGTGCTCATGATGTCCTCCAATAGTTGGCGGGACGACGGCGTCGTCACCGACTGGGTCGGCACATCGGGGGGCATCGGGTCGAGACGGGCTAACTTCTCCCGTAGTTCGTCTGTCATGGTCTTTGCTCCTCGGCGTGTCGATCCCCTATCTGTCCGGATGGGGTGGGATCCTGTCGCCCCAGTTGCTCGGAGAGCTTCTTCTTGGCCCGCGTCAGCCGGAGACTGACGGCATTCGCCGTCGTGTCGAGCACCACTGCGATCTCACGTGGCTCCAGGTGCTCCCACGCCCAGAGACGAAGCACCTCCTGATCGGCCAGGGTGAGATTGCCGAGGGCACGCGCCAGGTCATCGTCGTGATGGTGATCGGCAGGATCGGGGACGGAAGAGGGCGGCTCCGACTTCAGACGCTCCACCAGACGAAGATGACGCTGTGCGCCCCTCCGGTGATTGGCCAGTACGCGACGCGCCACCCCATATGACCAGGGAAGTACCCCGTCGTCGGGCACGTCATCGAGACGACGCCAGATCGTGAGCAAGACGTCACCGAGCAAGTCGGCGGCGTCATCGGTCGAGACGCGCCGGCGCAGATAGCGCTGCAGGGGCTCATAGACCTCTCGGGCGACCGATTCGAACCTCGTGTCGCGACCACTCTGGGGGTTCACAGGGGGGTTATGTCCGGTCAGGAGACGATTCTGTCATGCCGGAGACGCAACATTCGGTCCGATCGTGGGGCTCAGGAGAACCGGGTCGATAGACCTATGCAGAGATTTCAAGATGGGGCCGAATCAATGCGTAGACCAGAGGCCAAGTGCCCAGCCGATCGGATCCCCCATACCGATCGAGCCTCCCTGAGGAGCAGGTGCGGACCCACCCCGCACCTGCTTCTACTTTTTGTGCCCGTAGTCTCCCGGTGGTGAAGCCGAGGGTCCTGTCCACCCAAGTTCTGAACCGAACCGCACTCGACCGCCAACTCCTCCTCGGCAGACGGAGTCTGTCCGTGCCCGACGCCCTGGAGCGGGTGGGTGGCATCCAGACCCAGTACGCCCCATCCGGCTACATCGGGCTCTGGTCACGCATCGAGGCGTTCGAGAGAGACCGTCTCACCCGAGCGCTCATCGCCGGCCGTGCCCTCCAGGGCACCTTGATGAGGATGACCATCCACATGGTGTCGGCCACGGACTTCCCGCTCTTCAGCGAGGGTGTTCGGAGATCACGCCGAGAATGGTGGCTCCGAGTCTCGAAGTCACGTCATCTCGACGCCTACCCCTATGACGCGATGGCCGAGATCCTCACCGAGGCCCTCTCCGACGGCCCCAGACCACGCTCGGAGTTGGTGGAAGCCCTGGTGGCAGCCGGGTTCCCCAAGGAGGTGTGGGAGGGTGCCGGTCTCTGGGTGGACATGATTCGGGTCCCACCCTCGGGCACGTGGGAGAAGAGGCGAGCCGACCTATATGGGCTGGCTCCACAGACGCCGACGGTCACCGAACAGGCGGGCTTGGGACATCTGGCCACCCGGTATCTGAGGGCATTCGGCCCGGCGACGGTCGCGGACATCTCGAGTTGGTCAGGGGTCCCACAGAGCACGATCGCTCCGGTGGTGGACGGGATGTCACTCCGGAGGTTCCGCGACGAAGATGAGGGCGAGCTCATCGACTTGCCCCGACTGCGCATCGTCGATGCCGGTGTGCCGGCTCCGGTCCGACTCCTCCCACACTGGGATGCACTTCTCCTCGTCCATGCACGACGAAAGGCGATCCTGCCCGAAGAGCTCCGGACAGAGATCTTCAATACCAAGAATCCCTTCTCCGTGGGCACCTTCTTGGTCGACGGCGTGGTGGCCGGGACCTGGCGTCTCGAAGGGAACCGGGTGTCGAGTGAGGTCTTGACACCGATCCACAAAGACGCTCGCCGTCAGTTGGACGACGAGGTGGCCGCCCTCGAAGCCTTCGCCGCCGACTAGATCAAGCCGGTCGAGGCGAGTCTTGGGGTGAGGGTCTCCACGCCGGCGTGCGTGAACCCGGCGACGACGTCGGCGACCGTCTCGGAGAGACAAATGGCGAGGACGGAAGGTCCCGAGCCGGAGCGGGCCGCATGCAGGGCTCCCGATTGCCGGGCTACGTCGATCAGCTTTCCCACCTCGGGTGAGATCGCATCACGCGGCGCCTCGTGAATCTCGTCGCCGTGGGCAGCCTTGAGCATCTCCGCATCACCGGTGATCAGCCCGGCGGTCAACGCCGACACGCGGGCCAGGCTGCGCAAGACCCTCCCCTGTGGATGCGAGATGGACACCACGTCCCGGGCGTCACTGGTCGACAGCTCCTGGTCGGGCAGGGCGATGACGACGTGGAGAGCAGGGTGGATCGGGATGCGAATCGGCATTCCCTCGGCCGGGACCAGGGTGAGACCCCCGTAAACGGCGGCAGCCACGTTGTCCGCATGGCCCTCGAGCTCGGCCGCCACCCGGTAGACGCGATCGGGGTCGACTTCCTCTCCTTGCGCTTTCAATGCGGCGGCGATGGTGGCCACCGATACCGCAGCAGACGAGCCGAGCCCCTTTCCGATGGGGACTTCGGCCTCGACTTCGATGGCCAGAGGGACGGCGCTCACGATCCTGGCCGTCTCGAGCACGACGTCGTCCTGGTCTGGCCGAGGACGATGCGATCCGATTTGTGTGACCGACCAGTCGCCGGCCGTCACCGCGTGCACCTGGCATCTGATGTCCAGGGCGAGGGCCATGCAGTCATAGGCGGGCCCCAGGTTGGCCGAGGTCGCCGGCGCCGAGGCCGTCGCCACGTGATGCAGGTCACTCACGAGTGCAGGTTATTCAGGGTTACCGTGGTTCCCGGTATGGGTGACCTCTTCGATTTCAACAACCTCCTCCCGGAGCTGGTGGTAGGCCTGGGTCTTGCCCTGATCCTGGGCAACGGCCTCGCCTGGTGGAAGCACCGCCACGGGGAGGCCCCAAAGGGTGTCGAGGATGCCCAATATCGGGGCGGTCGGGTCGCCTTCCTCTCCGTCATCGGCCTGGTGATGACCGTGTGGGGGCTGGTGTCGGTCCTCAATTGAGCCCGAGAATGCCGATATCTGGGCTTTGAAGAGCCAACCGGAACCCCGGTACACTCCGGCTCGGGCCAACCATGCCCAATTCGCGGGTGTAGTTCAATGGTAGAACACGAGCTTCCCAAGCTCGGGGCGAGGGTTCGATTCCCTTCACCCGCTCCAGTTGATATTTTCTGATCGCTCAATCCGTGAGGCCATCGAGTCGGGGTCGATCCAGATCGACCCGTTCGAGCCTTCTTTCGTGCAGCCTTCCTCGGTCGATCTCCGGGTCGGTCAGGGATTTCGCGTGTTCGTCAACCACCGATACGGGCAGATCGACCCCCGTCATCCTCAAACCGACCTGACACAGCTGGTCGACACGGGGGAGGACGACCCGTTCATGCTCCACCCCGGGGAATTCGTGCTCGGCTCGACGTTGGAGCGGATCAAGCTGGGCAACGACGTCGTCGCCCGTCTCGAGGGAAAGTCGTCACTGGGACGGCTCGGTCTGCTCATCCACTCGACGGCCGGTTTCATCGATCCCGGGTTCCAAGGTCACATCACCCTCGAGCTGTCCAACGTGGCCACCCTTCCCATCGCCATCTACCCCGGGATGAAGATCGGCCAGATCAGCTTCTATCAGATGACCACCGCCGCCGACGTGCCCTACGGATCCCCTCAGCTGGGGTCGAAATACCAGGGACAGAGTGGTCCGACTGCCAGCAGATCGCATCAGGACTTCGAAGACTCCCCGGACGGTGTCTAGCGCGGTTGCGTATAGTTCAAAATGAGTCCGAATCTGCCCGACCCAGGGGGCTCGGGAGGTACAGAATTGGGTTCAAGGTCCCTCGGGCCCTAGAAGAGTCCCCCCTCTCGAAGCTTCCCCGGCTTCACGGGGCAACGTGGGAACCCCTCCAAGCGGCAACCTTCGGGTTGCCGCGCGTCCGTCAGAGCACGACCTGGCTGCCGATCTCGATCACCTGCTCCGGTGGCAATCCGAAGTAGTCCAACGGGCTCGAGGCATTGCGATGCATCAGCGAGAACAGGCCGACTCTCCATCGCTCCCAGGGACGGCTCTCGTTGTTGACGATGGTCTCCCTTCCCACGAAGTAGGTGGCATCGTCGGGATCGAAGCCGAATTCGGGGTCGACGATGTTCTTGAGCGCCCGGGGCACCCGAGGGTCGTCCATGAAGCCGAAGTGGAGAACGACCTGGACGAACCCCTCACCCAGGTCGTGCACCGTGGCCCGTTTCACCTGAGGAACGCGGGGCACGTTCGACGTCTGGACCGAGACGAGGACCACCGTCTCGTGCAAGACCTCGTTGTGTCGAAGGTTGGCCAGAAGCGCCGGCGGGGTCGACCCGGGGTCAGGGAACAGATAGACCGCCGTTCCCGGGACCCTGAGTTGGGGGTGGGAGACGATGGAGCCGATGAACCGCTCGATGGGCAGCTCTCCGCGCTTGAGTCGCGCCGTCATCTGCCCACGCTGCGCCTTCCAGGTCACCATGACGATGAAGACGAGGCCACCGACCACCAACGGGAACCACCCACCGGCGGGGACCTTGACGATATTGGCCACGAAGAAGGCGAGATCGACCGTCATGAACAAGGCGGTCAAACCCAGCGATACCGGCCATGACCAGTGCCAACGCTCCCTCATCACCGAGAACAACAGCAGGGTGGTGATGACCATCGTGGTGGTGACCGCCACCCCGTAGGCCGCCGCCAGGTCGGAGGACGTGCCGAATGCGATGACCAGGCCGACACAGGCCACCATCAGGCTCCAGTTGACACTCGAGATGTAGACCTGGCCGATCTCGCGTGGCGAGGTGTGATCGATGTGGAATCGGGGGAGATACCCCAGCTGGACCGCCTGCATCGTCAATGAGAACGCTCCCGAGATCAGGGCTTGGGAGGCGATCACGGTGGCCATGGTGGCCAGGATCACCATCGGGATGATGGCCCAGGTCGGCGACATCCGGAAGAACGGGTTGTCGATGCTTCCCGGGTCGGAGATGAGCAACGCGCCCTGACCGAAATAGTTGAGGAGGAGCGCAGGGAAGACGACCGAATACCAGCCGATCCGGATCGGTCGTTTCCCGAAGTGGCCCATATCGGCGTATAGGGCCTCGGACCCGGTCACGACGAGGAAGATGGCCCCGAGGGCGAGGAAGGCGAGACGAACGTTGTTGGCGATGAACCTGATGGCATGGACCGGGTTGATCGCGGCGAGGATCCCCGGGTCTTGCAGGATGTGATAGCCACCGAGCACGGCCAGCACGGAGAACCACACGATCATCACCGGGCCGAAGATGGCGCCCACCGTCGACGTCCCGGCCCGCTGGATGCTGAAGAGGCCTACCAGGATGATCACCGCGATCGGGATCACGTATGGGCCAAGTGAGGGTGCTGCCACCTGGAGGCCCTCCACCGCCGAGAGCACCGAGATCGCCGGGGTGATGATCCCGTCGCCATAGAGCAGGGCGGTGCCGAACAACCCGGCCAGGACGAGAACGAGGTGGATCTTCCTCTGTTTGCTGCGTCGACGTGGCACTACGAGGGCCGTGAGGGCGAGTATTCCACCCTCGCCGTGGTTGTCGGCGCTCATCACGAAGATCAAGTACTTGATCGAGACCACCAGGACCATGGCCCAGAACATCAACGAGAGGACGCCAAACACGCTGGCTCGGTCCACGGCCAGGCCCTCGGCGGCGTGAAAGGACTCGCGGAAGGCGTAGAGGGGGCTGGTTCCGATGTCGCCGTAGACGATTCCGAGTGCCCCGACCGACATGGCAAGCAGATAGCGTTTCCCGCGCTTGGCGGGGTGAGTCATCATGTCGCTAACCCGAGACGAGAGGCATCGGGACGGCCATCATCACAACGCTGGCGGCGCCCACTGCGCCTCTGACTTCACCCACGAACTGGCGAGAGTAGCCACATGTACAGTCTTGTCGTGCTCGTCACCATGATCGTCGAGATTCCCAAAGGGAGCCGGAACAAATACGAAGTGGACCATGAGACGGGGGACATCTATCTCGATCGGACCCTGTTCACCGCCACACGCTATCCGGCCGAGTACGGGTTCATCCCCGAGACCCTCGCCGAGGACGGGGACCCTCTCGACATCCTCGCCTTGGTCTCGGAGCCCACCTTTCCCGGCTGCCGGATCCGAGTCCGCCCCATCGGGCTCTTCCTGATGGAGGACCAGGGCTTGCCCGACCACAAGGTCCTCGCCGTGCCCCAAGGGGACCCGATATGGCGGGACGCCAAGGGTCTAGAAGACGTTCCCGAGCATCTGCTGCGCGAGTTGGAGCACTTCTTCGCGGTGTACAAGGAGCTCGAGGACAAGAAGACCGCCACACTCGGTTGGCAGGACGTCGCCTCTGCCGAGGCGACCATCGAGAAGGCGGTCGCCGCGGTCAGCTGACGTCGCGACCCAGGTTGGCGAAACGGGTGAACTCGGGCTGGAACGTCATCTCCACCGGGCCGGTGGACCCGGCACGATGTTTGGCGACGATCACTTCCGCGATTCCCTTCTTCTCCTGTTCCTCGGGGTGGTAGTACTCGTGGCGATAGATGAACATGACCACGTCGGCATCCTGCTCGATGGCTCCCGACTCGCGAAGGTCCGAGAGACGGGGTCGCTTGTCCTCTCTCGCCTCCAGCGAGCGGTTCAGCTGTGAGACCGCCACGATCGGCACCTCCAGCTCACGGGCCAGGTTCTTCAGGTTCCTGGTGATCTCCGATATCTCCTGCTGACGGTTCTCCCGGTTGGACGCCTCCATCAACTGGAGATAGTCGACCACCACCAGGGCCAGCCCACGCTTTCGCTTCAGACGCCGGCATTTCGCCCGGATATCTGTGACTGTGACGACCGGTGAGTCGTCGATGTAGATCGGCGCCTTGTACATCTTCCCTGCCGCATCGACCACCCGTTGCCAGAGCGGCCCAAGCTGACCGGAGCGGAGCTTCATCGAGTCGACCCGGCCCACCGAGGAGAGGATCCTCTGGACGATCTCCTCCTTCGACATCTCCAGGGAGAAGATCGCCACCGGCTCCCCTTGGGTAGCGGCGTTCACCGCGATCCCGAGGGCAAGGGAGCTGTTGTGCACCACGATGTCGTTGGCGACGAAGTTGTGCAGGCCGTCCACGGTCAGGTCGTAGGTGGGTTGATGACCTGCAGGCGTGATCGAGACGATCGGGTCCCAAATCACGTCGGATTCGGCCACCTGCATCAGCCGGTCCGATGACAGCGCCTTGGCCAGCTCCCTGACGAGGCGCTTCGAGGGTCTCCTGCGATGAACATGCCAGTTGTGGTTGCGGGGGCGTCCCGTCGCCTGCGAGACGTCGGCCCAGCTGATCCCACCCTTCTCGGCGAGGATCACATCCCACACTTCCATCGGCAACAGATCGTGTGCCGGGGCGTTGACCTGACGGTTGAGGGCCACCTGGAGGACATCGGCGACCCGTTCCATCTTGGAGAAGATCCCTATGTGGCCGATGAAACGCTCCACGTTGTCGGTGTCCTGAAAGGAGACATCGAAAGCAGTGCGGGTTCCGTCCTTGTACTTGACCTCACGCCGACGCTTCTTTGCCACCACCCCGAATCGGAGCAAGAGATGCTGGACGTCGTCGGCCAATCGCTCGGATACGGTGCAGTACTCGATGCGGTAGTTGTCTTTGTCGACCCAGGCGCTGCCATCACAGGCATAGAGCCGGTTGAGGAAGAGGGCGATCTGCCGCAGCGACGAACGGAAGATCACGTCCGGCACGAATTTTCCATGTGCCGTCTTGTGATAGATCCCGAGGTCCTTGAGCAACCGCGTGAGTGGGTTGACCCGATCGGCACTCATCACACTCTTCCGAAGCCGGTATTCGGGCCTTCCAGGATCGCTTGACAATTCCAGCCCGAGCTCGGCCGCCCAGGAGCGAACGTCGGCGATTATCTCGGGATTGTTGTTGATGAACTTGGGGGTGTTCCCGGTCAGCGCGCCATCACCGATCAGGTATCCCAGCAGGGCGACCTCGGCATCCATCAGGATCTCCTCACCCCCGAGGGGATCGATCCGCGCCGGGACCGCGATCTCCATTCCCGGTCTGAGCTCTTGGAGCGCCGACCATCCCTCGAGGGTGCGGAAGGGATGATTGGCAGTGGCGACAATCGATCTCCCCAACCTGGTGGTCAGTTTGAACGTCTGCTGTGGGCCCTGATCGATCCAGTCGGTCCGGATCCGGGGCTCGAAGGCCAAGTCATCGGTGAGAGAGGTCACGGCCCCAGACCCGCTTTCCGCCAGATCCCGGATCATCGCCAGCGCCCCGGTCGAGGGATCGAACACTCGAGTCGACCCGCTGAGGCACTTTCCCATGGCCGGCCGTGCTGCGATCACCACCAGGTTTGCCGGCTGGAGACCGGCCAGCTTCTTGTCGATGTCGACATAGCCCGTCGCCAGACCGGTCAGCTCCGAGCCCCTCTGCTCGAGAAGCTCGATGTGCTCCAGCACGTCGCTGAACAAGGGGCCGACCTCGAGCAGGGTCTGTGAGCTGCGACGCTCCGCCACGGAGAGCACGGCCTGTTCGGCACGGTCGAGGACATGGGCGATCTCCTCGTCGATGTCGAAGGCGACATCGGTCACCGTGGCACCGGCCCGGATCAACTCTCGACGCTTGGCGTGCTCCTCGACGATCCCGGCGTAGTAGACGATGTTCGAGGTCGAAGGGACGATGTCGACCAGACGGGCCAGGTACGCCACCCCACCCACCTTGTCCAGCTCACCCTTGCGACGAAGCACCTCGGAGACGGTGACGGCGTCGATGGCCTGGTTGCCGTCGAAGAGGTCACGCATCGCCTCGTAGATCGCCTGATGGGCCGGGATGTAGAAGTCGGGCGGATGGAGACGGTCCATGACCTCGTTGACCGCCTCCTCGGATAGGAGCACCGCCCCGATGACCGACTCCTCGGCCTCGCGGGAATGGGGTGGGTTTCGATAACCCGGTCTCATCTGTGCCTGTTCGGTCAAACCACTCATCCTCAGCAACACCCTCGCATCCGGCTGTGACAAAACTGGCGCGCGAAACCCGCTCGAGCGGGGGGGAAGATCGAACCAGCGGGAAGTGCCCCGAACATAGACCGGCGCCATCGGGCAGGCCAAGCCGATCCGCTCCTTGATTTTCGCGCTGGTGAATTTCACCTTCCAGATCGCGAAAACCGTCGTTAGGGAGTGCGAAAATCGGCGCTAGAGACCGGTCCGCCGGGGTGCCGGTACCCTCGGAGGGTGGATGTGCGACTCGCCACAACCGAGGACGCTGAGGCCGTTTGCGCCTTTGGAGCGGCCTTTATCCCAGCGCACTACGGGCCTCTGTTGGGCGCCGAGGCGGCACAGGCGCAGGTGACCCGCTGGTGGACACCGGAGCGGATGACACTCGCCGCGCGTGAAGGCAGGATGATGATCGCAGAGGTCGAGGGCGAGCTGGTCGGCGTTGCGGAGTGGGGGATGCACGAAGGTTCACCCGTCGTCTGGAAGCTCTATGTCCATCCCTCCCACCGACGACGTGGGATCGCCCCACGTCTACTGCAGGCAATCATCGAAACCCTCCCCGAGGGCACAGAGCGGCTACGGGTCGAGCACTTCGCTTCGAATCGAGGGGCAGGCGCCTTCTATGAGCGTGAAGGTTTCACCGAAGTAGGCACGGTCGAAGATCCGATGAGCCCGGCCATGAACATCGTCTGGCGGGAGCTCACACTCCCTGAGTCGATGCCGTCCTGAGCGGGCCCTAGGAGGCGGGTATCACGTCCAGAGTGAGGGGAAACTCCACTTCGGGGTGAAGTTTGATGGTTATCTCATGGAGACCGATGGCCTTGATCGGCTTGGCGATCTCGACAACCGACCGGTCCAACTCGACACCGGTGAAGCGGCGAACACCCTCGACCACGTCGGCAAGGCCGACCGAGCCATAGAGCTGGCCCTCGTCTCCTGCCTGGGCGGCGATGACCACGCGAACCCCGACCAATTGGGTTGCCACCTTCTCGGCTTCGTCCTTCGCCTTGCGCTCGGACTCGATCCGCGCCTCGCGGATCTGCTCGGCATGAGCCATGGCGGCCTCACTGGCCTTGGTCGCCTTCTTCCGGGGAAGCAGGAAGTTCCGAGCAAAGCCGTCGGCGACATCGACGACGTCACCCCGCTTGCCCAGATCCTGCACGTCGTCGGTGAGTATCAGCCTCATCGGGTGTTCAGATAGGGAAGCAGGGCCATCTCACGGGCATTCTTGATGGCGGTGGCCATCTCCCGCTGATGGGCAGGGCAGTTCCCGTTTACACGGCGGCCCCGGATCTTTCCCCGATCGGACATGTACTTGCGCAGGACGCCGACGTCCTTCCAGTCGATGTAGTCGACCTTCTGCTTACAGAAGGCGCACGGCTTGGGACGTCCGCGTCTCACTTCCATCCCGCGCCGTCGTTTTGGCCTCGGGTTGTTTGTGCTCTTTCTTGCCATTAGCTCGAACTCCTGATCAGAAGGGGGCTTCGTCGGGGCCGTACGTCTCGCGTGCCACCGGGGCCGGCGGGACCTTCTGCCCGCCACCCGAGTTGTCCCCACCCCAGTCTCCACCAGAGCGGGTCGTCTTGTTCACCTGTGCCGTGGCCCAGCGGAGCGAGGGGCCGATCTCGTCG
>JBAULI010000056.1:0-20854 GCA_049578105.1 Acidimicrobiia bacterium | reverse complement strand
GTCCCTGTCGAGCTCGGAGTAGATCGCAATCGTTCGCAAACCCATCTCTCGGGCGGTGCGGATGATGCGAACGGCGATCTCGCCCCGATTGGCGATCAGAACCGACTTCATGACATGCCTCGAATTGCGATCGACTCGATCCGGTCCGCCACCCCGGCAGGGAGCGTCATTGAGGCCCGTTTCCGTGCTTCTTCGGGGGAAGCGTCTCCCGCTTCGTCCGGAGCATCTCGAGGGCGCGGATCAACTTGTATCTCGTCTCGCGAGGCTCGATGACCTCATCGACCAGCCCCAGCTCTGCGGCCACGTACGGGTTGTTGAAGCGCTGCTCGTAGTCGGCGATCAATGCCGCCTTGGTCGACTCGGGATCCTCTGACGATTTGAGCTCTCGCCGATGGATGACGTTTACGGCGCCCTGAGCTCCCATGACCGCGATCTCGGCCGATGGCCAGGCGAAGACCAGGTCGGCGCGGATTCCCCTGGCGTTCATGACGAGATACGCCCCGCCATAAGCCTTTCTGGTGATCACCGAGAGTCGCGGGACCGTGGCCTCGCAGTAGGCGTACAAGAGTTTGGCACCATGTCGAATGATCCCATTGTGCTCCTGGTCCACACCAGGCAGAAAACCGGGGACATCGACGAAGGTCAGAATCGGGATGTTGAACGCGTCGCAGAAGCGCACGAATCTCGCGGCCTTCTCCGAGGCCTCGATGTCGAGCGTGCCTGCGAGCACCGCCGGCTGATTGGCGACAACGCCGACGGTGTGACCGTCGAGACGTCCCAGGCCGATGACGATGTTTCGGGCCCAGTGCTCGTGGACCTCGAAGAATGCCTCATCGTCGAGGACCGTCTCGATGATGTCGACCATGTCATAGGGCTGATTGGCAGAGTCGGGGATGATGGAGTCCAGTGGATCATCCACCCGGTCGCGTCGATCGGTCGGAGCGAAGTAGGGAGGCAACTCCATGTTGTTCCGAGGCAGGAATGAGACCAGGTACCGAACGGCCTCGAGGGCATCGTTTCCCGATGGATAGACGAAGTGGGTGACGCCCGACTTCGAGGCATGGGTCGTGGCGCCCCCCAACTCCTCCATGGTCACCTCCTCTCCGGTCACCGCCTTGATCACGTCGGGGCCTGTGATGAACATGTGACTGGTCTTGTCGACCTGGAAGACGAAGTCGGTCAGGGCGGGGGAGTAGACGGCGCCACCGGCGCAAGGGCCCATGATCACCGAGATCTGTGGGATGACCCCCGAGGCTCGGACGTTGCGCTCGAAGATGCGGCCGTACCCGTCCAGGGACGATATGCCTTCCTGAATCCGCGCCCCTCCGGAGTCCTTGAGGCCGATCACCGGAGTGCCGGTCTCGAGGGCCATGTCCAGCACCTTGCAGATCTTGTCCGCGACGACCTTGCTCAAACTTCCACCGAAGACGGTGAAGTCCTCAGCGAAGACGAAAACGGGACGACCGTCGATCGTGCCATGACCGGTTACGACGGCATCGCCCAAAGGTCGTTTGTCCTCGATGCCGAAGCCGGAGGACTGATGTCTTACGAACTGGTCGATCTCCTGGAAGGACCCCTTGTCCAGAAGAGTCTCGATCCGTTCCCTCGCGGTGAGCTTGCCCTGCTCGTGTTGTCTGGCGATCGCTCGCTGACTGCCGGCGTTGAGGGCCTCCTCGCGAAGCTCTCTCAGCCGCTCGATTCGCGCCTCGGTACCCAAGACTCCTCCGTATCCTCCAAGTTTCGACTCGTCGGGAAACGAGATGGCTACACCCTATTTGCTAATCCGCCGAGAAGAGGTCCCATCGACTCAGGACCTCGCTCGCGACTCGCTCGGGGATCTCCCCGTGCAGGTGGTGGCCAGGCGGCAGACCTCGGGCAGAGGTCGAACCGGTGTGGAGTGGATGAACGCACCATCCGCTCTCGCCACCTCGATCGCCTTCCGTGCCGAGCCGGCCGATCGGCGGCCTTTCTCCCTGATGGCGGGGGTCGCCGCGGTCCGGGCGATGCCGGCATTGGGGCTCAAGTGGCCCAACGACCTGATGCTGGGGGATGACAAGATCGGCGGCATCCTCGTCGAGCGGAGTGAGGGAGTGGTGGTGACCGGCTTGGGAGTCAATGTGTGGTGGCCCGACCCTCCGCCCGGCGTCGGAGCCCTCTACTCCGTGAAACCTGATGGTGGCCTCCATGCCGAAATCGCCGGCTTGTGGGGTGCTGAGTTTCTCGCCATCGTTGCCTCGGAGACTTGGCCTCTACAGGAGTATCGAGAGACCTGTCTGACACTCGGTCGTCGCATCACCTGGGAGCCGGACGGGGCCGGACTGGCGCGGGAGGTGTCCGATGACGGCGGCCTCATCGTCGAAGTGGGGGCATCGAAGCTCATACTTCAATCCGGTGCGGTGCGCCACGTGCGCCCGGGCTAGTGCCGAAAAGGGCGGCCGCCGGCACTATCCGAGATCGATCTCCTGGGCCCTGGGCAGAGTGGCGTGAAAGAAGTCGAAGATGCGGGCCCGGGCATCTGCGGCCGAATCCTCGTGAAACCCCGGAGCGTCCACGTCGAGAAAGTCGTGGCCGGCTCCCTCGTAGAGCAGCCATTGGCCGTGGTCGTTCCGACGCTGGGCCTCGTCAACCGTCGTGACGTCGATCAGGTCGTCTTCAGCTCCAAAGAGCCCCAGGACCGGTACCGGCATGTGGGAGAGGTACTCGGCCACCGGGTGCTCCCGCTCCTCGTCTCCGGTGAGGGGGGTATAGGCGGCGACGACGGATCCGACCCATTCGCGGGTCGCCGCAGCGACCAGGGCAAAGCGACCCCCCACGTCGAGGCCGAGGAGGCCGATGCCGCCCTCCACGACCCAGCGGACGTCGTCGGACCTGAGAAACTCCCCGGTCTCGTCGAGATCGGTCATCGCACGCGTGTCGGTGAGGTGGGCGTAGCGATCCAGCGGATCGCCCCCTTCGCGGTAGAAGTCGATCCCAACTCCGATGATCCCGGTTCTGGCCAATGATCGACACAGGTCTTTTTCGAAACCCGTCAAACCGTCCAGAGTCGGGAGCACGATCACGGCCGGGAACCGTCCGGCCGCGTCCGGGCGCGCCAGGTAAGCGGTTCGCTGGCCGGCTCCGACAGGAATCGGCCAGCTCCCAAACATGATCGAGTGGGTTCCCTCATGCGGCAGCACTGCCATGGGCCGGTACGATAACCCGTGGTCGCCCGGACCTCGTCTCAGCGGACCCAGCGATAGCGACGGAACCCTCGTTAGATTGGTGACGTCTCACTGAAGATGTCTTCATCTCCACCTACCAACCCTGTCCCGCGTCGCGGGCTGCCCAAGTGGCTGAAGGTCAGCATCATCGTCTTGTTGGTGCTGGCCAATGTTGCCGCGATCGGCCTCATCTGGGCGATCCGCACCGGCAATGGCATCCTGGCCCTAGCCAATACCGACCAGGACGTCGTGGACGAGTTGTCGGCGGCCACTGGAGACGCCCTCACCTTTCTGATCGTCGGCTCTGACTCGCGTCAAGGCCTCGACGACCTGACCAACTTCGGCTCCGCCGGGGGACAGCGTGGCGATGTGATCATGCTGGTCCGCCTCGATCGCTCGTCGGGTGAGGCCAAGATCCTGAGCATTCCCCGGGATCTCTGGGTGGATATCCCCGGCAACGGGAAAGGCAAGATCAATGCCGCCTACGCCTACGGGGGCCCGAGTCTCATGGTTCAGACGATTCGGGAGAACCTGGGGATCAGCGTCAATCACTATGTCGAGATCGGGTTTGTCGGCTTCATCGCCATGGTCGATCAACTCGGTGGGATCGAGATGACCTTCCCCTATCCGGCACGCGATGTGTCCTCGGGTCTCGACGTGTCCGCCGGAACTCAGGTGCTCGACGGAAGGACCGCCCTCGCCTTTGCCAGGTCCCGGAAGTACCAGGAGTACCAGAACGGGAAGTGGGTGAGTGTCGATGCCAGTGACATCGGGCGAACCCAACGCCAACAGCAGGTGGTGCGTGCCATCCTCTCCGAGTTGAAGAGCCCATCTTCGGTGACCGAGGCAGGTCAGATCGCCGGAGCCATGGCCGAGCACATGATCATCGATGCTTCTCTCGCCGACTCTTCTGTCGCCGGGCTGGCCTGGGACTTCCGCTCACTGTTGAGGGGAAACCTGGATGGGACGACTCTGCCGGTCGATGGTGCCAGCATCGGTGGCGCATCTGTCGTGGTGAGGAGGGAGCCGGATGCCACCGAGGCGATCCAGGCCTTCCTGGCCGGATCACAGGAAACCGCCACCGCCCCGCTGCGTTTGCAGGTGCTCAACGGCAACGGTGTCTCGGGGGCCGCCGGGCATATGGCCGAGCGGCTCTCCGCCGAGGGATATGAGGTTGCTTCCGTCGGAGACGCCCCCAACAAGGACTACCAGACCACCACTGTCATCATCCGGTCGGGCAGCGACGCCGGCCAGGCCATCGTCCAACGGCTCGGTTTTGGTGTAGTCGAAGTCGGAAGTGTCGATAACGCCTATGACGCCGTCGTGATCGTCGGGGCCGACGCCACGTGACGATTCGACGGTCTTCCTAGGATTGAGGGCTGATGGAGATTGCAATCATCGGAGCCGGCTACGTCGGGCTCGTGACCGGTGCCGGTCTCGCCAACCTCGGGCACAAGGTCCGAGTCGGCGAGGCGAATCGAGAGCGTGTCGACCTCCTGGAGTCCGGGGGCGTTCCGATCTATGAGCAAGGCCTGCCTGATCTGCTCTCGCGGGCCAGGGAGCGGGGGCTGCTCAGCTTCCATTCCTCCAACGTCGAGGCGATAGAGGGGGCCAGGTTCGTCTTTCTCTGTCTTCCCACTCCCGAATCTGAAGATGGCCGGGCAGACTTGCGATTCGTGACTGCCGTCATCGATGAGCTCGGGCCCCAGGTCGATGACGGGACGATCTTCGTGGTGAAGTCCACGGTTCCGCCGGGGACCGTGGCCTCGCTACGCAAGCGGCTTGCCGATCTGGGCAGTCCGGCCCGAATCGTCTCCCACCCCGAATTCCTCCGAGAGGGAAAGGCGGTGGAAGACTTCCAGGAGCCAGACCGGATCGTCGTTGGCGCCTGGGACGAGGCGGAAGGGCGCCAGGTCGCCGACCTCTACCGCAGTCTCGACCCGAACGTGGTCATCACCGACCCGACCTCGGCCGAGATGATCAAGTACGCATCGAACGCATACCTCGCCGCCCGTCTCACCTTCGTCAACACATTGTCGAACGTCTGCGAAGCCGTTGGCGCCGACATCCTCGACGTGGTCAAGGGACTTGGCATGGATCATCGGATCGGGCCACATTTCCTCCAGCCCGGTCCCGGATACGGCGGCTCCTGTTTCCCCAAGGACACCTCCGCCCTGATCGCGGTCGCCAAGGACGCCGGATATGACTTCGAGTTGCTCCGCGCCGTCATCGAAGCGGACGAAGAGCAGCGGCGCCGGGTTGCGGACAAGGTCCGCCAGGCTGCCGGCGGGGGGCTCCGGGGGAGACGAGTGGGCATGTGGGGTGTCGCCTTCAAAGCAGGGACCGACGACGTGCGTGAGTCACCAGCGGTCCGGATCGCCATGTTGCTGCAGAACGACGGCGCCGAAGTCATTGCCTACGACCCCGAGGCTTCGACGGACATCCTCACGATGGCCGAAGACCCGATCGCGGCCTGTCGCGATGCCGACGTGCTCCTCATTGCCACCGAATGGCCCGAGTTCTCCACGGTGGAGATGTCGGAAGTGGCACGAGTGATGCGGGGGCACCGGGTTGTGGACGCCCGCAATCTGCTGGATCCCAAAGCGGTCAGGGCAGTAGGCCTCGACTACTGGGGGCTGGGCCGACCCGGGGCCTGAGCCCAAGCTCTCGCCCGCGATTCACCGGAACAGGTCCTCATCCACCGGGCGAACCAGGTCCCGACCGCGTCCTGACCCCCTCGGTCCGACGTACCCTCTCACCAGGGCTGCCGGAATCCCGTCGGCCTTCCCCATCACCAGGTCTGCGGCAGCGGCTATCTCGTCGACCACTGCTATCTCGGTGACCTCCAACTCACGCCCGCTCCAATCTCGGGTGCCGCGATGGTCCAGAATCGCCTCGAGCCCTGAGATCCCGATGGCGATGTCGGTCAGCCCGCGCCGCCACGGCCTGCCGAAGGTGTCGCTGATGATCACCGGCAGGTCGAAGCCGAAGATGCCCTGGAGCCGGGTGCGGATGCGATGGGCCGATCGGTCCGGGTCCTCGGGAAGGAGGATCATCGTCCCCGGCTCGGCGTTGGAGCGATCGATGCCGGCATTGGCACAGATGAAGCCATGCTTGGTCTGGGCGATGATGAGGTCGCCGCGTCGTCTCACGATCGAAACGGCCTCCGATTCGACGAGGGCCTTCTTGAAACTCTCCTCGTCTCCTTCGACATCCACGACCTGACCCTCGGCCTTGGAGACGACCTTGTGTGTGACCACGAGAATGTCACCCGGCACAGGGCCAAGCGGCGTCAAAGCCCGGGCCAGCATGTCAGAGAGGTCATCACCCGGTTGGATCCGACCGATCCCTTCCACAGGATGAATGAGGAGGCTCACGCCTGGATTATGACCGACGCCAACTGGCGCGCCTTCTCCGGGTCCCGAATCAACGTGTCGGTGGCACGGACCTCGACGTCGTCGACCTGTCCCGAGTCCTTCTCGTCACTTCGATCAACGAAGAGCTTGTGGATCAAGCCTCGATAACAAGAGGCCACCCCGTCGGTTCCGGTGCCCAATCCAAGGTCTTGGATCACGCGGTCTGCCGGCCCCTTGATCGGCTGTCCGCCGATGAGGGGGCTCACCGCGACGACCCGGGGATGTGACCGCACCGCATCTTCCACACCAGGGATTGCGAGGATGGGCCATATCGACAGAGGGGGGTTGGAAGGCCCGATCACGAGGACGTCGCACGATGAGATCGAGTCCATCACGCCGGGTGCGGGCTTCGCCACGTCGGCTCCCACGAACTCGAGACGTGCCACACCGTCCCTATGCCGCCGGGTGACGAAGTACTCGCGGAAGTCGAGCTCCTGCCCGTCGTGCGTCACGATCACTGTGCGCAGCATGTCGTCGGTGGCGGGGAGGATCACCGAACCGATCCCAAAGCGGGCGCTGATGTCCCGAGTGAAGGTGGAGAGAGCCATCCCGTTTGCCATGGCGCCGGTCCGAAGGAGCTTCAGGGCGAGGTCGGTGTCGCCCACGCGAAAGTCGCCCGAAGCCCCGAGACGGGTCATCTCGTCGTGGGCGGTGAATGAGTCATCGGCCCGACCCCAGCCGTCCGGGCCTTCGACGCCTGCCAAGGTATATGTGACCGTGTCCAGGTCTGGTGAAACGTGTAATCCGCGGTAAGGGAGGTCGTCTCCCACGTTCACCACGACGGTGAGCTCGACGTCGGGAAGCAGGTCGAAACCACGGGCGAGGCGGGCTCCGCCAACGCCACCGGAAAGCTGTGTAACCCTCATCTCGGCTCCTCGATATTGCTCAGCGACGGGGTCCGGTTCACAATGGCACACCGCATGACCGATGTCTCAACTCCGCACGCGGCGGAGGAACCGAAGCCCACGGCACCGCCGAGCGTTCCACGCATCAGGGTGATCGTCACTCCCGTCGAGGGCGCCGACCTGAGCACTGCCCTCGCCACCATCGAACGTCAAGTCTACGAAGGTGTGCGGGACCTCATCGTCGTCGGCGAGGCAAACCAGCTACCGGACGCGGCGAGTGGTGCGATCAGCCTCGAAGAAGCGATCGCCGGCGCACCGCCGGACATCGACTACCTGTGGATCGTTCATGCCGATGCGCGGCCACGACCCGATGCGCTCGCTGCGCTCGTCGCCGAGGTCGATCGAAGCGATGCATCGCTCGGCGGCTCCAAGATCCTCATCGCCGGCACCCGCGACGAGCTCGAGTCGATCGGCAGCGCAACTGACGTATACGGCGATGCCTATTCGGGTCTCGACGTGGGCGAGATCGACCTGCAGCAGTACGACGTGGTTCGTGAGGTCGCCTCCGTCTCCTCGGTATCGATGCTCGTCAGGAGGGATCTGGCACAGGGCCTGCGCGGCCTCGATCCGCTCATGGAGCCGGTGTCGGCAGGTCTCGACTTCTCGCAACGAGCCCGGCTCGCCGGCGGGCGGGTGATAACGGTCCCATCATCGGAGGTCTATCACCAGGCGCGATGCGTGGAGCGTGGCCGTGGGTGGCGCGAGCAGGCGGGACGGTTACGAGCAATGTTGAAGGCGTATCGCCCGATCACGCTCGCCTGGGTCGTCCCCTTCTATTTCCTCGTGACTCTGGTCGATTCCCTGGCCAACCTGCTCCTGCTCCGATGGAGGCCCGCAGCGCGCAACGTCGTCGCATGGCTGTGGAACCTGTGGCACATTCCGTCCACGATCGCCTCACGACGTCGCTTCCGGCCCGTCCGAGCGTTTGGCGACGAGGAGTTGTTCCGATTCCAGGCGAGAGGGTCGGTCCGCTTGCGGGAGATCGGGTCCGAGCTCACCGATCGCGTGCTGTCCGCGTTCGACGACGACCAGGCGCTGGCCAAGGGCAGCCGCCGTGTCTGGTCGAGTCCCGGCATTTGGGGTGCGTTGATCGCGATCCTGATCATCTTCTTCAGTGCCCGAACCCTCTTCTTCAGCGGCGCTCCCAACATCGGGTTCAGTTTCCCATTCGAGTCGCCGACCGTCGCCGCCGACCGCTTCTTTGCCGGGTGGAACGACTCCGGGCTCGGCTCCCCGGACGCCGTCCACCCGGTCGCCGGGTTTTCTGCGCTCGCCGGATTTCTCGCCTTCGGTTCCGAGGGGACCGCAAGGACCTTGGTGACGATCCTGTTCGGCTTCATCGGGGTGATCGGGATGGGGCGACTGGCCGGTCGGCTCGGATTTCGCGGACCGAGCCGGTATCTGTCGGGATTGGTGCTCCTGGCCGGCCCCGGCACGGCAGCCCTGGTCGGATCGGGGTCATGGACCGCTCTCGGAGGTGCCGCTTTGCTCCCGTGGGCGGTCCGGTCCGTCTTCCTCCATCCTGCCGATCGACAACGGAGTCGTTTGACCCACATTGGATGGACGCTCTTCTGGTCGCTCCTCCTCGCGGCGATATCACCGCTGCTCGGGCTCGCCCCGCTTCTGGTCGCACTGGTCTGGGCTCTCTTCGGCGGAAGTCGATCGTCCATCTCCCTGGCAATCCTCAGCCTGCTCGGTTTGGCGACGGCAGTGGGGTTCTTACACGACGACATGGGTTGGGTCGCCGATCCCACCCGGCGATTGGGGGTCGTGGTGCCGATTTGGTGGGTGTTCACCATCGCGGCGACGGGGGTCTCTCTGGTGCTCGTCGACACCAGGGCTCGTCGCCTCGGCGGGGTTGGAGGGGCTCTCGCACTCGGCGGCCTGGCTCTGATCCAATTCGGTGTCGGTGGCCCGGGTGTCGAGGAGGCGGCCTTGGTCGTTGCATCGATGGGCTCCGCCCTGGTGGTTGCGGCTGGGCTCGATCGACTGACCCTGGACGCCCGGCGCCTGGTCGCCGCGGCGGGGGCGCTTGTGGTCCTCGTGGCGTCGGCGGGTGCCTTACTCGGAGGTCGCCTCGGCTTGCCCGACGGCGATGTGAACGATCGGCTGTCCTTTGCGTCGACCCTGGCGAGCGAAGATGGCCCCGGGCGGATCCTGGTCGTTTCGGGCGATCGGTCGCTTCTGCCCGGTGAGGCCCGTTCAGGCCCGGGATTCTGGTATCGGACCGTGCCAGGAGACGGTTTGACAATGGACGCCGTTTGGCTTCCCGCGATCCGAGGCGGCGATGACGCTCTGGCCGATCAATTGGCTGCCATCGCTTCCGGCGCGGAACTGCGCCCGGGCCGGGCCTTGAGCGAATACGCCATCGACTGGGTGGTGGTCGAAGGCCCTGTGATCGCCTTCGATGGTGTGCTCGGGTCGCAACTCGATCTGATACCGACGCCGTTGGCGGAAGGATCCCGTGTTTATGAGAACACCCAGGCAGCACCGCTGGCCCTCGGGGAGGGAGACGTCGTCTGGCGGCGCGAAGGCGCCGGATTCGGGGGCCTGGCCTATCCGGGCCGTGTGCAATTGAGAGTCAACTACGCCGAGGGTTGGCGACCCGACAGCCGCCGGGTCGCATGGTGGACCGAGGTCTCCGGAATCGATGGCAGTGCCACCTTCGAGGGCGGTGGGGCTCTCTCATATGCGCCGGTCGCCGCAGTTGCCCTGCTCGGGCTGTCCCTGGTCTTGATCGTCGTTGGGAGGATCAGACGATGAGCAGAGTGCTATCCGTGCTGCTGTTGATCGCCCTCGCCGCCGGGGCGGCTCTGGCCTCACCACCGGGTGATCCGGTGCCGGGTGACGCGCCCGGCTACAACCCGCCACCTGTGGCGGTCTGTGCCGTCGAGCAGGGAAGTGGCCAGGACACGACCACCGCGGTCCTATCCACTGTCAACGGCGAAGGAACGGTCACTGCGTTCTCGGGTGGTGTTGCAGCAGGCTCATCGATTTTCCAGACCGGAGCATCCGGGTCCGCCACCGTGCCCTTGGTCGACGTGGCAGCAGTCGGTGTGGCTGCGGGGCTCCTCGAGTTCCCGAATGCGGAGGCGAGTGCCGCCTCGTTGATCACAGGACCGACTTCCGTGGCGCTCGAGGGGTGCCAGTCCAAACCTGCCGAGCAGACTCTGCTTGCAGGCGGCTCCACGGTCAGCGGGCAGACATTCGAGATCCAACTGATGAATCCCTACGCCGGTGAGGCTGTGGTGGACCTCGCAGCGGTGTCCGAATCCGGGCTCGAGACGGCACCCCAGCTCGAGGACATCACGGTGCCGTCGAGGTCCAGCGCGTTGATCGACATGTCCCAGATCCTGCCTGGCCGGGAGTCCATGTCGGTGACCGTGACAGTCAGCCAGGGAAGCATCCTCGCCGTCGGGAGACTCTCAGATGGCACCGATCTGGCGTTGTGGAACGCGGTGACTCCGGCAACCGACTGGTTCGTGCCGGTACCTGGAGATGCGTCGGGCGAGATCGTGATCTCCACGGGTGTCGGTTCGGATGTCGCCTATCAGGTCGATGTGTACGGCCCCGAGGGCCTGGTGGAGGCAGCGGACGAGGGGGTGGTGCCGGCCCGGGGCCAGGTCACCGTGGATTTGGGTGAGTTGGGAGGCTCGACTGGCGCAATGCGGGTGATTGCCGCTCAACCGGTAGGTGTCTTCCTCAGGACAGTCGCAGATGACGGGCTCGCGATCACCTCTGGCGCATCGACGCCGGCGGCCCGATGGCTCCTTCCCGGCGCCGGTTCCATAGCGCAAGGCCAGGGAAGTCTCGTGATTCTGAACACTGGTCTCGACGATGCGACCGTGGTGGTCACAGATCACCGTCCGGACTCGGTAGCCGAGCAGTTCGTCGTCCCGGCAGGCCAGGTCGTGGAGTTCGAGGCCATAGTCGGTACGGGGGACGGATATTCGGTGACGGGCGATGGAGACCTCGTTGTGCTCTGGTCCGCCGCGATGGATACGGCGAGGGTCTACGCGATGGGGACGCCAATCCTCGATGAGTGAGGTGCTGACCCGGCTGGCGCTGATCCTCGGAGCCGTGGCGGTGACAGCGGTCATAACCCTTGCCCTTCGCACCCGGCAGCGGTCTCCTGAGAAGGACGTCGAATTGCCTCCTGGCATCTATCTCTTCTCGTCAGCGACATGTGCGGACTGTGTGATCGCCAGGGACCGCCTCGTGGGTGAGTTGGGAGAGGTGGGCTTCGTCGAATACTCGTGGGAGGAAGAACCTGCTCTGTTCACGGAGATGGCGATCGATGTGGTTCCGACGACGCTGGTGGTGCGATCGGATTCGACAATCGAACGTGTGGCCGGCGACCCGGTGAACTTGCTGCGACAGCGGGGTCCTTGAACGCGCCGACCGGTATCCCTACCGTTCCGGGCATGGTTCTCAGCTGTGTTCGGTGCGGCTCCCCGGCGGGGGCATACATGACCTTCTCCTATGCCGATCGGGCGGTGTGGATGGAGGACCTCGTCAGTGGGATGGATGTCAACGGTTACGCCCTCTGCTCAGATCACGCCGACCGCATGATCCCGCCCCAGGGTTGGACTCTCACCGACCGGCGAACGGTCACGCGTCTCTTCGCGCCTCTCTCTGTGGCCTGATGGCCCTCGATCGCGACCTGCTCGACGCGGTCAAAGACCTCGACGAGCATGATCTGCGTCGACTTCTGATCCTGACTCGAGCCCAGCTGCAGAGGAATGGCGCTCTCGGTGGAGAGGATCATCCCGACGTCCACCTCCGACAGCAGTCTGTTCGGTGTGGCAAGACGGGATGCACGAGTTGCCCCCACGGTCCGTACTGGTACGCATACTGGACAGAGAACGGCAAGCGGCGCAGTCGCTATGTGGGAAAGCTCCTCGACGAAGAAGCGTTGTTGTAACCCCCTCCTCGCTTTACGATGATCCCCAACCCCACCGTCGAGACGAGATGAACTGCCCACAGTGCTCACAACCTGACGTGATCGAGATCGAACATGTCCTGCCGGACGGGACCGAGGTCGTCTTCTTCTCCTGTCACAATTGCGAGGAGAAGTGGTGGAATCGGGACGGGATCGACATCGACGTGTCCCAGGTCCTGGAGATCGTCCGACAGAATCGCCAGTGACGACTCCCCGGCTCGGCGGCCGGATCAATCTCAGGCCGACGTGGCTCATACTCGCCGGCATATCCCTGGTGATCCTGGTCGTGATGAACCCGCGCTGGATCCTCTCCGCCACCACCCCGACCGGTGGCGACATGGGTGCTCAAGTGTTCGGTCCCGCCTACCTGCGGGACACCCTCCTCCCTGAGGGAAGGATTTTGGGCTGGTCCAACGACTGGTTCGCCGGGTTCCCCGCCTTCTACTTCTACTTCCCGCTCCCATCGCTCGTCATCGTGTTGTTCGACCTCGTCCTTCCCTATGGGGTCGCCTTCAAGATCGTGACGGTGATGGGTCTCCTCGCCCTGCCCCCGGCGGCCTACTTTCTGGCGAGGAGCATGAAGCTGGGCAAGCATGTCGCTCTGATAGCCGCCGGGTCGGGTGTGATCTTCGCCTTCCTCGAGAGCTACTCCATATATGGTGGAAATGTCGCCTCGACCCTGGCCGGTGAGTTCGCCTACTCGTGGTCGTTCGCCTTCTCGCTCCTCTACCTCGGCCTGCTGATAAAGGGCGTTCGAGAAGACAAGAAGTACCTGAAGTGGGCTGCGCTTGCGCTGGCGGCAACGGCGCTGTCGCACATACTCACCACCCTTGTCGTCATATTCGCCTCTCTCTTCATCCTTCCCTGGAAGAAAGGGCTCTGGCGAACGCTGGCGGTTTGGGTATGGGGGTTCGCCATAGCGGCCTTCTGGGCGCTTCCGCTGGCCGCACGCATCGGTCTGACATCGGACATGGCGTGGACGCCGCTGTCACGTTGGGAAGAGATCTTCCCCGTCGAGCTGTGGATGCTGATACCGGTGGCCATTCCTGGTGCCATTTGGGCCGGCCGGCGATCCGGCCGGGTGGCGCCATTGATCGGCGCCACCCTCCTTCCCGTCCTCTACTTCCCCCTTCCGACATTGCTCCCAGAGCTCTTTCCCGGGTTGTTCACCGGCGACCGCTGGAAGCTGTGGAACGGCCGCCTTCTCCCTTATTGGTACTTCGGTGTCGCCTTCTTCGCCGCCGTTGGCGCCGGGGCGGCCATCGTCTGGTTGTCGAGACGGATCCCCTCCCGGGTCTCCTGGTATTGGCCGAGGGCCTTGATCGTTGTGATCGCCGTCGTCGCAACTGGCCTGGTTGCCGATTCTGCAGACTTCCCGTCGTGGGCTTGGATCCCGGTAGCCGTGGCAGGCGCCGCCGCCGTGGCCGTCTCGTTCATGTGGTCGGGGACGGTTGGAAGCAGGGACTTCCTCACCGCCACGGCGCTCTGCCTCGTCGTATTCGGTGCCTTGGCCGGCGTCACGTTCATCGACGGCTGGTCGAAGTGGAATTACGAGGGATACGAGTCGAAACAGCCGTGGCCCGAGTACGAGTCTCTCATGACGTTTCTCGATGGCCTCCCCGACGGCCGGGTGCAATGGGAGGCGAACAGCGACCTGAACAAGTACGGGACTCCCATGTCCCCGATGCTCATCCCTTATTGGACCGATGGGTCGCAGAAGTCGATGGAGGGCCTCTACTTCGAGTCCTCCTTGACCACTCCGTTCCATTTCATCAACTCATCGGAGATGTCGGAGAACCCGTCGAACCCGATTCCGGGTCTCACCTATCACACCCGGGAGATGGATCGGGGCCTGAAGCATCTCGAGTTCTTCGGTGTCTCCTACTACGTGTCCTTCACCCCGGAGGCGACGGCGAGGGCTGACGGCTTCCCCGAGCTGACCAAGCTGGGGACAGCGGGCCCCTTCACCATCTATCAACTGCCACCGACCCAGTTGGTCGAGGCGGCCAGCTATCTGCCGGCGGTGTACCCGGTCCCGAAACGGAGTGCCCTCGCGTCGTTGACCGGTGCCGGGGCGGTCACCGGCGCCGACGGCAACGAGTTGCCGAGTTTCTTCGACATGGCGCTTCAGTGGTACGAGGACGTGGACCATCTCGATCATTGGGTGGTTTCGGACGGCCCGCCGGATTGGCCACGAATCGAGTCCGCCGATCAGCGTCCCGACGTGGCCCTGGACACACCGGCCGATGCGGTGAGCGACATCGTCGTGGACGAGCATCGCATCTCCTTCACGACCACGGCCATCGGCGTGCCCCATCTCATCAAGGTGTCTTACTTTCCCAATTGGCATGCAGAAGGAGCGGACGGGCCCTGGTTGGCTGCCCCGTCACTGATGGTCGTGGTTCCAACGAGTGACCACGTGGTTCTCGAGTTCCAGGACACTTGGGCCGAGACCTTCGGGAAGCTGGGCACACTGGTCGGTCTTCTGGCCCTCGGCGGGGTCTTGGTTTGGGGATGGCGTCGACGACGCCTCAGCGCGGATCTTCGGTCCCGAGCAGCTTCCGAATCTCCCACAGCCCCATGACGGTGCGCGGAACCCTTTTGACCAGTGACGAGCGGGCGACCCTCATCTCTTCCACCACCACCGGCACTTCGCAGATCTCGTTGCCGGCACGCTCGGCCCTTATCACCAATTCGGTGTCGAAGAGGTCCTGACGGCTGACCACCTTGGGGGCCAGATCGGCGATGAGCTCCTTTCGGAAGGCCTTCATCCCGTGTGTGTCGCTGACCTTCGAATGGAGAATCGTCTCGAGGAGGATGTTGAAGACACGTGTGGCCACTCTGCGAAGGAGGGAGCGGCGATCTTCAGACGCCGGATTCCTCTTGGAGGCGATCACGATGTCACACGTGCCCATCCCGAGCACGGTTCGTAGGAAGTCGGCCGAGAAATAGTCGATGTCGAAGTTGACCACCCATTGGCCCTTCGCCTTCAAGAACCCGTCCCGCATGGCTGCCCCATAGTCGGCATCTTCGAGCGAGATCACCGAGATCGGGGACTCCCCAACGAGACCTCGCGCCACGTCGGCGGTGTCATCGGTCGATCCGTTCTCGATCAGAAGCAGTTCATAGGGCTCACCCACCCCGTCGAGCTCGGCGATCATGGCCGGCAGGGCGCGGGGAAGGAAGGCCGCCTCGTTGTAGACGGGCACCACGATGGAGAAGGTGGGTGTCATCGAGTCGGCGATTGTAGGAATCGGCGTGACCTAGGCCGATCCCGCATGAGAGCGCCGGCGGCGGCAGCCCGGTGCACTCCTAGACTTCTCAGCCGATGAGTCAGGCATCAGTATTCAAGGCCTACGACATGAGGGGCCGCACCGACAACGGGGATCTGAATGCAGATCTGTTCCAGAAGGTCGGGAATGTCTTCGCACGGATGATGGGTGGCGACACGATCGCCGTGGGTAGGGACTGTCGCGCGTCTTCCAATGAGCTGTTCGATGGTCTGGTCGAGGGGATCACCGATGCAGGCGTCGACGTCGTCGATCTGGGGGAGGTGCCAACGGATTTGGTGTACTTCTACTCGGGCAAGAACGACGTTCCTGGGGCCATCATCACCGCTTCGCACAACCCACCCCAGTACAACGGTCTCAAACTCTGTCGCGCCGGGGCAGCTCCTGTGGGGGCGGAGAGCGGTCTGCAGACGATAGAGGAAGAGGTGTCCGCCGGCCGGACGGGTCGGGTCGACCAACCCGGCACCATCAGCCGTGTGAATGCGGTCGATGACTATGTCGACCATCTCCTGGGCATAGTCGACCCCAAGTCGATCGGAGCGCTCCGGGTGGCAGTCGACGGCGGCAACGGCATGGCCGGCATCACGGTGACCCGGGTCTTCGATCGGCTCGAGGCGTCGCTCGATGGCTTGTACCTCGAACCAGACGGCACTTTCCCCAATCATCCCGCCGACCCGATCCAGGTCGAGAACCTGCGGGACCTCATCGCCCTGGTGAAGGAAGGAAGCCATGATCTCGGTGTCGCCTTCGACGGCGATGCGGATCGCGCCTTCTTCATCGACGAGAGGGCCGAGCCCGTGAATGGCAGCGCGGTGACCGCTTTGATCGCTCGTTGGATGTTGAAACGACACCCCGGTGCCTCGATCATTCACAACCTCATCACGTCCCGTGCCGTGCCCGAGCTCGTTCGCCAGGCCGGAGGCACACCCGTGCGGACCAGAGTCGGCCACAGCTTCATCAAGGCAGTCATGGCGGAGACAGGTGCCGTCTTCGGTGGTGAGCACAGCGGGCACTACTACTTCGCCGACAACTATCGGGCAGACTCGGGGATGCTGGCGATGCTCATACTCCTTCGTGTCGTCTCCGAAGAAGGCAGACCGCTTTCGGCTCTCGTCGGTGAGGTCGAGATCTATCGGCAATCCGGTGAGATCAACTTCGAAGTCAGCGATCCCGGTCGGGCGATGGCCGCGGTGGAACGGGAATTCGACGACGCCTCGATCGATCGGCTCGATGGGTTGAGTGTCGATGCCGGGAGCTTCTGGTTCAACGTCCGTCCTTCCAACACCGAGCCCTTGGTCAGGTTGAACGTCGAAGCCCGGGATCAGGCTTCGGTCGACGAGGCGGTGGCCAGGATCCGAGCCGTGATCGAGGCTGCTCATTGAGTCTCATCGACCCGGGTCTTGCGGCGATTCTGGTGTGCCCGGTCGATCACGGCCATCTGAGCGAGAACACGGAGACGTCGCATTTGGTGTGCGATCTGTGTGGCCGCCAGTATCCAGTGCTCGACGGGATACCGGTGATGCTCGTCCCCGACGTCGATGAGGAGACGATGGATGAGTGAAATGCTCGAGATGATTCGAACCCTCGGTGACCAGTTGCGGTGGGCCGAGTCGCTTCCGATACCCCCGCTCCCGCAATCGAGCGAAGTCCTCGTGGCGGGTATGGGCGGCTCCGGGATAGCCGGGAACTATGGCTCCGCCCTGGCTTCTGGTGGTGATGGGCGGGTGAGTGTTCACAAGGGCTACTCACCACTGCCAGGTTGGGCCCGGAGGGTTCGACCGACGTTCATCGGGATCTCCTATTCGGGAAACACCGAAGAGACGCTCGACATGGTCGAGGCCGCCGACGATGCCGGGCTGACAGTGGTCACCATCACGACGGGTGGTCGGTTGGCGGAGATGTCCGAGTCGGCGGGCTGGCCCTCGATACAGGTGCCCGCCGGGCTACAGCCCCGGGCCGCCGTCGGCTACCTGGTCGGGGCGGTCGGACGTGTGCTTCACGCCATGGGGACTATCGATGACCAGGCGTCGGCGCTCGTCGAAGCGGCGGATCTGGTCGACGGATTGACCGCGGAGGGCTCGGCCGCCTGGGAGCTCGCCGATCGGCTGTCCTCGGACCTGGTGGGTCGGGTCAGCATCATCTATGGCGGTGGCGCGATCAGTGGAACGGCGGCGCAGCGTTGGAAGACACAGATAAACGAGAACGCAAAGATGCCCGCATGGTGGTCGGTGCTGCCCGAGCTGGATCACAATGAGCTGGTCGGCTGGGAGACCTTCCCTGAACGGACACGGGAAACGGTCGCCATCCTGGCCCTTGCCGACGCGGCCGACCATCCCCGGGTGAAGGTGCGCCTCGAGCACTCTTCCGACCTGACCGGGTTCGCCGTGCCCTGGTTGCCCGTGGTCCGGTCGTCGGGTGATTCCGGCCTGGCCCGCCTCATGAGCCTCACCGCCACCGGTGATCTGGTCTCGTGGATGCTGGCCACCAAGGCGGGAGCCGATCCGGTGCCGGTGGCGACCATCGAGAAACTGAAGAAACTCCTAGCTGAAGGCTGATATGAACTACGACATAGCAAACCCCGCCCTAGCCGAGGAGGGTGCGCGCCGCATCGCCTGGGCGGGGCGCCGCATGCCGGTCCTGGCCACCGTGCGAGAGAGGTTCGAGAAGGAAAAGCCGCTCGAAGGTCACATCGTCGCCGCCTGCCTCCATGTGACGGCCGAGACGGCCAATCTGATGCTCGCACTCCGCGACGGCGGGGCCGAGCCGATTCTTTGCGCCTCCAACCCACTCTCGACACAGGACGACGTGGCTGCGGCCCTGGTTGCGGAGGGCATCTCCGTGTTTGCCGTCAGGGGCATCGACTCCGATGGCTACTACAAGCACATCAACGCAGCACTCGACCATGCTCCAGCGGTGACCATGGATGACGGGGCCGACCTGGCGACCCTGCTCCACACCGATCGGCGGGACATCGAGGTCATCGGCTCGACCGAGGAGACGACGACGGGGGTCATCAGACTCCGCGCAATGGCGGCCGACGGCACTCTTCGGGTTCCAGTGGTTGCGGTGAACGACTCGGCGACCAAGCACCTCTTCGACAACCACTATGGGACCGGGCAGTCCGCCATCGACGGGATCGTCAGGGCGACGAATGTGCTTCTGGCCGGGCTCGACTTCGTGGTCATCGGTTATGGCGACTGTGGACGCGGCGTGGCCAAGAGGGCGGACGGCATGGGGGCGAAGGTGATCGTGGTGGAGGTCGACCCGGTTCGGGCCCTCACGGCCGCAATGGACGGCTTCCGTGTCATGACCGGTCTCGACGCGGCATCGATCGGGGACATCTTCGTCACGGTCACGGGAGACAAACACGTCCTCCGCATGGAGCACTTCGATCGCATGAAGGACGGGGCCATCCTCGCCAATGCGGGCCACTTCGATATCGAGATCGACCTGGCGGCGCTCCGTGGCGAGGCGGTGGCCCGGCGCCCCATTCGCACCAGCCTCGAAGAGTTCGAGTTGCCGGATGGGAGGAGGTTGCTGGTTGCGGCCGAGGGTCGTTTGGTGAACCTCGGGGCTGCGGAAGGCCACCCGGCGGATGTCATGGACATGTCGTTCTCGAATCAGGCAATGGCCGCCGAGTACCTCATCGACAACGCCGGCAAGCTGGAGCCGATCATCTACACGTTGCCGAGCGAGATCGATGAGGAGGTGGCCAGGATCAAGCTGGAGCACTTGGGCGGGGGCCTCGACCAACTCACCGACGAGCAGGTCTCATACCTGGCCGGTTGGCAGGAGGGCACCTGATCTCGTCCCACCACGCCCGTAGCGTCGTGGTGGATGGTTTGCCAGGTCTGTTTTGAAATTGCTTCCCACTCATTGTGTTCGAGGTGTGCTGCCCGGCTGAGGCCGGCGAAGGAGCGAGTCCTACCCGGCGGTGTCCGGCTGGTGGCCGCCTACGAGCACGAGGGCCCCGCTCGCACCCTGATCCACAATCTCAAGTATCGAGGAAACACCTGGTACTCGGAATTGGTCGCCGAGCAATTGGCCGGGCGATTGCCTCCGCTTCCCCTGGTGCCGATCCCTCGCTCCTGGAGTCGTCAGATCGGGTACGGCATCGACCCGGCGCGTCAGATCTCGTTGTCACTGGGGCGCCGGATGGGGGTGCCCGTGCTCGATCTTCTCAAGGCCCCGTTGCATGCCCCTCGCCGCGCCGGGGGTGACCACTCGACCGCTCCCCGCCCATTCGGACTTCGTGCCAGGCCGTCGTCCGGATTTCTGCTGGTCGACGACGTGGTCACGACGGGTGCCACGGTTCTCACGGCGGCGACGACTTTGGGATTTGATCGATTAGGCCTTGTGGTGGCGGCAAATGCAGCCGATAGGTGTCTAGTCAGCTTCAAATGACTGGGAGAATCAATGCAGAATTGCCTGACCATTGGGCAAATGGGGGACTTGCGATGGCGTCGGTAGTGATCGTCGATGACGCCGAGCTCTTTCGAGAGGCCCTACGAGCCGCCTTCCAACAGGAGGGCTTCGAGGTATTGGGCGTCGCTTCGGACGCGATGAAGGCCATCGACTTGGCCCGGGAGCACAAGCCCGATCTGATGATGTTGGACTTGCTGATGCCCGGCATGTCGGGCATCGAGGTGGTCGGGGCGATCGGCAAAGCGAGCGTCGAGACCAAGGTGGTCCTTCTCACATCGAGTGAATCCGCCAAAGATCTGCTCGCCGCAGTAAAGGCGGGTGCCGCCGGATATCTGACGAAGGACACGCCCCTTCCTCGGCTCGTCTCCGCCATGCACGACGTGCTCGATGGGGGAGCAGCGGTGTCGCCTGAGATGGGGGGCAAGTTGTTCACGGCGATGCGCGATCTCCTCCGACACCACGGCGACGCCGTCAGTCGAAACCCGGAGTTGACCGGACGCGAGCTGGAGATCCTCGGCCACATCGGCGAAGGAAAGACCTCCCGCGAGATCGCCGCCGAGTTGTTCATTTCGGAGAACACGGTCCGAAATCATGTCCGCAACGTGCTCGACAAGTTGGGGTTGAAGTCGAGGTTCGAGGCGGTCAACTGGGCGCAGCGCGAGGGTCTGATCGAAGT